>JAPSLC010000120.1 GCA_031181345.1 Cupriavidus sp. | reverse complement strand
ATCGCCATGCGCCGCATCAATGTCGCGCAGATCGCTGATGGCGAGCGGCAGGGAAGAGGGCGGATGGATGCGCTGCACCGCCTGCTCGCCATCCTGATGGAACGTCGTGCGCAGGCTTTCGTGCCGCTCCACTAGCGCATCGAAGGTCCGCTGCAAGGCGGCATCGTCCACCAGGCCGCGCAGACGCAGCATCCCCGCGAGGTGATAGGCGCTGCCAGCAGGTTCCAGCTTCCACAGGAACCACATCCGCTGCTGTGCGGCGGACAGAGGCAGATCACTGGTGGCCAGTCGCCACTCGGGCGTGATCGGAAGCACCGACAGCGAAATGCCTTGCTGGCCTAGCCGCTCGAGCAGGATCGTCCGCTTCTCGGGCGGAAGGCCGACGAAACGCCGGATCAGGTCCCGGCTTGATTGCTGATCGTTCATTGGATTAGGAAGTCTCGAGGTCGGCCATCAGGTCGTCGATGGTCTGCAATTGGCTGGCGACGTTCACCGTGGCACCGGTCGCTTGCTGCTGGGCGATGTAGTCGGCAAGCTCCGCCACGGTGGGGAGCGCCATCGCTTGACGCAGCGTCAGCGTGTTGCCGAACTCGCGATGCAGCCGGGAAACCAGTTGTGTCAGCAGCAGGGAGTGGCCGCCCAGTTCGATGAAGTCGTCGTGTACGCCGACGCGCTCGACGCCGAGCACCTCCTGCCAAATCGTCGCCAGTAATGTCTCGATGTCGTTGCGCGGTGCCACATAGGTGTGCGTCTCCCATACCGGCTCTGGCAGGGCGCGGCGGTCGAGCTTGCCGTTGGAGGTGACCGGCAACTGGTTCAGCGGCACGATCTGCGCGGGCACCATATAGGGAGGCAGGCAGCCTTCCAGATAGGTTTTCAGCTTGGTGCCAAGGCCCGATTGGTCTTCAACCGGCACGGCATAGGCAACCAGTTGCTTTCCGCCCGGACCATCGTGAGCCACGACCACTGCTTCTCGCACGGCGGCGTGCGCGCGCAGACGTGCTTCGATCTCGCCCAGTTCGATGCGATAGCCGCGGATCTTGACCTGATGGTCGAGCCGGCCGACGTACTCGATGCTGCCGTCGCGGCAGCGCCGGACCAGATCGCCGGTGCGGTACATGCGGGCGCCCGGCGTGAAGGGGTCCGGCACGAAGCGCTCGGCCGTCAGTCCTGGCCGCCCGACATAGCCGCGCGCCAGGCCAAGGCCACCGATATAGAGTTCGCCGGCCACGCCGACCGGCACCGGATTGAGGTCGCCGTCCAGCACGTAGGCGGTGCGGTCGCCAACTGGTCGGCCGATCGGCACATAGGCGCTCGGGCAGTCGGTGTCGTGCTGTCCGACCCAGGCCAGCGGCGTGACCACCGCTTCGGTGGGGCCATAGCCGTTGATCAGCGTGCCGGCCAGGAACTTCTGCTTGATGCGGGCAAACGCCTCGCGCGACATCGCTTCGCCGCCGAAGGACAGCAGGCGCAGCGGCACCGGCTCGGTGGCCGCTTCGGCCAGCCGTTGCAGGTAGGCCGGGGGGAAGCCGGCGTTGGTCACGCCTTCGCGAGCAATCATGTCGAGGGTCTGCTCGGCGCTCCACAAGGAGTCGTCGCGCAGCACCAGTTGGGCGCCGGCGATCAGCGGCACCAGCCAGCGTTCGTGGGCACCATCGAAGTTGAACGACAGGAAGTGCAGTTCGCGGTCATCCGGCCCCATGCCGTATTGCGCGGCCGTGGCGTGGCAGTGCATCGCCAGGGGGCCGTGTTCGACGGCGACGCCTTTGGGCGTGCCGGTGGAGCCGGAGGTGTAGATCAGGTAGGCGAGTTGGCGGGGATCGACTTGAGGCAACTGCACCGCTTCCGGTTCGCCAATGTCTTCCATCGCGATGACGGGTAGCGTGGTATCGACCCGGCCGGCGAGGGCTCTCGAAGTCAGCACGACCTCGACGCCGGCGTCCTCGAGCAATTGCTCGATGCGCGCGCGCGGCAGCTCCGGGTCCAACGGCAGGTAGGCGGCGCCGGCCTTCAACGTGGCGAGCAGCCGCACGATCAGATCCGGACTGCGGTCGAGCACCACGCCGACGACGGTCTCCGCGCCCGCACCGGCTGCGTGCAAGGCGTAGGCCAGACGCGTGGCGGCGGTATCGAGCTCGCCGTAGCTGACGGCACGCTGCCCACAACGCACCGCAATGGCGTCGGGGCGCTGGGTCGCCTGGCTGGCGATGGCGACGTGAACCGCCTCGGCCGCCGAATAGCGCTGATCCGGCGCATTCCCATCGGCCGACGGCTCGTGGGGTTCGGTATCGAGCAACTTCAAGTCGGCGATACGCGTCGTCGGTGCAGCGGCAATTTGCTTCAGCACGCCAATGTATTGCCGCTGCAATTGCTCGACGGCAACGTGCGAGAACGCTTCGCACTGATAGCTGCACACGATATCCAGGGTCGCGCCGGCCGAGACCACCAGCGTCAGCGGGTAGTTGGTGGTGGCCGCATGGCTGACGTCGCCCAGCTTCAGGCCGTTCTGCTCGCGCTGACGCAGCGCGGCATCGACCGGGTAGTTCTCGAACACCAGGATCGAGTCGAACAGCGCCTGTCCGCCTTGACTGGCCCAACGCTGGATTTCGTAGAGCGGCACATGTTCGTGCTCGCGCAGCGCCAGAT
>JAPSLC010000071.1 GCA_031181345.1 Cupriavidus sp. | reverse complement strand
AGGACCGCGAGTTCCTGACCCGCGGCGGCGTGTTCAGCAACACGATGATCGACGCCTACATCGAACTGAAGATGGAGGAAGTGACCCGCTTCCGCATGACCACCCATCCGCTCGAGTTCGAGATGTATTACTCGCTGTAAGCAGCTCGCTGTCAGCACATCGTGCTAGTTGCACCAGGAAGGGGCGGCCTCGGCTGTCCCTTTTTGTTTGGCTCGCTAGAATTGGGCTTCCTCCGATCCCGATCCCTGCCGATGCGACGCCCGTCCATGACCGCGACCCCGCCTTCGTTCCACCTGCCGCACCGCCTCGGTGCCGAACCCGCCCCGCTACCCCGGGGCGGTGCACCGGCCGCCCTGTTGTTGGGCATTGCGGCGCTTGTGGCGGCGCTCGGTCCGCTGGGCGCGTTGCCCGCAGCGGCACAGTCCGCGTCGAACGGCTCGGAGATCTACGTCTGCAGCGGCCCGAAGGGCGTGCCCGAATACCGCAACGGCAACGGCGGCAAGGGCTGCAAGCGCCTGGACCTGCCCGAGGTGCTGAGCGTGCCGGTGACCCGGCAGGCGACTCGCGGCGGTGGTGGCGGCGGCAGTGTTGGGGCGCCGATCGATGGCGCGACCGCGGCCAACTTCCCGCGCATCGACGCGGCCACGCAGCGCCGCCGCGACGGCGAGCGCCGCGCGGTACTGGAAGAGGAACTGCGCAGCGAGCAGGCCAAGCTGGCCGCGCTGCGCGCGCAATTCAACGAGGGCCAGCCCGAGCGGCAGGGCGACGAGCGCAACTACCAGCGCTATCTGGACCGCACCGCCTCGCTGCGCGAGGACATCGCCCGCAGCGAGGCCAATGCCGCCGCGCTGCGGCGCGAACTGGCCAACCTGAAGGACTGAGGATTGAGGATCGATCGATGCGCCGCCTGATTCGCAGCGTTTCCCGCAAGGTCGGCGGCGCCGACCGCGCGCCGGCCGACGAGGAACTCGCGCCAGCCGCGTCGTCGGTGTCGCCTGCGGTGGCCGCGCTGGCCGCCGGGCTCGACATGATGCCGAACCCCGTGCTGCTGGTCGCGCAGCCGGGCATGCGGATCGTCTACGCCAACCCGGCGGCCGAGGCGAGCTTCGGCCTCTCGCGCAAGTCGATGCTGGAGCTGTCGCTGTCGGCGCTGTTCGGCCGTGCCGACGAGCTCGATGCGATGATCGATTCGGTGCTGGCGCGCCAGGTCGATGCGCGGCGCCAGGACGTGGTCCTGCAACCGCCGCTGCGCGAGCCGATGCACGCGCATGTGGTGATCGGCGGCATCGACGCGAGCCCCGGCACCGCGCTGGTCGAGGTGCTGCTCAACGAGCAGAAGGTCCGCAGCGAACGCGAGGAACGCATCCTCGACCTGACCTCGGCCAACAAGGAGCTGATCCGCAATCTGGCCCACGAGATCAAGAATCCGCTGGGCGGCATCCGCGGCGCGGCACAGTTGCTGGAATTCGAATTGCCCGATCGCAGCCTGCGCGAATACACCCAGGTCATCATCAAGGAATCGGACCGGCTGCAGACGCTGGTCGACCGCCTGCTCGAGCCGCACCGGCATCCGCATATCGTGCGCGAGCTCAATATCCACGAGGTGCTCGAACGCGTGCGCTCGGTGGTGCTGGCCGAATTCCCCAACGGCCTCGAGATCGTGCGCGACTACGACGCGAGCCTGCCCGAGCTGTCCGGCGACATCGAGCAGCTGATCCAGGCCGTGCTGAACATCGTCCATAACGCGGCGCAGGCGCTGGCCGAGCGCATCGCGCGCGGCGATGCGCAGATCGTGCTGCGCACGCGGGTCGCGCGCCAGGTCACGATCGCCAAGCGGCTGTACAAGCTGGCATTGGACTTGCATGTGATCGACAACGGGCCGGGCATTCCCGAGGATATTCGCGAACGCATCTTCTACCCGCTGGTTTCGGGCAGGGATGGCGGCAGTGGGCTCGGTCTGACACTGGCGCAGACCTTCGTGCAGCAGCACGAGGGTCTGATCGAATGCGAGAGCCGGCCCGGCTGTACCGATTTCCGCATCCTGCTGCCGCTGCGCTGAACGGCCCGAGACGGGCTCACGATCGATGGCGCCCCCCAAGGACGAATGGCGGGCGCCGGGTAGTCAGCGCAGCGAAGGCGGACCTCCGAAACACCGAGCAGACAAGCGACGCACATGAAGCCGATCTGGATAGTCGACGACGATCAATCTATTCGCTGGGTCCTGGAAAAGGCCCTGGCCCGGGAGAGCCTGCTCTCCCGCAGCTTTACCAATGTGCGCGACGTGCTGTCGGCGCTCGAGGACGACGAGCCCCAGGTCCTGATCTCGGACATCCGCATGCCCGGCGGTTCGGGGCTCGATCTGCTGCAGGCGATCAAGGGCCGCCATCCGGGCCTGCCGGTGATCGTGATGACCGCCTACTCGGATCTCGACAGCGCGGTGGCGGCCTTCCAGGGCGGCGCCTTCGAATACCTGGCCAAGCCCTTCGACGTCGACAAGGCGGTCGAGTTGATCCGCCGCGCGCTGGAGGAAAGCCTGCGCGAGGAGGAGATGGAAGACCGCCTGCTGGATGCGCCGGAAATCCTCGGTCAGGCGCCCGCCATGCAGGACGTGTTCCGCGCGATCGGCCGGCTGTCGCAGTCGAACGTGACGGTGCTGATCACCGGCGAGTCCGGTACCGGCAAGGAGCTGGTCGCGCGGGCGCTGCACAAGCACAGCCCGCGCGCCAACGGCCCCTTCATCGCGCTCAATACGGCGGCGATCCCCAAGGACCTGCTCGAGTCCGAGCTGTTCGGCCATGAGCGCGGCGCCTTCACCGGCGCGCAGACCATGCGCCGCGGCCGCTTCGAGCAGGCCGAGGGCGGCACGCTGTTCCTCGACGAAATCGGCGACATGCCGTTCGACCTGCAGACGCGGCTGCTGCGCGTGCTGTCGGACGGCAACTTCTATCGCGTGGGCGGCCACAATCCGCTGCGCGCCAATGTGCGCGTGATCGCCGCCACCCACCAGAATCTTGAAACGCGCGTCAAGGAAGGGCTGTTCCGCGAGGACCTGTTCCACCGCCTGAACGTGATCCGGCTGCGGCTGCCGCCGCTGCGCGAGCGGCCGGAGGACATCACGCTGCTGGCACGGCATTTCCTGCAGAAGAGCGCCAAGGAGCTCGGCGTCGAACCGAAGCGGATGACCGACGAAGCGCTGGCCTATGTCAGCACGCTGCCGTTCCCGGGCAACGTGCGGCAGCTGGAGAACCTGTGCAACTGGCTGACCGTGATGGCGCCGGCGCAGACCATCGAAGTCAAGGACTTGCCGCGCGAGATGATCGGCGGCGCGCCCGACGGGCAGGCCGGCATGGCCAGCTATGGCGCGGCCCGCGTGGTCGAGCGCGAGGCGCAGGGCGGCGGCGAAGCGGTCGAGGCGGGCGCATTGGCCAACGGATTGGCCAACGGATTGGCCGGTGCGGCGGCGGGCGGGTTTGCCGCCGACGGCGCAGCCTCGCTCGTCGCCGAGGCGGATGCTGCGGGCTACGGTGGCCGCATGGCGCCGGGCTTCGGCACCGCCGGCGCATCGCTGCCGGCTTCGGTCGCGGCGCCCGCGCCCGGGTGGGAAAGCCTGCTGGCCGGCGAGGCCCGCGCGATGCTGGAAGCCGGCCAGCCCGAAGTGATGGACGCGCTCACCCGCCGCTTCGAGAAGGCGGTGCTCGAGGCTGCGCTGGGCGTCACGCGCGGCCGCCGCGTCGAAGCCGCGACCCGGCTCGGCATCGGCCGCAACACCATCACGCGCAAGCTGCAGGAGCTGGGTTTCGACTGAGCGCCCAGCGCCTGTTTTGCCGACGGTTGTCGTCCCCGCGAAAGCGGGGACCCAGTGGCCTCCGCGAGTCGCTGGATTCCCGCCTGCGCGGGAATGACAGCGAAATTGGCGTCCGCGTTCAGCCCCGGCGCGCGCCGACCGTAAACGCGAACTCGCTCAGCCCCGCCACGCCGCCGCGCACGGCGTCGCCCGGCTGCAGCTTGCCGACGCCGGCCGGCGTGCCGGTGAAGATCAGGTCGCCGGGGGCCAGCGCCATGCTCTGCGAGAGATAGGCGATGACATCGGCCACCGGCCAGATCATCTCGTTCAGGTCGCCCTGCTGGCGCACCTCGCCGTTGACCTCGAGCCAGATGCGGCCCTGGGCCGGATGCCCGACCGCGCTGACCGGCTGCAGCGGCCCGCACGGACCGGACGCGTCGAAGGCTTTGGACCAGTCCCACGGCCGGCTCATCGACTTGGCGACGTCCTGCAGATCGCGGCGCGTCAGGTCCACGCCGACGCCATAGCCCCACACGTGGTCCAGCGCGCGCTCGACCGCGATGTCGGTGCCGCCCTTGCCGATCGCGACCACCATTTCGATCTCGTGGTGCAGGTTGTCCGTCAGCGGGGGGTAGGGCACGGTGCCTTGCGCGGGCACCACCGCATCGGCCGGCTTGGTGAAGAAGAACGGCGGCTCGCGGTCCGGGTCCTTGCCCATCTCGCGCGCATGGGCGGCGTAGTTGCGTCCCACGCAGAACACGCGGCGGATGGGGAAGCGGGCGTCGCTGCCGGCGACGGCGACGCTGGCCTGTTCATGGGGCGGGATCACGAATTCGGTCATGGTGTCAGGGGATGAACGGGAATCGGAGCCGATTGTACTGAGCCGGACTCCCGAATATGAAGCGAATCATTTTGGCGCTGAGCATCGAAAACTTCGATGGATGATCTGCCGTCTCGCGATGCGATTTGCCGACCGGGTCGGACCATGCCCGGCGCGCAGCAGAACGCCAAACCAAAATAATTTTTTGGTTAATCGGTGCGGCAACCGCTTCTTCCGCCTGCCGCTGGTCTCCACACTTGCCGTCACGGCGCGCCGTGCCCTGCGTTTTCATGCTGGGCTCGAAGACAGCGCCGGCATAACGAGACGAACGAGCAAGACAAGGAGACCCCATGACCACCAAGCCGACCCGCCTATCCCGCAGTCGCCGCCGCACCTGGTTGCGCGCCGGCCTGCTCGCGCTGTCCGCGCCGCTGTGGGCCTTGCCCGCTCCCGCGGCCCTGGCCGCCTACCCGGACAAGCCGGTGCGCCTGGTGATTCCGTATCCGCCGGGCGGCGCCACCGACGTGATCGGCCGCATCGTCGCCGCCAGGCTGAGCGAGGCGCTGGGCCAGCAGGTCGTGGTCGAGAACCGCGGCGGCGCCGGCGGCAATATCGGGGCCGAGGCCGTCGCCAAGAGCGCGCCGGACGGCTACACCTTGCTGATGGGCGCGCTGACCTCGCATTCGACGATGGCGACGCTGGAGAAGGGCCGGCTGCGCTACGATCTGCTGAAGGACTTCGTGCCGGTGATGGTGATCGGCTCGGTGCCGCTGGTGGTGGTGGTCAACCCGCAACTGCCGGTCACCACGCTGCAGCAGCTGATCCAGTACGGCAAGGCCCATCCGGGCAAGCTGAACTACGCCAGCTCGGGCGCCGGCGCGCCGCAGCGCATGGCCGCCGAGATCTTCCGCAAGGAGGCCGGCGTCGACATGGTGCACGTGCCGTACAAGGGCAGCGGGCCCGCCATGACCGACCTGGTCGCCGGGCAGGTCAACATGATGGTCGAGACCGTGCCCGCAGCGCAGCCCTTCATCAAGAGCGGCCAGTTGCGGCCGGTCGCGGTGGCGGCGGCAAAACGGATCTCGATGCTGCCCGATGTGCCCGCGGCCGGCGAGAGCGGCATGCCGGCGCTCGACGTCAGCTCGACCTTCGGCGTGCTGGCCCCGGCCGGCACACCGGCGCCGGTGGTGCAGCGCCTGAACGCCGCGCTGGCGAAGATGCTGGAGATGCCGGCGGTCAAGGCGCAGTTCCTGCAGCAGGGCGTCTACGCCTTGCCCGCGACCACGCCGGACAAGGCCGCCGAGCGCCTGCGCGACGAGGTCAGCCGCTGGCAGAAGGTCATCACCGACGCCGGCATCGAGTCCGACAGCTGAGGGCCGCCTGCCGCCCTGCCATGCAATCCAACCGACCCCACACACGCAAGCACCGACGATGAGCACCACACCCAGGACGCCCGCATCCGGCGACGACAACGCACGCGATACCCAGCCCGACAGCGGCCTGCGCAAAGGCCTGACCAACTACGGCGACCAGGGCTTCTCGCTGTTCCTGCGCAAGGCCTTCATCAAGGGCTCGGGCTATACCGATGGCGCGCTCGACCGGCCGGTGATCGGCATTGCCGATACCGGCAGCGCCTTCAACCCGTGCCACGGCAACATGCCGCAGCTGATCGAGGCCGTGAAGCGCGGCATCCTGCTGGCGGGCGGGCTGCCGATGCCGTTTCCGACCATCTCGATCCACGAGAGCTTCGCCGCGCCGACCAGCATGGTGTTGCGCAACCTGATGTCGATGGATACCGAGGAGATGATCCGCGCGCAGCCGATGGACGCGGTGGTGCTGATCGGCGGCTGCGACAAGACCGTGCCCGCGCAGCTGATGGGTGCGGCCTCGGCGGGCGTGCCGGCCATCCAGCTGGTGACCGGCGCCATGCTGACCGGCTCGCATCGCGGCGAGCGCGTCGGTGCCTGTACCGATTGCCGCCGCTACTGGGGCAAGTTCCGCGCGGGCGAGATCGACGCGCACGAGACCGCGCAGGTCAACGACCAGCTGGTCGCCAGCGTCGGTACCTGTTCGGTGATGGGCACCGCCAGCACGATGGCCTGCCTGACCGAAGCGATGGGCATGAGCCTGCCCGGCGCCGCCACGCCGCCGGCCGTCACCGCCGACCGCATCCGCATCGCCGAGCTGACCGGCACGCGCGCGGTGGCGATGGCGCGCGAGCGGCTGACCATCGACAAGGTGCTGACGCCGGCCGCATTCGAGAACGCGATGCGCGTGCTGCTGGCGATCGGGGGTTCTACCAACGGCATCGTGCACCTGGCCGCGATCGCGGGACGCATGGGGCTGGACATCGACATGCAGGCGCTGGACCGCATGGGCCGCGAGACGCCGGTGCTGCTGGACCTGAAGCCCAGCGGCCAGCACTACATGGAGGACTTCCACAAGGCCGGCGGCATGGCCACGCTGCTGCGCGAGCTGCGGCCGCTGCTGCGGCTCGACGCGATGACGGTGACCGGACGCACGCTGGGCGAGGAGCTCGACGCTGCCGGGCCCGGCTTCGCGCAGGACGTGGTGCGCTCGATCGCCGATCCGATCTATCCGCAAGGCGGCATCGCGGTGCTCGGCGGCAACCTGGCGCCGGGCGGCGCGATCATCAAGCAGTCCGCGGCCGATGCCGGGCTGATGGAGCACGAGGGCCGCGCGGTGGTGTTCGAGAACTCGCAGGACCTGGTCGAGCGCATCGACAGCGACGAGCTCGACGTCAACGCCGACGATGTGCTGGTGCTGAAGAACATCGGACCGAAGGGCGCGCCCGGCATGCCGGAAGCGGGCTATATCCCGATTCCGCGCAAGCTGGCGCGCGCGGGCGTCAAGGACATGGTGCGCATCTCGGACGGGCGCATGAGCGGCACCGCGTTCGGCACGGTGGTGCTGCATGTCACGCCCGAGGCCGCGGTGGGAGGACCGTTGGCGCATGTGCGCACCGGCGACCGCATCCGGCTGAGCGTCAGCCGCCGCGAACTCAGCCTGCTGGTCGCGGACGACGAGCTGGAGCGGCGCCGTGCGGCCAATCCGGTGCGCGAGCCCAGCGCGCCGCGCGGTTATATGAAGCTGTTCCTGCAGTCGGTGACGCAGGCCGACCGAGGCGTCGACTTCGACTTCCTGCGCGCGCCCGAGACGCGCGGCAGGACGCCGGGGGCGCCCGACTAGCGGCAAGCCCGGGGGGCAATCCCCGCGGCAATCGCCGGGGCAATCCCTCTGCAATCCCGGTGGCCGAGCCGGGCGGTGCGCTAACGCTGCCCGGTCGCGCTCGCCGCATGCTCTAGCAGCGTGCGCGACAGCGCGCCATGCGCGGCGTGCGGCGACCACAACAGGCCCACCTGCCGCACCGGCGCGCGCCCCGGCAGCGCAATGCGCGCGACGCGAATGCCTTCGGGCCAGGGCGGCGTCCAGTCCGGCACCAGCGACACGCCGATGCCCTGGTGCACCATCGTCGCGATGGCGTTCAGCGCATCGATCTCGAGGCGCTCGTGCGGCACGATGTTGTGCTCGTGCAGATAGCGGTCGGCCACCATGCCGCCCCACATGCCGCGGTCGTAGCGGATGAAGGGCTCGGTGGCGAGCAGCTCGTGCGCGCCGCGATCGGCCATCGATGCGGGCGCCAGCACGATGAAGGGCTCGCGCACCAGCACGTGCCACTCGAACGCCTTGGGGATCGCGAACTGCGGTGCCACGATGATGCCCGCATCGAGATCGCCGCCGACGATGCGGCGGTACAGGTGCGAGGACGAACCCGGCTCGACGAAGATCTTCAACTGCGGATGCGCGGCGTAGACGCGCTTGAGGATCGGCGGCAGCAGACCCGTCAGCGCGGAGGTCGATACGCCCAGCCGCAGTTCGCCCAGCAGGCTGTCGTCGTGCGCGACCGCATTGAGGTCGCGCACATCGCGCACCACCGCGCGCGCCTTCGGCAGGATGCGCAGGCCGCCCTGCGTCGGCACCACGGTGCGTCCGGCGCGCTGCACCAGCGGCGTATCCAGCGATTCTTCCAGCGCCTTGACGCGCGCCGCGATGGCGGCCGGCGTCAGGCCCAGGCGTCGCGCCGCCTCGGCGAACGAGCCGTGCTCGACCACGGCGACGAAACTCTGCAGGTAGCGAATGTCCACGGCGGGGGCCTCTTGTTGTCTCTCGTTCTCGTTGTTGTCGTAGTGGGATGGGCGCGGCAGATCCTGGCAAAGGGCGCCCGCTGCATTGGTCTGGCACGAACCCAAAAAACATTATCGTTTGAAGCAGCCGTTCGATGCTGTTTTCGCGGGGTGGCGGTTCCTAGAATGGGCTCCATTCGATCAGGCCACCGACAAGGCCTGCATCGCTCTCACTGTCGTTGCCGCGCAGGCGGCAACCCAGCGTCTTTCAGCGCCATGGAAGCCACTGGGTCCCCGCCTTCGCGGGGACGACAAACAGAGCGCCCATCCCCGGAGACAGCCATGACCCAGTCAGCCCGCCCACGCGGCGTCTTTTCCCCCGTGCTCACGCCGTTCACCGCCGCCTATGCGCCCGACGCGCAGCGTTTCGTGCGGCACTGCCGCTGGCTGATCGAGCAGGGCGTCGGGCTGGCCGTGTTCGGCACCAACTCCGAGGCCAATTCGCTGTCGCTGGACGAGAAGCGCGGCCTGCTGGACCGCTTGCTGGACGCCGGCATTTCGCCGGATCGATTGATGCCCGGCACCGGCGCCTGCGCGCTGCCGGACGCGATCGCGCTGACGCGTCACGCGGTCGCCGCGGGCTGTGCCGGCGTGCTGATGCTGCCGCCGTTCTACTACAAGGGCGTCAGCGACGATGGCCTGTTCCGCGCCTTTGCCGAGGTCATCGAGGCGGTCGGCGGCGTGGTCGGCAATAAGCAGCTGCGCGTCTACCTGTATCACATCCCCGCGGTCAGCCAGGTGCCGCTGGGCCTGGACCTGATCGACCGGCTGTTGACCGCCTATCCGGGGATCGTGGCCGGCATCAAGGACAGCTCGGGAGATCTGGCCAACACGCGCGCGATGATCGAGCGCTTCGGCGCGCGCGGCTTCGATGTCTTTGCCGGTACCGAGGCGATCCTGCTCGAGACGATGCGCGCGGGCGGGGCCGGTTGCATCACCGCCACCGGCAACGTCAATCCCGCGCCGATCGTCGACCTGTACGCGAACTGGCAGGCGCCGGATGCCGATGCGCGGCAGGCCGCGCTGAACCGCACGCGCGCGGCGTTCCAGCAGTTCCCGATGATCGCCGCGATGAAGGAGGCGATCGCGGTGCAGAGCGCCGACGACGGCTGGCGCACGGTGCGGCCGCCGCTGATGGAGTTGCAGCAAGGACAGCGCGCAATGCTGGGCGAAGCGCTCGATGCGCTGGGGTTCGCGATGCCTGGCGCGGAACGGCTCGCGGCCTGACACAACAACACACAACACATACAACGACACCCAAGGAGACAACCATGACGTTCGCCAACCCGCCATCCCGGCGCCTTCGCCAAGCCCTGTACGCCTGCGCGGCCGGCTTTGCCACGACGGCCATCATGGCCTTCGCGGCCGGCCCCGCGGCGGCCGCCACCGACGCCTTTCCGAGCAAACCGATCCGCGTGGTGGTCGGCTTTGCGCCCGGCGGCGGCGCGGACATCGTGGCGCGCCAGCTCGGCGCGCAGCTGTCGAAACAGATGGGGCAATCGGTGGTGGTCGAGAACCGGCCGGGCGCGACCGGCACCATCGCGGCGTCGAACGTCGCGCAGTCGCCGGCGGACGGCTATTCGATGATGCTGGCCTCGCAGTCGACCATGGTGATTGCGCCGAGCATGTACGCGAAGCTGCCGTTCGATCCGCTGAAGGACTTCATGCCGGTCACGCAGGTGGTGTCGATGCCGCTGGTGATGGTGGTCAATCCGTCGGTGCCGGCCACTACCGTCAAGGAGATGGCCGAGCTGGTGCGCGCCGGCAAGCTGACCAGCTACGCCTCGTCCGGCCCGGGCGGGCCGCAGCACATCGCCGGCGAGCTGTTCAACACCATGAGCGGCATCAAGCTGACGCATGTGCCCTACAAGGGCGAGTCGGCCGCGCTGACCGATGTGATCGCCGGCAACGTGCCGGTAATGTTCGCCAACGTGCCGGTGGCCGCGCCGTTCATCCGCTCCGGCAAGCTGAAGGCGATCGCGGTCTCGAGCCTGGCCCGCGCGCCGAGCCTGCCGCAGGTGCCCACCGTGGCCGAAGCCGGCCTGAAGGATTTCGAGGTGCTGACCTGGTACGGGCTGTTCCTGCCGGCCAGCACGCCGCGCCCGATCGCCGCGCGCATCAGCGACGAGGTCGCGCAGGCGCTGAAGGAGCCGGGCCTGCGCGCCAAGTTCGCCGAGCAGGGCCTGAACATCCTGGGCACCAATCCCGAGCAGTTCGGCAAGTTCATGACCGGCGAAGTCCCGAAATGGGCCGCGGTGGTCAAGGCGTCGAATATCCGGCCGGAATAACACGTATCCCGATCAGAAGGCTGACAAACGTTGTCGTCCCCGCGTGCGCGGGAACGACCGGACGGTTGCTACCTATCTCCTATCTCCATTCCCCCAAGAACCCCGGAAACAAGCGCCGTATGGAAGCTCGCCACCCCGTTCGCCAAGACAAGACCCTGCTGGGCCCCTGCATCCGCCTGCATCCCGCCGACAACGTCCTGGTCGCGCGCATCGATGTCGGCATCGGCGCGCAGGTGCCGGGCCAGGCCTGGACCACGCGCGGCCAGGTGCCGGCCGGCCACAAGATCGCCGCGCGGGCGATCCGCGCCGGCGAGCCGATCGTCAAGTACAACGTCTGCATCGGCTTCGCGGCGACCGACATCGCGCCGGGCAGCTACGTGCATTCGCACAACGTCAGCTTCCAGGAGTACGAGCGCGACTACGCCCACGGCCGCGACTATGTGCCGGTCGAGCGCGTGCCGGCGTCGCGCCAGGCGACGTTCGATGGCATCGTGCGCCCCGACGGCCGCGTTGCCACGCGCAACTATGTCGGCATCCTGTCGACGGTCAATTGCTCGGCCACCGTGGTGCGCAAGATCGCGGAGTGGTTCACGCCCGAGCGGCTGGCCGACTATCCGAACGTCGATGGCGTGGTGGCCTTCAGCCATTCGCTGGGCTGCGGCATGGAGATGACCGGCGAGCCGATGGACCTGCTGCGCCGGACCATGGCCGGCTACGCGCGCCATGCCAACCTGGGCGGCGCGCTGATCGTCGGGCTGGGCTGCGAGCGCAACCAGCTCAAGGGCCTGCTGGAAACGCAGTCGCTGCAGGACGGTCCCTTGCTGCGGACCTTCGTGATGCAGGACAGCGGCGGCACGCGCAAGACCATCGAGGCCGGCATCGCGGCGGTGATGGAACTGCTGCCCGAGGCCAACCGCGTCGAGCGCCGGCCGGTGCCGGCCAGCCACCTGACGGTGGGCCTGCAGTGCGGCGGCTCCGACGGCTTCTCGTCGATCACCGCCAATCCCGCGCTGGGCGCCGCGGTCGATCTGCTGGTGCGCCACGGCGGCACCGCGATCCTGTCGGAGACCCCGGAGATCTATGGCGTCGAGCACACGCTGACGCGGCGGGCTGTCAGCCGCGCGGTCGGCGAGAAGCTGGTCGAGCGGATCCGCTGGTGGAAGGACGAGTATTCGGTCGGGCGCGACGTGCAGATCAACGGGCAGGTCAGCCCCGGCAACCAGATGGGCGGGCTGGCGAACATCTTCGAAAAGTCGCTGGGCTCGTCGATGAAGGGCGGCACCGGGCCGCTGATGGCGGTCTATCGCTATGCCGAGCCGGTGACCGAGCACGGCCTGGTCTTCATGGATACGCCGGGCTACGACCCGGTATCGGCCACCGGCCAGATCGCCGGCGGCGCCAACCTGATCGCGTTTACCACCGGGCGCGGCTCGATGTTCGGCGCCAAGCCGGTGCCCAGCGTCAAGCTGGCCACCAACTCGCCGATGTACCGCCGGCTGGAGGACGACATGGACCTGAACTGCGGCACCATCCTGGACGGCGAGAAGACCATCGGGCAGGTTGGCGAGGAGATCTTCGAGCTGATGCTGCGCACCGCGTCGGGGCAGCGCTCGAAGAGCGAGCTGCTGGGGCTGGGCGACAACGAGTTCGTGCCCTGGCACATCGGCATCATGAGCTGATGCCCGCGCCGGGGCGCCGCCGGCGCCCGATCGGACCGCGGTGCGGCGGTGCGGCTAGGCGGAGTCCCGGGCCGCCAGCAGCGCGTCGACCATCTCGGCAAAGCCCTCGCCGCCGGCGGCCTCGGTCACATAGGCCGGCGGCACCGGCAGCAGCGGCAGGATCTCGCGCACATTGGCCACGCCGACCGACAGCGGGAAGTGGGCGAACATCGACGCATCGTTGGCCGAATCGCCGATGAACAGCCATTCGTCGCGCTCGGCGTCCAGGTCGGCACCGAGCAGCTCGGCCGCGCACAGGCGGCTGGTGCTCAGCTTGTCGTGCTTCCCGAACCAGCCGTTGACATGGATCGAGCTGACGGTCGCCGTCATGCCGGCCTCGCGCATCAGCGCGACGATGCGGTCCACGGCCTCGGGCGGCAGCGGCGCGACGTCCTCGGCGTGGTCGATCGCCAGGTCGGCCGCGTGCCAGTGCTGGTCGGACGCCAGCGCGCAGCCCGGTACTTCCCGCAGGATCCGTTGCGCCAGTTCGTCGATGCGCCGCAGGTTGCGCGCGCGCGTATCGGCGTCGTCGATGAAGCGCGTGACCAGGCGCCCGTCGCGCAGATGCGAGTAGAAGGCGCCGTTCTCGCCGATGATCGCGTCGACCGGCCAAAGCCGCGTCAGGATCTCGGCCCAGGCGATGCAGCGCCCGGTCACCGGAATCACCTCCAGGCCCGCGTGCCGCAGGCGTTCGATGGCCAGGTAGGTCGCGGCCGGCAGGCGGCCGGCGGTGGTCAGCGTGCCGTCGATGTCGGTCAGCACGCCGCGCACGCGGCGCAGCGCCGCGGCGGGCAGGGCGGCCGGAAAGACGGGGAGGTCGGGGAGGGCGGGGAGCGCGAGGTGCGTTTCGGGGGTCGGCATGGCGGCGCATTGTACCTCGCATGTGGCGTCGCCTAAGCTATGTCACGGCGCTGTCATCTTGCCTTCGCCCCGGTCCGATTCGGCTCCAGGCCGCATGGACATTGGTAGAAACGCTCGGTTTCTCGGCGCGCGCTGGCGGAGTAACATCCGCTTGTCACAAAAAATGCATACATTCAGCCGCTTTCCGACTGGATGACGCAATAAACGAGGAGAGCCGTCGATGACCATCCCCCGCACCATCACCATCAAGTTCGCCGCCGCGGCCGCCGCCGTGGCCGCGCTGTCCGCCACCGGCGCCGCGCATGCCGCCGTCGAAGTCCAATGGTGGCATGCGATGCAGGGCGCGTTGAACGACAAGGTCAACGAGGTCGCCAACAAGTTCAACGCCAGCCAGACCGAGTACAAGATCGTGCCGGTCAACAAGGGCAATTACGACGAAACCCTGGCCGCGGGCATCGCCGCCTTCCGCGCCGGCGGCGCCCCGGCCATCCTGCAGGTGTTCGAGGTCGGCACCGCGACCATGATGAGCGCCAAGGGCGCGATCAAGCCGGTCTCGACCGTGATGAAGGAAGCCGGCGAGAAGTTCGACCAGAAGGTCTACATCCCGGCGGTGGCGGGCTATTACACGTCCGCGAAGGGCGAGATGCTGTCGTTCCCGTTCAACAGCTCGACCACGGTCTTCTACTACAACAAGGATGCCTTCAAGAAGGCCGGCCTCGACCCCGAGAAGCCGCCCAGGACCTGGCCGGAGGTGATGCAGTACTCGGCCAAGATCAAGGCCTCGGGCGGCAACTGCGCCTACACCACCGACTGGCAGGGCTGGGTCCACCTCGAGAGCTTCTCGGCCTGGCACAACACGCTGTACGCGACCAAGAACAACGGCTTTGGCGGCACCGACACGCGCCTGGTGTTCAACAGCCCGCTGCACGTCAAGCACATCGGCAATCTGCAGGACATGGTCAAGAAGGGCTACTTCAGCTACGGCGGCCGCAAGGCGGAGTCGGGCGCGAAGTTCTTCAACGGCGAATGCGCGATGTTCACCGGCTCGTCGGCGACGCTGGCCAACGTACGCAAGAACGCCAAGTTCGCCTTCGGCGTGTCGCAGCTGCCGTACTACCCCGATGTCGAGGGCGCCCCGCAGAACACCATCATCGGCGGCGCCTCGCTGTGGGTGATGGCCGGCCGCAAGCCCGAGGAATACAAGGGCGTGGCCAGGTTCTTCACCTTCCTGTCGCGCCCCGAGATCCAGGCAGACTGGCACCAGGCCACGGGCTACCTGCCGGTCACGATGGCGGCCTACGAGCTGACCAGGAAGTCCGGCTTCTACGAGAAGAACCCGGGCGCCGACGTGTCGGTGCAGCAGATGGTCGTCAAGACCACCGACAAGTCGCGCGGCGTGCGGCTGGGCAATATGGTCCAGGTGCGCACCGTGGTCGACGAGGAACTGGAGGCGGTCTGGGCCGGCAAGAAGGAGCCCAAGGAAGCGCTCGATACCGCGGTCAAGCGCGGCAACGATCTGCTCGAGCGCTTCCAGCGCACCGCCAAGGAATAAGCGGCGGCCAGCGATCGGCGTCGCGGTTTGCGCGCCGGTCCTCCGCCTGCGATCCCCATTTCCATCGGAACCTGCCGCCGCGTCCTCGTGCCCGGCGGCGGCCTGATTTTCCCCGGGGCGCCGCGACGGCGCTCCTTTGCCTTCGCCACGCATGGAAAAACGCGTCGTCTTCCGTTCGCCCTGGCTGCCGTATCTGCTGGTGCTGCCGCAGATCGCGATCACGCTGATCTTCTTCTTCTGGCCCGCGGGCCAGGCGCTGTACCAGTCGGTGCTGCAGCAGGACGCCTTCGGCATCAGCCTCGAATATGTCGGCGCGGCCAACTTCATGACGCTGTGGAACGACCCGAACTACATCGAGTCGTTCCGCGTGACCGCGATCTTCGCGGCGGGGGTGGCGCTGCTGGGCATGTCGTTCGCGCTGCTGCTGGCCTATTTCGCCGATCGCGCGCTGCGCGGCGCGGTCGCCTACAAGACGCTGCTGATCTGGCCGTATGCGGTGGCGCCGGCGGTGGCGGGCGTGCTGTGGATGTTCCTGTTCAATCCGACGCTGGGCATCGTCTCGTACGTGCTGCGCAAGATGGGCGTGGACTGGAACTTCCTGCTCAACGGCGACCAGGCCATGCTGCTGGTGATCATCGCGGCGGCGTGGAAGCAGGTCAGCTACAACTTCCTGTTCTTCCTGGCCGGGCTGCAGAGCATCCCGCGCTCCCTGCTCGAGGCCGCGGCGATCGACGGCGCCGGACCGTGGCGCCGCTTCTGGTCGATCGTGTTTCCGCTGCTGTCGCCGACCACCTTCTTCCTGATGGTGATCAACGTGGTGTACGCGTTCTTCGACACCTTTGCCATCATCGACGCGGTCACGCACGGCGGGCCGTTCAATTCGACCAACACGCTGGTCTACAAGGTCTACCACGACGGCTTCCGCGGCATGGATATCGGCGGCTCGGCGGCGCAGTCGGTGATCCTGATGGCGATCGTGATCGCGCTGACGGTGGTGCAGTTCCGCTACGTCGAGCGGCGGGTCCAGTATTGAGCGTCAACGAATGAAGATTGGAATGAAGACCGCAGACAGGTATCTCACATGGTAGAACGGCGTCCCTTCCTCGATTTCCTGACCCACGTGGTGCTGATCATCGGCATCCTGATCGTGGCCTTCCCGGTCTATGTGACCTTCGTCGCCTCGACGCTGACGGCCGAGGAGGTGCTGGACGCGCCGATGACGCTGATGCCCGGCCCGCACTTGCTGGAGAACTACCGCACCGTGCTGTTCTCCGGCGTCGGCGTGGCGGCGGCCCCGGTGTCGACCATGCTGATGAACAGCATGATCATGGCGCTGGGCATTTCGCTGGGCAAGATCGCGATCTCGATCATCTCGGCCTTCGCGGTGGTGTACTTCAAGTTCCCGCTGCGCAAGACCTTCTTCTGGATGATCTTCATCACGCTGATGCTGCCGGTCGAGGTGCGCATCCTGCCGACCTACGAGGTGGTGTCGGACCTGGGCATGCTCGACAGCTATGTCGGCCTGACGGTGCCGCTGATCGCGTCGGCCACCGCAACCTTCCTGTTCCGCCAGTTCTTCCTGACGGTGCCGGACGAACTGGCGGAGGCCGCGCGCATCGACGGGGCAGGGCCGATGCGGTTCTTCCTCGACGTGCTGCTGCCGCTGTCCAAGACCAGCATCGCGGCGCTGTTCGTGATCCAGTTCATCTACGGCTGGAACCAGTACCTGTGGCCGCTCCTGATCACCACGCAGAAGTCGATGGTGCCGGTGGTGGTCGGCGTCACGCAGATGATCTCGCGCTCGGGCGATGCCGCCACCGAATGGAACCTGGTGATGGCGACCGTGATGCTGGCGATGATCCCGCCCGCGGTGGTGGTGATCCTGATGCAGAAGTGGTTTGTGAAGGGATTGGTGGAGACCGAGAAGTAGCGACGGTTTTCTCCCCTCTCCCGCTGGCGGGAGAGGGCGGGGGAGAGGGCAAAGGGCGCTTGACATGGCGAACGCGCCTCGCAGAACGGCCGCCGTTTCCCTCTCCCCCAACCCCTCTCCCGCAGGGGCGGGAGAGGGGAGCAAATGCACAAGGCCGAGTCGATCGATATCGAACCGAACAACAGAAACACATGGCAAAACTGTCGCTCCGAAACGTTCAGAAGACCTACGCCGGCAATGTCGCGGCCGTGCACGGCATCGACATGGAGATCGACGATGGCGAGTTCATCGTGATCGTCGGCCCGTCGGGCTGCGGCAAGTCGACGCTGCTGCGGATGGTCGCGGGACTCGAAACCATCACCGGCGGCGAGGTCCATATCGGCGAGCGCGTGGTCAATCGGCTGGAGCCGGCCGAGCGCGATATCGCGATGGTGTTCCAGAACTACGCGCTCTATCCGCACATGACGGTCTACGACAACATGGCGTACGGCCTGAAGATCCGCGGCATGCCCAAGACCGAGATCGAACAGCGCGTGCGCCATGCGGCCGGCATCCTCGAACTGGCGCCGCTGCTCGAGCGCAAGCCGCGCCAGCTGTCGGGCGGCCAGCGCCAGCGGGTGGCCATGGGCCGCGCGATCGTGCGCGAGCCGGCGGTGTTCCTCTTCGACGAGCCGCTGTCCAACCTGGACGCCAAGCTGCGCGTGCAGATGCGGCTGGAACTGAAGGAGCTGCATCGGCGCCTGCGCACCACCAGCCTCTATGTCACGCACGACCAGGTCGAGGCGATGACGCTGGCCGATCGCATGATGGTGCTCAACGGCGGACGCGTGGAGCAGATCGGCACGCCGCTCGAGGTCTATGCACGGCCCGCCAGCATCTTCGTGGCCGGCTTCATCGGCTCGCCGCCGATGAACCTGATTCCGGTGGTACGCAACGAGGCGGGGCAGGGCACGGTGCCATCGGACGCGCCGATGCGCGTGCTCGGACCGGACGGCCAGCCATCGGACGCCACGCTGGGCCATCTGCCGATGGGCCTGCACCTGCCGCAGCAGGCGCTGCTGGGTTTGCGGCCCGAACATCTGGAGCCTTGCGCGGCCCACGAGGCCATCGCGCAGATCGACGTGCGCGTGGTCGAGGCGCTGGGCGCGGACTCCTTCGCCTACGGCACGCTCGGCGGCCAGCAGGTGGTGGTCCGGCTCGACGGCCATATGGGGGTGCAGGCGGGCGAGAAGCTGCCGGTGACGGCATCGAGCGATCATCTGCATTTCTTCGACCACGCCAGCGGCAAACGGATCGAGGCTTGAGATGGCAGCCGAGCGCCAGTCCGCCGATGCAATGACCGCCGCGGCAACGTTGCCGCCCTGGCCCTATCCGCGCACGATCGCCCACCGCGGCGCCGGCAAGCTGGCGCCCGAGAACACCCTGGCGGCGTTTCGCCACGGCGCCTCGTTCGGCTATCGGATGTTCGAGTTCGACGTCAAGCTGTCGGCCGATGGCAAGCCGGTGCTGCTGCACGACGCGACGCTGGAGCGCACCACCAGCGGCCGGGGCCGTGCCGATGCGCTGACGCTGGGCGAGCTCGCCCAGCTCGACGCGGGCAGCTGGCACAGCCCGGCCTATGCCGGCGAACCGATCCCGACGCTGGCGGCGATCGCCGCCTACACGCGCGCCAACGGCCTGCACGTCAATATCGAGATCAAGCCGGTGCCCGGCACCGAGGCCCGCACCGGCGCCGCGGTGGCGCTGGACGCGCTGGCGCTGTGGGCCGGCGCCGCCGTGCCGCCGCTGCTGTCGTCGTTCTCCGAGGCGGCGCTGGAGGCCGCGCGCCGGGTTGCCCCCGACCTGCCGCGAGCGATGCTCGTCGACACGCTGCCGGCCGACTGGCTGGACCGGCTGGCGCGGCTGGGCTGCGTCGCGCTGGATGCCAACCACCGGGAGCTGGACCAGAACGTGATTGAAGAGGCGCACCGGGCCGGATATCGGGTCGCCTGCTATACGGTCAACGATCCGGAACGTGCCGCGTCCCTGCTGGCGTGGGGCGTCGATGCGGTGATTACCGATGCGGTGGACCGTATCGCGCCGCGCGACGGAATATAAACGGGGAATAATGAAAGCCGGCTGAAAGAAAGCGACGGCATTTCGCAACAGCATTCCCTGACAGCGAGAGGGTTTCAGGGCAAGAAAACCGGCAAGTCGCGCAATACCGCGGGAAACCGTTGGATCGGTGTTGCACTACCGGAAAAGAGCGATGGACGTTTGCGCAAACGTGCTATTCTTACGCGCAGTGAAGACTTAAGGTCCTTCCCCGCACAACTTGCCCTTCCGGGCTTCTGCGCGCCGGCACCCCAGTGGTGCCGTTTGCTTAGGGGCCTTCAAGAGTTGTTTGCAATCCGCTAACCGGTCAAGCCGTGTCGCGGAAGGTTGATAAACCCGCTTAACTTCGGCATACCCGAAGAATAGTGAGCGCCCCATGATGCAGCAGTATCAGAG
>JAPSLC010000011.1 GCA_031181345.1 Cupriavidus sp. | reverse complement strand
GCCAGCGCCGCCACCACCCCGCCTTGCGCGGTCGCCGCCAGCAGCCGCAGCGCGCGATACAGATTGGACTTGCCCGTGCCGTTCTGCCCGCTGACCACATTGAGCGGCCCCAGCGGCATCACCAGCTGGCGGATGGAGCGATAGTTCGAGATGGCGAGGGTGGTGATCATGCGATCGGGAGGCGGCTCAACTGCCGGTTCTGCTTGGGGCCGGATCTTCGGCGGGTGACAATGGCTGATTCATGGCACCGCGCAGCAGCCGATTTCCCTTGTAGAGGCCGGCGTTGCGGAAGAAGTCGGCATCCAGTACAGGCGCGTCGTCAGGGTCAAACCAAGGCTGTTCGCCACTGCGCTCGTTCTCTTGCATGTTGCCTTCCTCATCCAAAGGAATTTCCCGGCCAGTCCGCCATTGGCATAGGCGTGGATACAGGCCTGCAAGGAGAAGCCTAACCGCGCTTTGCCGTCCGCGCCGGCTTCGCCCCCGGCGCCGCGGCCTTCGGCGGCTCGGGCAGCTTGTACATCGAGCCCGGCGGCAGGGTCAGCAGCGTGTTGATCTGCACGAGATCGTCTTCGCTGAGCGAGCCGGTGGCGGCCTTCAGGCGCAGGCCGTTCATGATGGTGTCGTAGCGGGCGCGGGCGAGGTCGCGGCGGGTCGAGAACAGCTGCGCCTCGGCGTTCAGCACGTCGATGTTGATGCGCACGCCGACCTCGTAGCCGAGCCGGTTCGATTCGACCGCGGTCTGCGCGGAGCGTTCGGCGGCCTCCAGCGCGCGGACCTGAGCCAGTCCGTTGGACACGCCGGAGAAGGTCTGCCGCGCGTTCTGCGCCGCGGTGCGGCGAGCGAATTCGAGGTCGCTGGCGGCGCGGTCGGCCAGCGCCAGCGTTTCGCGCGCCCGGGACTGGATCTGGCCGCCGGCGTAGAGCGGAATCGTCAGCTGCACGCCGATCTGCGCGCTGTTGTAGCGGCTGGCGACGTTGATCTGCTGCTGTATCAGGCCCGACGAATCCTGATAGCCGTAGGAGGCCACCAGGTCGACCGAGGGCAGGTGGCCGGCGCGCGCCTTGTTGTATTCGCGCTGCGCCGTCTCGAGGTTGTAGCGGGCCAGGCTGACCTGCGGGTTGGTCTGTTCGGCCTGCTGCGCCCAGAGATTGACGTCGGCGGGCTGCGGACCGGGGATATCGGCGGCGGGGCGCAGGCCCATCAGTTCGTCGATCGGCCTGCCGGTGATCTGCTGCAGCGTCGCGCGCCGGACTTCGAGCTCGTTCTGCGCGGCGATCTCGGTGGAGACGGCGAGATCGTAGCGGGCCTGCGCGTCGTTGGTATCGGTGATCGTCGCGGTGCCGACCTCGAAATTGCGCTTGGCCTGCTCGAGCTGCTCGGCGATCGCGCGCTTTTGCGCGCCAGCCAGATACAGGTTGTCCTGCGCGGCCAGCACGTCGAAATACGCCTGGGACGTGCGCGTGATCAGGTCCAGCTGCGCCTGGCTGAAGGTGACTTCCCCGGCCAGCGCGGCCAGTTCGCCCTGCTTGTAGGTTTCCCAGCGGTCCCAGCGGAACAGCGGCTGGGTCAGCTGCAGCGCCCAGTTCTTGTTGTTCAGGAAGCGGTTGGCGTCGATCGGCGCGCTCTGGTCGATCTTGGTGCGGGTGACACCGGCCACGCCGTTGATCTGCGGCAGCAGGCCAGCCCGGCCCTGCGGCAGCCGTTCCTGCGAGGCGGCAAGCTGGGCGCGCGCGCTGGCGAACTGCGCGTCGTTGGACTGCGCTTCGCGATAGACCTGCAGCAGGTCGGCCGCGCTGGCCGGCAGGGGCAGCAGGGCGGCCAGGCACAGCGCCAGCGCCACGCCGGAGACGGCGCGCGATGGACCGTGCGGCAGGCGATCGAGCCGACCGTCCGACAGACCCTTCGACACACCATTCGACGCAACAGCATGCGCGGCACTCCGCGCGGGACACAGCGCAACCCTCATGACGTCTCCAGCTTGTCGGACGCGGCGCGCCGACGGTTAGCGTCCGCTCAATACTTCGGCATCGCGGGATCGACCTGCTCGGCCCACGCATGCACGCCGCCGCTCAGGTTGTAGACCTTGCCGAAGCCGTGCTGCCGCTCCAGGAAGTTGGCCACCTGCATGCTGCGGCCGCCGTGATGGCAGACGCAGACGACTTCGGCGTCCGGGTCCAGCTCGGCCGCGCGCGCGACGATCTGGCCCATCGGGATATGCGTGATGCCGGGCAGCGCGCAGGTCTGGACTTCCCAGTCCTCGCGCACGTCCAGCAGCACCGGCTTGGCGCGGTTGGCGTCGCCCAGCCATTGGGACAACTCGGTGGCGGTAATTTGCTGCATGATGGTTTCCGGCTTAGAACTGGAAGCGCGACGGCGGCTTGATGCCGGTCAGCGGGGCGACCGCGGTCTCGAACAGATTGACGGTCTGGTATTCGGTGTCCGACACGCGCGTGATCAGCTGTGCTTCCATCACCGGCAGCGTGCCGACGAAGGCGGCGATGCGGCCGCCGACCTTGATCTGCGACAGGATCGCTTCGGGCACCACCGGCAGCGAGCCGGAGATGCAGATCACGTCGTAGGGGGCGCCGGCGGGCCAGCCTTCGGCAGCGTTGCCCTCGGCCACCTCGACATTGACGATGCCGGCCTTGGCCAGGTTGTCGCGGGCCAGCGCGGCCAGCTCGGGGCGGATGTCGACGGTCAGCACGTGGCGGGCGCGATGGGCCAGCAGCGCGGCCATGTAGCCGGAACCGGCGCCGATCTCCAGCACGTTCTCGTGCTTGCGCACGCCCAGCTCCTGCAGCACGCGTGCTTCGACGCGCGGGGCCAGCATGTTCTGGCCGCCCGGCAGCGGAATCTCCGTATCGACGAAGGCCAGGGCCTGGTAGGCCGTGGGCACGAACTGCTCGCGCTTGACCACGGCCAGCAGGTCGAGGATTTCCTGATCCAGCACGTCCCAGGGCCGGATCTGCTGTTCGATCATGTTGAATCGGGCTTTTTCGAGGTCCATCTTGCCTTCCTTGCTATGCCAACCGCTATCTGTTTCGTGTTCCGGCCGCGCGGTGCCTGGGGCCGGGGAATTCCGTCAAACCCGACATTTTAACTCCCCGGCGTGACGCCGGGGCATCCGACCGGCGCGGGGGGCGGGGCGCACGGCGCGGGTGCATCGGGCCGTCATTCCGCGCTCGCAGGCCGCCCGGGGGCCGGCAAGGCGGAGTCGGTGGCGGGGATCGGGTCTGATTCCGCGGCCGCTTCTGCTCCGCCCTGCGATGTCGGCGTTGCCGGCTTGCCACGCCAGCGCCGCGCCAGCCAGGCCCCGAAATCGTCCAGGTAGGTGTAGATCACCGGCACCACCACCAGCGTCAGGATCGACGAGGTGATGATGCCGCCGATCACGGTCTGCCCCATCGGCGCGCGTTGCTCGGCGCCTTCGCCGAGGCTGAAGGCCAGCGGCACCATGCCGAAGATCATCGCCAGCGTGGTCATCAGGATCGGGCGCAGCCGGACGCGGGCGGCCTCGACCAGCGCGGCCTCGCGCGACAGCGGCGCCTTGCCATGCTCGCCGCGCCTGGCCTGGTTGGCGAAGTCCACCAGCAGGATCGCGTTCTTGGTGACCAGGCCCATCAGCATGATGAAGCCGATGATCGAGAACATGTTCAGCGTCGAGCCGAACAGCAGCAGCGCCGCGAACACGCCGATCAGCGTCAGCGGCAGCGACGTCATGATGGCGATCGGCTGGAAGAAGCTGGCGAACTGCGAGGCCAGGATCATGTAGATGAAGATCACCGCCAGCGCGAGCGCCGACACCGCATAGCCGAACGATTCGTTCATCGACTTGGTCGAGCCGCCGAAGCGGTACTTGTAGCCGACCGGCCACGTCATGCCGTCGAGCGCATGCTGGATGTCGCGCGCGACCTCGCCCTGCGACCGGCCCGCCGTATTGGCCGTCAGCTCGACCTCGCGATTCAGGTCGCGGCGGCTGATCTGGTTGGCGCCGGTGGTGGGCACCAGCTCGGCGATCTGGCGCAGCGGCACCATCCTCGGCGATCCGTCCGGGTTGGTCTGCGTGCTGGCGATCATCAGCGCGGACAGGTCCGCCATGCCGGTGCGCGCGTCCTTCGGCAGCCGTACGCGCACGTCGTAGTTCTCGTCGTCCGGCGCGCGCCAGCTGCTGATCGCATCGCCCGCCAGCAGCGGCCGCAGCGCATTGCCGATCTGCGTGATGCCGATGCCCAGGTCCGAGGCGAGCTCGCGGCGAATGCGCACCTCCACGGTCGGGCGATCGTCCTTCATGCTCGAATCGAGATCGACCAGGCCGGGAATCGCCCGCATCCGGCGCGACGCCTCCTCCGACAGCCGCTTCAGTTCTCCGAGGTCGTCGCCCTGCAGCGAAACCTGGATTGCCTTTTGCCCGCCGGCGCCATCGGGCATGCCGACCATCGTCAGCGTGATGCCGGCGATGCGGTTCATCCGCTCGCGGATCAGCGGATTGAGCTGCGCGGTGGTCCGCTCGCGCTGCTTGCGATCGACCAGCCGGACCGACACCAGCGCGTTGTTGCGGCCGGAGGTGTTGCCGGCATTGATGGTGGCGTAGCTGTAGGCGACCTCGGGGAATTCGCGCAGCGCGGCCTCGACCTGCCGCACCTTGGCCTCGGTGACCTCCAGCGCGGTGCCCACCGGCGTGGTGAAGCCGATCTGCGTCTCGCCGAGGTCGGCGTTCGGCACGAACTCGGTGCCGATCAGCGGCACCAGCGCGAAGCTGCCGAAGAAGGTCGCCACGGCGATCAGCGCGGTCGCCAGCCGGTGCTTGAGCGCCCAGCCCAGCATCGCGCCATAGCCGTGACCGAGCGCGTCCATCCGCGCGGAGAACCAGTCCAGCAGCCGGCCGATGCTGCGGCCGTACCAGCTGCGCTTGTTGCCGGTGCCGTGCAGGTCCGGATCGTGCCAGACCGACGACAGCATCGGGTCCAGCGTGAACGACACGAACATCGAGATCATCACCGCGGCCACCACGGTGATGCCGAACTGATGGAAGAAGCGGCCGATGATGCCGCCCATGAAGCCGACCGGCAGGAACACCGCGACGATCGAAAAGGTGGTCGCCAGCACCGCCAGGCCGATTTCCTCGGTGCCGTCCAGCGCCGCGGCGCGGTGGTCCTTGCCCATCAGGTTGTGCCGCACGATGTTCTCGCGCACCACGATCGCATCATCGATCAGCAGGCCCACGCACAGCGACAGCGCCATCAGCGTGATCACGTTCAGCGTGAAGCCGAAGACGTACATCACGCCGAAGGTGCCGATCAGGGCGATCGGCAGCGTCAGGCCGGTGATCACCGTGCTGCGCCACGAGCCGAGGAACAGGAAGACGATCGCCACCGTCAGGAAGGCGCCTTCGAGCAGCGTCGAGCGGACCTCGTCGACGCTGCGCCGGATGCCCCGCGCGCTGTCGTTGATCACGGTCAGCTGCACGCCGGCCGGTACCAGCTTGCGCACCTCATCTGTCATCCGCACCAGGCCGTCGACCGTATCGACAGTGTTCTGCCCCTGCGCCTTGACGATCGACAGGAACAGCGCGCGCTTGCCGCCGAGCAGGGCCAGGCTCTCCTGCTCCTGCTCGCCGTCGCGCACTTCGGCCACCTGCTCGAGCGTGACCGGCTGATTGCCGCGGCGCGCGACGATGATCTGCCGGAACGCGGCCGGATCGACCACGCGGCCCTTGATCTGCACCACGGTCTCGGTCGCCGAGGAACGCAGCTCGCCCGCGGGCAGCTCCTGGTTCTCGTTGCGGATCGCGGTCATCACCTGATCGACGCCGATGCCCAGCGCCTCCAGCTGGGCCGGCCGGATGCGGATCTCGATCTCGCGCTTGGTGCCGCCGACGATGCTGATCGCGCCGACGCCGCGCACCGTCTCCAGCCGCTTGCGCACGATCTGGTCGGCGATGGTGGTCAGCTCGCGCTGGCTGCGCGCGGAGCCGGGGGCGTTCGATACCGACAGATGGAAGATCGGCGCGTCGGACGGGTCGTAGCGCAGCACGCGCGGTTCCTCGACCTCGTCGCGGAATTGCGGCCGGATCAGCGCGATCTTGTCGCGCACGTCCTGCGCGGCCTGGGCCACGTCGACGGTCAGGTCGAACTTGATCACGACCACCGAGGTGCCCTGGTACGAGTGCGAGAAGATCTCGTCGATGCCCGAGATCGTATTGACGATCTCCTCGACCTTGCGCGTGACATCGGACTCGACCGACTCGGGCGGCGCGCCCGGGTACTCGGTCTGCACCACGACGATCGGGAAGGTGATGTCGGGAAACTGGTCGACCGGCAGCCGCTGGTACGAGAACAGCCCGATCACGATGAAGGCCATCATCATCATGGTGGCCATCACCGGGTTGCGGATCGACAGACGCGTGAACCACATATCGGGCGCTCCGCTCGTTCAGGCCTTGACCAGGCGAACCTGACTGCCGACCCGCAAGGTGCCGAGATTGCTGCGCACCACCTGCGCGCCGCTCGCCAGGCCGCCGGCGATCTCGACCAGGCCGGTGCTGTCGTCGCGGATGCCCAGCTGCACCGGCCGCTCGGCCAGCATGCCGTTCTCGATCACATAGACGAAGGCGCGTTCGCCCTCGGTGCGCACCGCGGTGATCGGCACCGACACCACGCCGGCGCGTTGTCCGAGCACCAGTCCGCCTTGCGCGAACATGCCGGCGCGCAGCCGGTGCTCCGGATTGTCGACGCGGACATAGACCATGATGCTGCGCGTGCCCTGCGTGACGGCCGGGTTGATCCGCACCAGCTTGCCCTCGAAGCGGCCCGCGCCCTCGACGTCGAGCTGCACCGGCTGTCCGATCGCCACGCGTCCCACATCGGCCATCGGCACCGGCGCCTCCAGTTCGAGGATGCGCAGGTCGACCACCTCCAGCAGCGCCGTGTCGGGCGAGACCTTCTCGCCGGGCTGCACCGAGCGCACCGCGACCATGCCGTCCAGCGGTGCCTTGACCACGGTATCGGCCAGCGCCTTCTGCGCGACCGCCAGCCCGCCCTCGGCCGCATCGAGATTGGCCTTGGCCACGTCGAGCTCGGACTGGAACTTGTCGAAGGCGGTCTTCGAGATGAAGCCGCGCGCGACCAGGTCGCGATTGCGGTCATAGGTCTGCCGCGCGTTCTCGTACTGGCCGCGCTGGGCCAGCATCTGCCCGCGCGCCTGCGTGACCTTGGCCTGGTATTCGGTCGGATCGATGCGCACGATCACCTGGCCGGCGCGCACCGGTTCGCCCTCGCGCACCAGCACGTCGCGCACCTCGCCCGAGACCTTGGCCTTGACGGCGGCCTGGTTCAGCGCGCGCAGGCTGCCCGACAGCGGCAGCGTCACGCGCAGATCATGGGTGCCCGCCGCGACCACATCGGCCTGCAGCAGCTCGATCACGTTGGCCGCCGGGGCAGCGGCCACCGCGGCCGGCGGCTGCTTGCTGCCGCTGGCCTTGCGCACCATCGCGCCGGCGCCGACCAGCACGGCCAGGCCCAACACCGCGAGCAGCAGCTTGTTACGCGAGATCTTCATCGTCAGGGGCGCGGCCGGTGCGGCGGCGCTTCGGTTTCGGTTCGGGAGTGGCCGCCGGGGTGGAGCGGCCGTTTGCGCGTACGTTGGCACGTACGGTGGTGCGCACGGTGTTGCGCGGCGTTCGATCGGCCGGCTCGTCGCCCCCTGGCGAACGGGCTTGCTGGTGCATCTCGTCGCGGATCTGTTCCCAGACGTAAGGCCCGGCCTGCGGCGGCAGCGGCGTATCGCGCGCGGCGCCAGCGGTCAGGCCGAACAGCAGCACCTGCAGCAGGTTCTCGAGAAACGCCTCGGGATCGATGTCGGTGTCCGAGCCGATGCGGAACGCGCGCTGCCACAGCATCAGGAATACCAGCGGGGCGCAGATCAGCGTGGTAGTCGGATTGGCCGGCAGCGAGCGGAACTCGCCGCGCGCGACGCCGCGCGCCAGCACGCGCGCGAACAGCTCGTCGCCGGGCACCATCACTTCCTCATGGTAGAAGCGCGCGATATCGGGGAAGTTGGCCGATTCGGCCATGATCAGCTTGGTCAGGCCCGCCACCGGCGTCGCGCCGATCAGCCCCCACCACCCCCGCAGCAGCTCGCGCAGCAGCTCCGGCGTCGAGCCCTCGTAGCTGTCGACCAGGTCGGTACCGCGCACCAGCGCCGGCACCAGGTTCTCGCGCACCACGGTCTTGAACAGTTCCTTCTTGTTGGCGAAGTACAGATAGACCGTGCCCTTGGACACCCCGGCCGCCGCGGCCACGTCCTCGAGCCGCGTGGCCGCGTAGCCGCGCTCGACGAACAGTTCGAGCGCCGCCGCCACCAGCTCCTGCGGGCGGGCGGATTTGCGGCGCGACCAGCGTCGCGCTTCGGGGGCGCCGTCGTTGGCGCCGCCGTTGGCGCCGTGGTTGGCACTGCCATTGGCGCCAGCCCCGGCATCGAGGCGTGGGTCTTGCGGTGGATTCACTGCAGGGGAGCGCCGCGCCAGGACGGGCGGCGAAATAAATAACCGATGGGTCAGTAATGTAGTGTGCGACCCGGGAGCGGTCAAGCTCGGCGCCGGCATGTGGCCCGGAACACAGGCCGCGGCCGGGCGGTGGTGCACAATGGCGGCTTTGGCGCGGGGCTCGGGCGACTGGCTTTTGCGCCGCGCTCGGCGACGGGGCGGGATCGCAAGCCACGCTTCGCACCCGGCCCGCCGCGCGCCGAAGCCGTTCTGAACCATTGCGATGTCCTGCCAGTCTGACGTTTCCTGCCGTGCCGGTTGCGGCGCCTGCTGTATCGCACCGTCGATCGCCTCGCCGCTGCCCGGCATGCCGCACGGCAAGCCGGCCGGCGTGCCGTGCGCGCAGTTGCTGCCCGATATGCGCTGCGCGGTGTTCGGCCGCCCCGAGCGGCCCGCCTTCTGCGGCGGCCTGCGGCCCTCGGCCGAGATGTGCGGCGAATCGCGCGAGGCGGCGCTGCACTGGCTGACGCAACTTGAGGTCGCGACCGCGCCGGCATCGGCGCGCGGCGCCTGACCCAACCCTGGAGACCTGTGGATGGCCACGATTTCTCGCCGGCGCTGGCTGGCGGCATGCGGCACCGCCGCGCTGACCCTGACGGCCTGGCTGGCCGGCTGCGGGTGGGTCGGTAATGACTACACCTTCTCGCAGAGCCAGCTGCAGGCGGCGCTCGAGCGCAAGTTCCCGTTCAGCCAGCGCTACATGCAGTTGTTCGACATCCAGCTGGCCAACCCGCAACTGCTGCTCGATCCGCAGCGCAATCGCGTCAGCATCACGTTCGACGCCACGCTGGACAACCGGCTGTTCTTCCGCGAGGCAATGAAGGGCCGCTTTGCCCTCGACAGCGCTTTGCGCTACGACCCGGCAACGAAGTCCGTGGTGCTGCAGGACCCCGAGGTCAAGCAGTTCGACGTGGCCGGCCTGCCGCAGCAGTACTCGCGCCAGCTGAACGCGCTCGGCGGCATTCTGGCCGAGCAGCTGCTGCAGGACTATCCGCTCTACACGTTCAAGCCCGACGAGCTGAAGTTCGGGGGCTCGCGTGTCGAGCCCGGTACAATCACCGTGCTCCCGGACGGCATCAACGTCAAGATCAACCGGCAGTAGCAGCAAGAACAATTTTCAACGCGAGGCCGGCGTTCGCCCGGCCTTCGCAGGGCGGCATGGTCGTGCCGCCCCGGGTCGTCCCCTGGTATTAACGCGTGCTCGTGTGGCTGCGCCAATGCGCCGGCCGGCGAGCGCCTTGTCCCTGAATCGCTCCAATCGCCCGTTATCGCATGGATATCGCCATCGCCCTCAAAGCCCTGATCCTCGGCATCGTCGAAGGACTGACCGAGTTTCTCCCGATCTCCAGCACCGGGCACCTGATCCTCGCTGGCGAGCTGCTGAACTTCAACGACGAGAAGGGCAAGATCTTCGAGATCGTGATCCAGTTCGGCGCGATCCTGGCCGTGTGCTGGGAATTCCGCCGGCGCATCGTGGAGGTGGTGGGTGGGCTGACGAGCGATCCGCGCGCGCAGCGCTTTGCGATGAATGTGATCATCGCCACGGTACCGGCCATCGTGCTTGCCCTGCTGCTGGGACGATGGATCAAGGACTACCTGTTCAATCCGATCACGGTGGCGACCGCCTTTATCGTCGGCGGGGTGGTGATCCTGTATGCCGAATGGCGCGAGAGCCGGCGCGGGCAGGTGTCGCATCCGCAAGGCAATGCGCTGCTCGAGGCCGCCAAGGCCGGCGCGCCCCGGATCGAGTCGGTCGACGACATGAACTGGCGCGATGCGCTGAAGGTCGGTCTCGCGCAATGCGTCGCGCTGGTGCCGGGCACCTCGCGCTCGGGCGCGACCATCATCGGCGGCATGCTGTTCGGACTGTCGCGGCAGGTCGCGACCGAGTTCTCGTTCTTCCTGGCGATTCCGGTGATCTTCGGCGCCAGTGTCTACGAACTCTACAAGGCGCGCGATCTGCTGTCGGCCAGCGATCTGGGCGTGTTCGCGATCGGCTTCGTGTTCGCCTTCGTGTCGGCGTTCCTGTGCGTGCGTTGGCTGTTGCGCTTCGTCGCCACGCACGACTTCAAGCCCTTTGCCTGGTACCGCATCGCGTTCGGCGTGCTGGTGCTCGCCACCGCGCAGCTGGGCATCGTGGCCTGGCACGGTTGATTGGCGTTGAACTCTGCCCTGGGTTTGCTCCCCTCTCCCGCTCGCGGGGAGGGGCCGGGGGAGAGGGCATGCTGCAGTGGTTATGCCGGCGCGGTTTGAAACCACCTCCCTCTCCCCGGCCCTCTCCCCCGTGAGGGGGAGAGAGAGAACACCGTCGGGCGCCTGAAGGGTTCAGCGTCGGCTCAACCCCGCTTGCGGAACACCACATCCCACACGCCGTGCCCCAGCCGTAGCCCGCGGCGCTCGAACTTGGTCACCGGCCGGTAATCCGGCCGCTCGGCGAAGCCGCCGGGCGCATCCGAGGTGTTCGCCAGGGTCGGCTCGCCCGACAGCACCTCGACCATCTGGTGTGCGTACTCCTCCCAATCGGTTGCACAGTGCAGATAGCCGCCAACCTTGAGCCGGCTCGCCAGCAGCTTGACCAGCGGCGGCTGCACCAGCCGGCGCTTGTTGTGGCGCTTCTTGTGCCACGGATCGGGAAAGAAGATATGGACGCCGTCCAGGCTCTCTTCGGTCAGCATGTGGGCGACCACTTCCACCGCGTCGTGCTGCAGGATCCGGATATTGTCGATGCCGCGCTCGCCGATCAGCTTGAGCAGCGCCCCCACGCCCGGCTCGTGCACCTCGCAGCCCAGGAAGTTGTCCTGCGGCCGCAGCTGCGCGATATGCGCGGTCGTCTCGCCCATGCCGAAACCGATCTCCAGGATCGATGGCGCCTCGCGCCCGAACGCCGCCTGCCAGTCCAGCGGCTGGCCGGTGTAGGGCAGCACGAAGCGCGGGCCCAGCTCTTCGATGGCGCGCTGCTGGCCGGTCGAGGTCCGTCCCGCGCGGCGTACAAAGGAGCGGATGCGGCGCGGGTGGGCGACGCTGGCGGCGGGGTCGCCGGGCGTGCCGGCCGGCTCGTCGTCGGGCGCGGTGGCCTCGGTCGGAATGGGATCGTCGGGAAACATGGCAACAAAAAGGCCGCCGGGCAAATCACCGATCGTAGGATGCGGTGGCGAGGCGGCCAAAGAATGATGGTTCTGATACGCCGCAGGCTTATGTCTTCGAAAGTCGGGACGTGCCCAATCGGCAAACGCATATTCTAGCTCACCGCCAGACGGGGAGTCATGAAGCCACTGCTGATACGCTGCGTCGATACAGGCACTTAAACGGTGTATCCGCTTAACAGTGAGCGGATATGACGGGATTCCGGTCGGTTCGTCGCTCCAGGTGCGCGGATTGGCGTTAATATGCGCGGATTATGGTCAAAATGAGCGGATTCGAGCGGATTCGCGGTCGACGCTTCATGCCACTTCATGACGACATCCTTTCGGCGCTACGGCGACATAGCGAAACAGGTCACCCCTGGGTCAGTTCGACGGTGCTTGCTGGGGAAGTGGGGGTCAACGTCTCTACCGTACGGCGTCACCTTGACGCCTTGAATCGCGCTGGAACGGTAGTGAAGGACGGCGCGGCTCGTGCCACACGCTATCGGCTTCCCGTCGGCGCCTTTGTCCCTCCATCGGCATCGGCGTCGACTTCCGCAGACGGTGGCCCCGCGTGGACCCAGAAGAGTCGCGAATTGCGCGCACTGCTGCTGCGGCCCCTTGGCGTGCGCAATCCGGTTACCTACCACAGGTCCTTTGTCGACGACTACGTGCCGAACGTCAGCTCGTTGTTGCCTCCGATACTTGCCGCTTCGCTTGCCGAAGAGGGTCGCATGAAGGGGCAGCAGCCTGCCGGTACTTACGCACGCAAGGTGTTTGAGCCGTTGCTGATCGATCTCTCCTGGTCATCCTCACGGCTCGAAGGCAACCGTTACTCGCTGCTCGCAACGGAACAGTTGTTCCGGAGCGGCACGACAGGAGGCGATCTCGATGCGGTCATGCTGCTCAATCACAAAGCGGCGATCGAGTTCCTGGTGGATGCCGTTCCCGAGTATGGCTTGACCACGGTCCTGGTCCGGAACCTCCACGCCATCCTGATGCGCGACCTGCTGATGGATGCCAGCGGGCTTGGCGGCATCCGACGCAAGGTCGTCAACATCAGCGATACCGCGTACATACCGACTCAGGTCCCCGATCTGCTGGAAGAAATGCTCGCCCACATCGTGGACAAGGCGCGCAGCATCAAGAACCCTGTTGAGGCCGCCTTCTTCCTCTGGGTCAATCTCGCTTACCTGCAGCCATTCGAAGACGGCAACAAGCGCACCAGCAGACTGGCGGCCAACATTCCCCTGATGCTCTACAACTGCGCACCGCTGTCATTCCTCGATATCGAAGCGCAGGACTACGCGTTGGCCATGATGGGCGTTTACGAGCACCGCGACGTGGCGTTGGCCGTCGAGCTGTTCGAGTCGGCCTATCGGCGATCGATTCGAAAATACGCCGTCACCCTGGAAGCGATGGGCGTCCCCGATCCGGTGCGACTGCAGTTCCGTGAGGCCTTGAATGAAGCGATCGGGCGCGTGGTACGGGATCGCCAGACCTGTGCGGAAACGATTGCCGCCATGTCGTTGCCAGACGACCAGGCCGCGATCTTCCGTCCCTTGCTGGCCGCCGAGCTGCGCGCGCTGGACCTCCACAACTGCGCGCGGTATCGGCTGACGTTGCGGCAGGTCGAACAATGGATTGCGGCAGGCCGGCCTCAGTAGCGCGCATCATGCAGCCCATCCGATCGAGGCGCTGCGTTATCCGGGGAAATGACCTGAGCCCGGATCGATGACCGATGGGGCTTTGAAACTGGGGAGATGGCAGGGAGGGGAGAGGTGGAGCGGGCGATGGGAATCGAACCCACGTCTTTAGCTTGGGAAGCTAAGGTAATAGCCATTATACGACGCCCGCGGACCCGCGATTTTATGCGGTATCCGGGCGGAAGCGCAAGCGAGGGCGCCGCTGGTGCCGGCGCAAGTCGGTACGGCGGCGCGTGCGCTGCCTACCAAGTCGAGATCGCCTTCGGCGTGAACACCGGCATGTCGATGCCCGCGGCGGCATCTATCACTGCCTCGATCTGGACAAGTGGACGCGCCGATTCCACCTGTCCGAAGAGTGCCGCGAACGGAATGTCGGCGGCGTCCCTGCCGGTGCCGATGCGCAACAATCCGGTCGGTATCGATACGCCCGAAGGATCGAGCAGGTACCAGCGGTGCGACAGATACACCTCCACCACCGCATGGAAATCCGGCGGGCCGATGGCGGGATCGGCGCCATAGTCGAGCGTGCTCGACATCCGCGCCGGGATGCTCAGTGCGCGGCAGAGGGCGATCATTAGATGGGCGAAATCGCGGCAGACGCCGGTGCGTTCGACGATGGTATTGACCGCCGACGTGCGTTCGTTGGTCGAGCGGGACAGGAAACGCACGTGATTACGCACCCATTCGCGGATCGCATAGACCCGCGCATAGCCACGCGGCATGTTGCCGAATTCCCGCATCGCGAATTCCATCAGCCGGTCCGATTCGCAATACCGGCTCGGCCGCAGGTATTGCCACACCTCGAAAGGCAGCTCGGCCACCGGCACCTCGGACAACAGCGCCCCGTCATCCAGGCGATGGTCGATATCGACCATCGCCTCGTACTCGACAACAAAGGGGCCCCGCGGCACCCGCACCCGGAACATGCGGTTGCACAGCACCGGATCGGCATGGCGGGCGACCTCGGCTGCCGGCGGCAGGCTCAGCCGCTCCTTCACGACGAACTGGTGTGCGGTGCTGGCTGCTTCGAGATTGAAAAGAAAGTCCGCCATGGCGTCCTTGACCTCATAGGACAGTGTCACGGCGTATCGCAGGCGGTTCATTTCTGGCCTCGCATCGACGAGCGAACAACGGTAGGGAGCTCGTTCCAGTGTAGCGGCCATGGGGCGCCAGCGTCGCCGCACGGCCTGTCGGCCGGTCTGGCAGGGACGTCGGGATGGAATGCCGCGGCCCTATACTGCGATCACGCGGCCGCCATGGCATCTCCGCTATCGGCGGTCGGTCAACTTTTCCTCCCCAGGCATCCGCCAAGGGCTGGCGTCGCAGCGCCGGCCACCAATGAATACCGAGACAGGAGGACACGGCATGACGCGCATGATGGAATACCGCGGTTTCGAGATCCATGTGGATCTGGTCAGCACGTCCAAGGACATGTTCGACGTCTGGTTCCAGATCGAGGGGCCCATGCGTCCGCCCGGCGTTGCCGCGATGGGCAAGCGCATCAAGGTCTTTGGCGGTCCGTTTTCGAGCCGCTGGGCATATCTGGTCGCCGAACTCGCGGGCAGGGCCGCGGTGGATCTCGTCATCGGCGTGGACGAATAGGGCGCCGCGGCGGGCGCCACGCCGAGAAAAACGGCCCCGAGGCGAGCCTCCGGGGCCGTTCCCGGTCTCCAGACCGGAACGTTGCCGGGCTTTCAGGCCTGTCTTGCACCGAAGCGGCCGAACAGCGCGCAGCCGCCCGGGTTCACGCGCCGGAACCGCTTGATGGCGGCGTGCGCGGGCGAGCGCAGGCGGGGCCAGCCTTCGTCGGCGGCACGATCCCAGTCGATCAGCAACGTGGCGGCCTGGCGCCAGCGGGTCGGCAACAGGCGCAGGAATTCAAAGGGGGGCAGCAGCCGCGCGTGCCATGGGCCGGCATAGCGATGGCGCGTCGCGGGCGGGGCAGGAACCGCACGATAAGTGGTTTTCGGGAGCAGATTCATGATGTTTCCGGCAATCCCCGGGGAGCGACTTCAAGCGTCACTGATGCTCAGACGTTGTCGAGAGGGGAGGCCCGGAAACGAATCGATTGCCGGTCCTGCCGCGGGCGGCGCGGGACGACGTAGCTACCAGCATAGGTGCGCGCGGATCGTCATGCCAGCGGACTTACAACATCGTGCCGGGCGGCCTCCGGGGCGGCCTCCGGGGCGCCATCCCGGGCGCCATCTCGCGCCAGGCTCGTGCTTACCAGCGCGCCCGGACGATGCAGCATGCACGCACCGTTTCGCCGGGTTGCACCCAGCGGGCTTCGCCTTGCCGATGAATCGCGTCCGGCAAGCCCAGCCATGGCTCCACGCAGTAATAGTCCGCATCCTCGCGCTCGCTCCACGTGGTGATCGCGCGCCAGGGCGCGGTTCCCTCGCGCGTGCCGAGGTCGAAGGTCAGCGTCCGACAGGCCTGCTTATTGGCCAACATATCGGCCGGCATATCGATTGGCAACTTGGCCGGCATATCGGCTGGTCCTACGATCTGCCCCACGTCCTGCCGCTTGGCCAGCGCGGGTTGGCCGCACGGCATGGTGAGCTCTGCCACGCCTCCCGCGGCATCGAGCCGATGGAACGTGTCCTGCAGCCTCGGATCGTCGAGCGCGTAGCTGGGGTCGCCGGGCTCGCCCGCCGTCAGGCTGCCGTCGGGCCGTTGCCGCACCCGCTGCGCCGGCGGCAGCGTCAGCCTGCAGTCCTGGCGCAGCCCATGCGGGACCGAGAAGTAGAAATGGTGTCCGGCATAGAAGGGCAGCGGCTCGCTGCCGAGATTCCGGACCGTGAAGCTTGCCTCGAGCCCGTCGTCCAGCAGTCGGTACCCGACCTCGAAGCGGAACGAAAACGGATAGGCGTCGCGCGTCGCGTCGGAGTCGGTCAACGCCATCGTGATCGACCGCGCGGGATCGCATTCGACGACCGTGAATGGCAGGTCGCGCGCGGAGCCGTGCTGCGGCATCGAGCGCACCACGCCGTTGCCATCGCGCCATTGGCCGGGCTCGCCGTCGACGAAATGGCGGCCGATGAAGGGAAACAGCAGCGGATTGCCGCCACGGACCTTCGCCGGGCGTGACCAGTCGGCGTTGTCCGGCCAGTACAGGATGTCGGCGCCGCGATGGATCCAGCGCACCAGGCGTCCGCCGGCCCAAGGTGCGAGCAGCAGGGCGTCGCGCTCGTCGCCGATGCGGATCAGGTCCTGGTCCTGGAAGCGAAACGTCGGATAACTGGGCATGGTGGTGACAGAGATCGGGCGGGGGCGATGCCGCATGATAACGGCACTGATGGGCCCGGCACGTACGCCACGGCACGCACGGTACGCGCACGGCATGCGCGACACGCACGATACGCACGACGCGCACGACGCGCACGGCGCGGAACTTCGCCCCCCGTCCCGATGCGCTAGGCCGTCGCGGCGCTGGTCTCGCTCAGATACCGCCGCGCGTATTCGAAGTACCAGTCGAGCGTGTCCGGATTGGCCATCGCATCACGATTGGCGATCTTGTCGGGGTCGTGGCCGAGCAGCAGCTTCTTGATCGGCACCTCCATCTTCTTGCCCGACAGCGTGCGCGGGATGCCGGGCACCTGCAGGATCGCGTTGGGCACGTGCCGCGACGACAGCGCCTCGCGGATGCGCGCACGGATCGTGTCGAGCAGCCTGTCGTCGAGCGCGACGCCTTCGCGCAGCACGACGAACAGCGGCATATACGATTCGCGGCCGAGATATTCGAGGTCGACCACCATGCTGTCGAGTACCTCGGGCAGTTCCTCGACCACGCGATACAGCTCGCTGGTGCCCATGCGGATGCCGTGCCGGTTGATGGTGGCATCGGAGCGGCCGTAGATGATGGCGCCGCCGCGCGAGGTGATCTTGATCCAGTCGCCGTGGCGCCAGACGCCGGGGTAGGTATCGAAATAGCTGTCGCGGTAGCGCTTGCCGTCGGCATCGCCCCACAGGTAGAGCGGCATCGATGGCATCGGCTCGGTGCAGACCAGTTCGCCGACCTCGTCGATCAACGCATGGCCGGCCTCGTCGAAGGCCTCGACCTTGGCGCCGAGGCAGCGGCATTGCATCTCGCCGGCGTAGACCGGCAGCAGCGGGCAGCCGGCGACGAAGGACCCCGCGAAGTCGGTGCCGCCGGACATCGGCGCCAGCCAGATATCGTCGCGCACGTTGCGGTAGATCCAGTCGTAGGCCTCGGCGGGCAGCGGCGAGCCGGTCGAGCCAAGGCCGCGCAGGCGGCTCAGGTCGGCCTCGCGCGAGGGCACCACGCCGGCCTTGATGCCGCCGGTGAAGAACGCCGCGCCGGCGCCGAAGACCGTGATGCCGGCGTCTTGCACGAAGCGCCACAGCACGCCGGCGTCGGGCCAGGCCGGATTGCCGTCGTAGAGCGCGATGGTGGTGCCCAGCAGCAGCCCGGCCACCTGCGCATTCCACATGATCCAGCCGCTGCTGCTGTACCAGTGGAAGACATCGTCGGGGCCCAGGTCATTGTGGAACGCCATCAGCTTGAGCTGCTCGATCACGACGCCGCCGTGGCCGTGCACGATGGGTTTGGGCATGCCGGTGGTGCCCGACGAATAGACGATCCACAGCGGGTGGTCGAACGGCACGCTGTCGATCTGCAGCGGCACCTGGTGGGACAGCGCGTCTTGCCAGCGATGGCGGCGCAGCGTCGCGTTGCCCGGCATCCCAGGCAACGTCGCATCGAGATCATCTTCCGGCGTGCCCAGCAGCGGCACCACGATCAGGTCGGTCAGCGACGGCAGCGCGTCCACCAGCTGCGCGATCACCGGTGCGCGGTCGTAGGTCTTGCCGCCGTAGCGGTAGCCGTCGACGGCGATCAGCACCTTCGGCTCGATCTGGCGGAAGCGGTCCGTCACCGCGACCTGTCCCATGTCGGGCGCGCAGCCTGACCAGACCGCACCGACGCTGGCGGTGGCGAGGAAGGCGACGATGGTCTGCGGGATATTGGGCAGATAGCCCGCCACGCGGTCGCCGCGGCCGACGCCGAGTTGCCGCAGCGTATGCGCCAGCGCGGCGACCTGCGCTTCGAGCGCATCCCAGCTCAGCCCGGTCAACGGCTGCGCTTCGCCCGCGTAGCGGATGGCGAAGCGCTGGCGTTCGGCGCCTTCACCGGCGTGGCGAAAGACCTGCTGCACGTAATTGAGGCTGGCGCCCTCGAACCAGCGCGCGCCCGGCATCTCGCGGCGCGCCAGCACCTGCGCGGCCGGCGTGTCGAAGCGGACATCGAAGTAGGCGCGGATCGCGTCCCAGAAGGCCTCGATCTCGGTGACCGACCAGCGCCACAGGTTGTCGTAATCGTCAAAGGCAAGACCGCGCTCGTCGCGCAGCCACCGCATGAACCCCGTCAGCCGGGCGCGCTCGCGCACGGCGGGCGATGGCGTCCAGACCAGCTTGCCTTCTTCCAGTGTCGTCATGTCTCCTCCTTTGCCTTGTTTTTACGCCGGCTTGCTGATGGCAACGCGGACTTTGGGGTGGCTCAAGGGATGGTTGCGGGCGCCGCCGGCGCCCGCGGTGCGCTCAGATGCCGCCGAGGCACAGGTACTTCAGCTCCAGGTATTCGTCGATGCCGTAGACCGAACCCTCGCGGCCCAGGCCCGACTGCTTGACGCCGCCGAACGGCGCGACCTCGTTCGAGATCAGGCCGGTATTGATGCCGACCATGCCGTATTCGAGCTGCTCGGCCACGCGCCAGACGCGGCCGATATCGCGGCTGTAGAAATACGAGGCGAGGCCGAACTCGCTGGCATTGGCCAGTGCCACCGCTTCCTGCTCGTCGCGGAACTTGAACACCGCGGCCACGGGGCCGAAGGTCTCTTCGCGCGAGATCAGCATCTCGGGGGTGGCATCGGCCAGCACGGTCGGCGCGATGAAGCGGCCCGAGCCCAGGCCCTCGACCAGCTTGCCGCCGGTTAGCAGGCGGGCGCCGCGCGAGGTCGCGTCGTCGATATGCTGGCGCACCTTCTGCACCGCCTGGTCGTCGATCAGCGGACCCTGGGCCACGCCGGCATCGAAGCCGTTGCCCACGCGCAGGCCCTCGGCCTGGCGGGCGAGCTTGGCGACGAACTCGTCGTAGATCGACTCGTGCGCATAGAAGCGGTTGGTGCAGACGCAGGTCTGGCCGGCATTGCGGTACTTGGACGCGATCGCGCCTTCGACGGCGGCATCGATATCGGCGTCGTCGAAGACGATAAAGGGCGCGTGGCCGCCCAGTTCCAGCGCGATCTTCTTGACCGTCGGCGCGCATTGCTCCATCAGGATGCGGCCCACCGGGGTCGAGCCGGTGAATGACAGATGGCGGACCACCGGCGAGGCGCACAGCGTCTTGCCGATCGCGATCGACTGGTCGGCGTCGCCGGTGACGATATTGATCACGCCGGCCGGGATGCCCGCGCGGTGCGCCAGTTCGGCCATCGCCAGTGCGCACAGTGGCGTCTGCTCGGCCGGCTTGACCACGATGGTGCAGCCGGCGGCGAGGGCCGGCGCGCACTTGCGCGTGATCATCGCGATCGGGAAGTTCCACGGCGTGATCGACGCGCAGACGCCGATCGGCTGCTTGAGCACCACCATCCGCTTGTCGGCCCAGGTCGAGGCCGGCACGTCGCCGCTGACGCGCTTGGCCTCCTCGGCGAACCACTCGATAAAGGACGCGCCGTAGATAACTTCGCCCTTCGATTCGGCCAGCGGCTTGCCCTGCTCGGCGGTCATCAGCGCGGCCAGGTCGTCGGTGTGGGCGATCAGCAGATCGAACCAGCGGCGCATCAGGTTGGCGCGCTCCTTGGCCGTCTTTGCGCGCCAGGCTGGCCAGGCGGCCGCCGCTGCGGCGATCGCGCGCTCCGTTTCGGTGGCGCCCAGGTTGGCGACCTGCAGCAGTTCCTGGTTGTTGGCCGGGTCGATCACCGGGAAGGTCGTGCCGTTGTCGGCGCCGACCCATTCGCCGTTGACATAGGACTGGCTGCGGACCAGGGCACGGTCCTGGATTCGGTCTAGCGCATTGGCCATCGTGGTCTCCTGTAATCGGTTCTGGTATCGATTCTGGTTGCAGATGATAGCGGGGGATGGCGGCGGGCGCGTGCGGGCCCTCAGGCCCTCAGCCGCCGGCGGGCCGCTCGAACAGCGTCTCCCACATGCCGTCGACGCGGGTCTTGATCGCCGCGTCCATCTGGATCGGACGTCCCCATTCGCGCGTCGTTTCGCCCGGCCACTTGTCGGTGGCATCGATGCCCATCTTCGAGCCCAGGCCCGACACCGGCGAGGCGAAGTCGAGGTAGTCGATCGGCGTATTGTCGACCAGCACGGTATCGCGCGTCGGGTCGACCCGCGTGGTGATCGCCCAGATCACCTCCTTCCAGTCGCGCACATCGACATCGTCGTCGACCACGACGATGAACTTCGTATACATGAACTGCCGCAGGAAGCTCCAGACGCCGAACATCACCCGCTTGGCGTGGCCGGCGTACTGCTTCTTCATGCGGACCACCGCCATCCGATAGCTGCACCCTTCCGGCGGCAGGTAGAAGTCGGTGATCTCGGGAAACTGCTTCTGCAGCAGCGGCACGAACACCTCGTTCAGCGCGACGCCGAGCACCGCCGGCTCATCGGGCGGCTTGCCGGTGTAGGTCGAGTGATAGATCGGATCGCGCCGCATCGTGATGCGGTCGATCGTGAAGACCGGGAACCAGTCCTGCTCGTTGTAATAGCCGGTGTGGTCGCCGAACGGGCCTTCCAGCGCGTGCTGGTAGCCGGACGGATGCGTCGGGTCGGGCTGGATATGGCCTTCGAGCACGATCTCGGCCGAGGCCGGCACGCTCAGCTCGGACAGCGTGGGCGTCAGGCAGCCGGCCAACGCGGTACGGCTGCCGCGCAGCAGGCCGGCGAACTGGTATTCGGACAGCGTATCGGGCACCGGCGTTACCGCGCCCAGCATCGTGGCCGGATCGGCGCCCAGCGCGACTGCGATCGGGAACGGCTTGCCCGGGTTGGCCAGCGCGTGCTCGCGGAAGTCGAGGGCGCCGCCGCGGTGCGCCAGCCAGCGCATGATGACCTGGTTGCGGCCGATCACCTGCTGGCGGTAGATGCCGAGGTTTTGCCGCTTCTTGTGCGGGCCCTTGGTCACCACCAGGCCCCAGGTGATCAGCGGCGCGGCGTCGCCGGGCCAACACTTCTGGATCGGCAGGCGCGCCAGATCGACGTCGTTGCCTTCCCAGACGATTTCCTGGCAAGCCGGGCTGGACACCTTCTTCGGCGCCATGTCCCAGACCGACTTGACCAGCGTGAAGAGCTTGCCGGCCTCGCGCAGGCCGCGCGGCGGCTCGGGTTCCTTCAACGCCGACAGCACGCGCCCGATGTCGCGCAGGTCCGCCAGCGATTCCGCCCCCATGCCCAATGCGACCCTGCGTGGTGTGCCGAACAGATTGGCCAGCACCGGCATGTCGAAAATCGCCTCACCAGCCGGCGTGGCCTCGCCTGACGTTGCGTTCCGTTTGGGCCGTTCGAACAGCACGGCGGGACCCTCGGCACGCAGCAGGCGATCGCAGATCTCGGTCATTTCGAGGTCGGGCGACACCGGCGCGGCGATGCGCCGCAACTCGCCCTGTTGTTCGAGTTGGCCGATGAAATCGCGCAAGTCTTTGTATTGCATCAGGAATTTGTGGTTGGACGAGGGGCGCGGCGATGACGCCACGCTCGTCGGAGTGTCGATTGAAGTGGATTACGGTCCATATTCGACCGCATCGGAAGAAAATTTTTGCGGCACGGCGTACCGGCAAATTGTAAGTTTTTTTGAAAGACAGGCGGACGAGCAGGGCGGAACAACCTAGGCCAGCACTGCGATTGCGGCCGGATGCGTGATTCTTTCACCCCACGATAGCGGGGTTTCGTTATAACCAGAAAGAATGATTTCCAATTCTTTAATTCTTGACTCGATATAAAACGGTTTTTACAATCGCGTCTGCTCAAAGGTGTGCTGCGTTGCAACAACGAACTTTCGATCCTGTCAAGGGGTGTAACGCAGATCACCACGTTGGATCAACCAGAGTGGACCGCTACAAGGGAGGTCCCTCCGATCACCGCCGGCAATGACCGGCGCGTCTTGAGTCTTCGCAGCAGGGCAGGCTACCCCAAGAGCCTCCTCTGCTAATCGCTGGGCGCTTGGGGAGCGCCCACCAACAACAGATGCCGGTCGCCCCTGCAAGGCGGTGCGGTGTCCTTACTTGACTACGTTGCCAGAGGACGGTGATGCGTGGGCGAATGCCCTGCAGGACCGGGAGATGGCGGCGCATGGAGGTAAGCATGAGTGGTTGGAAAACCCTTCATCTTCCCGGAGTCGGGCGGGCGTTGCAGGTCCGCTTCAGGCAACCGGTTCCCGGTGTGCGGCGTGCCCTACAGGTTCGTCTCGCGCATCCGGTCGCGGGCCGCGCACTGCGCAGCGGTCGCGCAACCTTGAAGTACGCGCTGAACAGCGCGGGTCTGATCGCGGTGGTGGCCGGTATTTCGCTGTCGGTCAGCCAGGAATGGCGCACCGCACTGGCCGGCATGCTGGCCGGCGACGAAGCGCCTGCCATCCTGCTGGAGGCGGCGACCGCGTCGGCTCCGGTGCATGCCAGCACGGCCGACGTGGCGGCAGCCAAGCTGCTGCCGGCGGTCACGGTGCCGGCGGGCGGCGCCGCGGCGCCGGCCGTTGCGGCGGTCGGCCTGCCGAGCGTCTCGGGCGTCGGCGAGTGGGCCAATGCCGGCCAGTCGAAGGTGCCGTCGGTCGCCCATCTGGCGGCTCGTATCCCGGCCCAGCGCGTGGCCCTGGACGCGCGCTACAGCAGCACGCTGGCCAACGCACGCGAACAGGCGGCGGTGGCCGAGTACATCGCGCGCAAGTACCGCGTGGCCGCGCAGGCGACCGCGCAGCTGGTCAAGGCCGCCTATCTGACCGGCCGCGAGGTCGGCATCGATCCGCTGCTGATCCTGGGCGTGATCGCGATCGAGTCCAGCTTCAATCCGTACGCGGAGAGCGGCGTGGGCGCACAGGGCCTGATGCAGGTCATGACCAAGGTCCACCAGGACAAGTACGAGCACGTCGGCGGCGTCGCGGCCGCGCTCAATCCTTACGCCAACATCAAGATTGGTGCGCTGGTGCTGAAGGATTGCATCGCTCGCGCCGGTTCGATCGAGGGCGGCCTGAAGTACTACGTCGGCGCGACCACGGCGACCGATGGCGGCTATGGCGCCAAGGTGCTGGCCGAGCGCGCGAAGCTGCGCCAGGTGCTGGGCATCCGCGGCAACGCGCCGGCGGTGACGCCGGGCTCCGCGCCGGACGCGACCACCGAGTCGCTGCCGGGGCCGTCGTCCACCAAGACGCAGGCCGAGCATACGCCCGAGCCGGAGAACTTCGAGCTCGAGGCGGCGCAGACGCCCCGCAAGGCCTGATCGCCGGAATGCGCGGGTTTGTCCGCGCAGCGCGAAAAGAATAGCGGCGCAGCCTGATTGGCTGCGCCGCTTTCGTTTTGGCGGGCCGCTGCGATAGCGATCGTTATTTTCCGAACAGCTTGCCGAGCCGCCGCATCGCTTCCTCGATGTGGGCCATCGACGTGGCGTACGAGATGCGAATGTACTCGCGCGCGGTATGCGGTCCAAAATCCAGCCCCGGCACCAGCACCACGCCGGCATCGTGCAGCATCGCCTGCGTCAGCCGGTCCGAATCGCCCGCGGCCGGATGCTGGACGCCGCCGCAGTCCGCGTAGACATAGAAGGCGCCATCGGGCTTGACCGGCACGCGCAGGCCCAGCGCTTCGAGCGCGGGCACGATGGCGTCGCGGCGGCGCTGGAATTCGGCCTTGCGCTCGTCGTAGATCGCCAGCGCTTCGGGCGTGAAGCAGGCCAGTGCCGCGTGCTGCGCCACCGCGGACGCGCAGATGAACAGGTTCTGCGCGACCTTCTCGAAGTCCGCGACCAGCGCGTCCGGCACCACCAGCCAGCCCAGCCGCCAGCCCGTCATGTTGAAGTACTTGGAGAAGCTGTTGACCGTGACGGCATTGTCGTCGAGCGACAGCGCCGACACCGGCGGGCCGTCATACGACAGCCCCTGATAGATTTCGTCGACGATGGCAAAGCCGCGGCGCCGGCGTACCTCGGTCAGGATCTGCGCCAGCTCGTCCGGCAGGATCGACGTGCCGGTCGGGTTGGACGGCGAGGCCAGCAGCACGCCGCGCGTCGACTCCGTCCAGTGTTCGCGTACCTGTTCGGCGGTCAGCTGGAAGCGCGCCTGCGGACCGCTGGGAATCATGCGCGCGACGCCGTCGAAGGCCGCGACGAAATGCCGGTTGCAGGGATAGCTCGGGTCGGGCATCAGGACCTCGGCACCGATCTCCACCAGCACCGCGCAGGCGAGCAGCAGCGCGCCCGACGCCCCGGCGGTGACGATCACGCGCCGGGCCGGGATATCGAGCCCGTAGGCGCTCTTGTAGTAGCCGGCAATTGCCTCGCGCAGCGCGTGGATGCCCAGCGCGCCGGTGTATTGCGTCACGCCGCGACGCATCGCCGCTTCCGCCGCGCGCACCACCGGCTCGGCCGCGGTGAAGTCGGGCTCGCCGATCCCCATATGGATGATGTTCCGGCCGGCACGTTCGAGCTCGGCCGCCTGCTTGGCGAGCTCCATCACGTGGAAGGCGCGGATATTGGCGAGGCGGGAGGCGGTGGCGAGGCGCTGTGGGTCCATGGCGGGAAAGAGGATCTGGTGTCGTTGTTGTCGATGTCGGGGGAAAACGGCGCGGGGAAAAACGGCGCGGTACCGCGATCATCGCCCGAAATGAAAACACCCGCCTGGGCGGGTGTCGGTCCGGCGCGTGCCGCGGGGCAGGGCGCCGGTCAGCGTCGGGCGGCGACCTCGGTGGCGCGCACCTGGGCGGCAACCTTGTCGAGCACGCCGTTGACGTACTTGTAGCCCTCGACGCCGCCGAAGGTCTTGGTCAGCTCGACGGCCTCGTTGATGACGACCTTGTACGGGATGTCGATGCAGTGCACCAGCTCGTAGCTGCCGATCAGCAGCGCGGCGCGCTCGACCGGCGAGAGCTCCTCGACGGTGCGGTCCAGGAACGGCGAGAAGGCGGCGGTCAGCCGTTCTTCCTCGCGCACGGCGCCATTGAGCAGCGCGTCGAAATGCTCGCGGTCGGCCTTGTTGAAGCCCTGGGCGTCGTGCAGATGGGCCTGGATCGCACCGATGTCGTTGCGGTTCAGCAGCCACTGGTACAGGCCCTGCAGCGCCAGTTCGCGCGAACGGCGGCGCGCGCTCTTGGGCGGCGCCTTGGCGTCGGAGCGGCCGGACTTGGCGGCAGGCTTGCCACCCTGTGCTGCATCACTCATCGTCGTCCTCGTCCTCGTCGTCCTGGCCGCGCAGCGAATCGAGCGCCGCCACCAGGTTCGCCATCTCCACCGCGGCACGGGCGCAGTCGCGGCCCTTTTCGCGGGTGCGGGCATGGGCCTGGGCGTCGGTATCGACGGTCAGGATGCCATTGGCGATCGGCACGTTGAAGTCCAGGCCGACGCGGGTGATGCCCGCGCCCGACTCGTTCGAGACCAGCTCGAAGTGGTAGGTTTCGCCGCGCACCACGGCGCCCAGCGCGATCAGCGCATCGAACTGGCCGCTCTCGGCCATCTTCTGCAGCGCCAGCGGGACTTCCAGTGCGCCGGGCACCGTGACCACCAGCGTGTCTTCGCCTTCGATGCCCAGCTTTTCCAGCTCGGCCACGCAGGCCTCGCGCAGTTCGTCGCAGACCGGCTCGTTGAAACGCGCCTGCACGATGCCGATGCGCAGGCCTTCGCCGTCGAGGTTGCTCGGGTAGAAACCGTGATCCATATCGTTCTCCAGGGTTCGGTGGGCGGCCGCGCCCGGGGTGGGCCGGCCGCCGGTATTGGGTCGTGTCAGGGGGCGATCAGTCGTCGTCGCCGTTCATCGGCTGGTAGCCGGTCACTTCGAGATCGTAGCCCGTCATGCTGGGCATCTTGCGGGGCGAGGCCAGCACGCGCATCTTGCCGACGCCGACATCGCGCAGGATCTGCGCGCCGATGCCGTAGGTGCGCAGGTCCGGCTTGCGCGGGGCACGCGTCTGCGGCTCGTCCAGCGCGCTGAATTGCGCGAACAGCCGCTCGGCGCTGTCGCCGCAGTTCAGCAGCACCATCACGCCGCTGTCGGCCGCGCCGATCGCCTCCAGCGAGGCCGGCACGGTCCAAGAGTGGGTGGTGCGCGAGACTTCGAGCAGGTCCAGCACGGACAGCGGCTCGTGCACGCGCACCAGGGTCTCGCGGTCGCGCTGCGGATCGCCCTTGATCAGCGCCAGATGGGCCTGGCCGCTGGGCTTGTCGCGGTAGGCGATGCTGCGGAAGGTGCCGTACGGCGTCTGCATGGTGCGCTCGCCGACGCGGTCGACGATGCATTCGGTGCGGCTGCGGTAGTGGATCAGGTCGGCGATGGTGCCGATCTTCAGGCCGTGCAGCTCGGCGAATTCGATCAGGTCCGGCAGCCGCGCCATGGTGCCGTCGTCCTTCATGATTTCGCAGATCACGGCAGCCGGGGTCACGCCGGCCAGCGCCGCCAGGTCGCAGCCCGCCTCGGTATGGCCGGCGCGCATCAGCACGCCGCCGGGCTGGGCGGTCAGCGGGAAGATGTGGCCGGGCTGGACCAGATCGCTCGGCCTGGCGTCGCGTGCGACGGCCGCTTGCACGGTACGGGCGCGGTCGGCCGCCGAAATGCCGGTGGTGACGCCTTCGGCCGCCTCGATCGACACCGTGAAAGCGGTGCCGTGCGGGGTGCCGTTGCGGCTGACCATCGGGTGCAGTTCCAGCTGACGGCAACGCTCGGGCGTCAGCGTCAGGCAGATCAGGCCGCGGCCGTACTTGGCCATGAAGTTGATGGCCTCGGGCGTGACGAAATCGGCCGCCAGCACCAGATCCCCCTCGTTCTCGCGGTCTTCCTCGTCGACCAGGATAACCATGCGGCCGGCACGGATCTCGGCAATGATGTCTTCGGTTGGGGCGATCGTCATGAGGTAGGCAAAGGAAAGTCTGGCGGGGCGGCCCCGGGGCGATGCCCGTGAGGCGACTGCGGCGCGCCGGGGCGGCGCGCGGTTTAACCCGGCATTGTACGCGATGCGGGCCGCAGGCAAGGGGCGCCGGGGCCGGGGTTGGCCCGGGCGCCTGGCAGGGATCGACCTCGGCGATGGACGCCGGGAGGGACCCGGGCCGTCAGTGGTTTTCAGCCCGCCTTGCCCTCGGCGCTCAGCATCCGCTCGACATAGCGGGCGATCAGGTCGATCTCGAGATTGACCTTCACGCCGGGACGCAGCTCCTGCAGCGTGGTCACCTCGATCGTATGGGGAATCAGGTTGATCGAGAATTCGCAGCCGTCGGGCAGGTCGGCCACGCGGTTGACCGTCAGCGAGACGCCGTTGACCACCACCGAGCCCTTGTAGGCCAGGTAGCGCGCCAGCTCGCGCGGCGCGCGGATGCGCAGTTCGTGCGATTCGCCCACCGGCGCGAAATGGGTGACTTCGCCGAGCCCGTCGACATGGCCGGACACCAGATGGCCGCCGAGCCGGTCGGCCAGGCGCAGCGCCTTTTCGAGATTGACGCGGCCGGGCTGTGCAAGGCCGCTGGTCTTGTCCAGCGACTCGCGCGAGACCTCGACGTCGAAACGGCCGGGCTGCAGCGCCACCACGGTCATGCAGGCGCCCTGGATGGCGATGCTGTCGCCGATCTGCACGTCGGACAGGTCCAGGCCGCCGGCGTCGATCTGCAGGCGGACGCCGGCGTTGTCGGTGTTCTGGTCGCCCAGAGGCGTCACGGAGTCGATGCGGCCGACGGCCGCCACAATGCCAGTAAACATGGTCTGGTCAGCAGAGAAGGAAATCGAAGGGAAAGAGGAAAGCGGCATGCTGGCAGTCCGTTGCGAGGGCCGTGCCGTTCAGCTGGCCGGATGGCGGCGCGCGATCAGCCGCAGGTCGTCGCCGATCTGCCGCACATCGTGCCAGCGGAAGGCCGGCGCGTCCTGCAGGCGGGCGAGTGGCGGCAGGTTGAACATGCCCTGGGCGTCGCCGAGCAGCCGCGGCGCCAGATAGATCAGCAGTTCGTCCGCGCAGCCTTCGCGGATCAGCGAACCGTTGAGCTTGAAGCCGGCCTCGACATGCAGCTCGTTGATGCCGCGCCGGCCAAGTTCCTCCAGCATGCGGCGCAGCTCGACCTTGCCGTGGACGTTGGGCAGCACCACCACTTCGGCGCCGCGCGCCTCCAGTGCGGTGCGGCGCGCGCGATCGTCGATCGCACAGAACACCAGCACGGGCTTGGCGAACTCGCCGGTGTCCGGCGTCAGCATGCGGGCATCGAGCGGGACCTCGAGGCGCGAGTCGATCAGCACGCGCTGCGGCTGGCGCGGCGTGTCGATGGCGCGCACGGTCAGTTGCGGGTCGTCGTCGCGCACCGTGCCGATGCCGGTCAGGATCGCGCAGGCACGCGCGCGCCAGGCATGGCCGTCGTCGCGCGCAGCCTGGCCGGTAATCCACTGGCTGGTGCCGTCGTGCAGCGCGGTGCCGCCATCGAGCGAGGCCGCGACCTTGACGCGGACCCACGGCAGGCCGCGGGTCATGCGCGAGACGAAACCGATATTCAGGTCGCGCGCCTCTTTCTCCAGCAGGCCGCAGCGCACGTCGATGCCGGCATCGCGCAGCCGCTGCAGGCCGCGTCCCGATACCGTGGGATTCGGGTCCTCCATCGCCGCGACCACGCGCTTGACGCCGGCGCGCACCAGCGCATCGGCGCACGGCGGCGTGCGTCCGAAGTGGCTGCACGGCTCCAGCGTGACGTAGGCGGTCGCCCCGGCGGGATCGAAGCCGCGCGCGGCGGCATTTTTCAGCGCCTGGACCTCCGCGTGGTCCTGGCCCGCGGGCTGCGTATAGCCTTCGCCAATCACCTTGCCGCCCTTGGTCAGCACACAGCCCACGCGCGGATTCGGCGTGGTGATGAACATGCCCCGCGCGGCAAGCGCGAGCGCCTGCTGCATGGCGGCGTGATCGGTTTCGGAGAACATGAGTGGGCGGTTTCCTGCCGGTTGTCTTGACTGGCGTGGCGGGCCGGGTAAGTCGATCGGGCATGCCCGGCCGCGGACCGTGGCGGGCGCGGCTCAGGGCTCGCTCAGGGCTCAAAGCCGGGCTCGGCCTCGGTCCGGCTGTCGCAGTCGGCGTCCTGCCCGGGCGTACAGATGCGCAGGCGGCCCAGCGCGCCGAGCCTGACCTGACGCTGCGCATGGCCGCAGCGCAGGGTAAAGGTGGCCGCATAGAAGCCGCCACGTTCCGACCGAGAGTATCCCACAGGAGCCAGCCGCAGCGCGCGGCCGCCGTCGGTGGCGCGCAGCGCGACGCGCAGGCAGGCGGCGTTCAGGCCCACCGCGGACAGCGCAGGGGCGTCGGCGGTCTCGCCGGCGACGATACGCCATCCGCGCGAGAAGTCGGCGGAGCCCGGCTGCGGTGCCAGCAGAACCGTGCTGCGCCTGGCCAGCGCGAATTCGCGGGCCGTCTCGATCGAGGCCACCAGCAGGTCGGCGGCCAGGCGTACCTGCTGGCGCTCCAGCGCGTCGCGATAGGACGGGTAGCCGGAGGCGGCGAGCATTGCCGTGATCGCCATCGCGGCGAGCCATTCGATCAGTGTGGCGCCCGTCGTGCGGGCGCGGTGCCGCGAACCGTTGCCGCGGCGCGTGCTCAGCAGCTGTCCGGCCATGGGACGGGGCCGGCCGTGTCGGTCGATTGCATCAGCCATTCCCCGCTGCTGCGCAGGATCTGCGTGCCGCAAGCGGGGTCGGGCCATTGCGGCACCGCATGCAGTTCGATGCAACGGTGGAGGTCGGCATCGCGCTGGCCGGCCTCGGTGCAGGGCAGCGCCGCCAGCCGGTAATGGGGACGCGCCGGCGGCGCGGGCACCCACTGTGGCCAGCGCCCGGCGGGACCGTGCCCGCTGTCGTCGGCGAAGCCGCCGCGGGCCATCGCGTGGCGCTGCAGGTCGAGCATCGCCGCGATCATCGCGGTTCGCGCCTGCGCGCGCCAGCCGCGTTGCAGGTGACGATGCCAGCTGGTGGCCGCGATGCCGGCGACGATGGCGACGATGACGATCACGATCAGCAGCTCGATCAGCGTGAATCCGCCGATGCGGGTGGGAGTCATGGCGCGGATCGTCATGGTGGATAGGGCGGGACGAGTTCGCGCCAGCCGAGGCGTTGGACCCGACCGCGTGCCGGCTGGCTTGCCGCTTTCGATGGTGGCGCCGCATCGATCCATTCGGTCTGCAGCACGACGCGCACGGCCGGATCGCGCCCCTGACCGAGCGCGGTGATGCGATAGCGTCGCGGCGGCACGCCGGCGGGCGCCGAAGCGCCGGGGCTTTTCAGCGGCAGGCGTTCGATCAGATAACGCGGCACGGTGGTCGCGCCGGCCATCTCCGATGGGATGAGCGGCAGGGTTGCGCCGGTCATGTTTCCGACCGGGACGCCGAGGCCATCCGCAGGCAGGGCACCGTCCATCCACACCCGCCACGGCGGCGGCTGGCCCGCAACCGGGCTGCACAGGCCGCGCTGCGCCTGCGTGCCGCAACGGCCCGGCGCAGGCCATGCTGCGGGTTGGTCGTTGGGAAAGGCCGATGTCGCGCTAGCCGCAGTCCCGGCGGTGGCCGCCGTTGTCCTCGCCAGATGGTTCTCGCCATCGAGCAACGCGACCTCCGCGCCGCGGAACGCAACCTCGCGCTCGAGCCGCTGGCCGACCGCCTGGTGTCCGGCCATCAGCAGCACGAACAGCGCGCCGGCCAGTGCCAGGGTCAGCGTCGACAGCACGACCACGGAAATCAGCGTGATGGCGCCGCTTGCGGCTTGCGGCGGCATTGCATCGTCGTCGGTTCTCAACATGGCGACTCCGCGCAGAACGGGGCGTTGCGCAGCCACACCGTGGTGGCGAAGACCCGCCGGGAAGCGGTGGACCGCGCGCGCGGCAGGAAGGCGATATCGTCGCCTTGCTCCCCAGTCGTGCGCGCCGGCAGCAGGGGAAGGGGCGTGGCGGACGTGCCGGGCATGCCAGCCCCGGTGCGCAGCACCAGGGCGATCTGCACGGCCAGCACCTTGCTCCACGCATTTGACCCGCCCACGCCGAGCTCGCTGGCGCGCAGGAAGGTGTCGACGCGGCCATCGCCGTCGCGATCGACGCCATAGCGCAGCTGAAGGGTCTCGACACCGCGCGCGAGCGCCCCCGTGCTCCACGCCAGGCTCCCGTTGACGCCATCGCGGCGACCTGGGTAGCGACACAGCAGTTGCGGCTCGCCGTCCGCGCCGACCGCGACATACAGCAGATTGGCCGTCAGATAGCCGGCTGCCTGCGCCGACGAGGCCGGCGGGGTTGCGGCACTGGCCACGGTGACAGGGACCGGATAACCGCTGCAGTCGGACAGGTAGCGGTCCGGCACCGCCGGATCGCCGAAGGGATGGTCACCGCCGAAGCGGATCAGCAGCGCATCGCTGCCGGCGACGCCGGGTTTGCCGCAGCTCAGCGCATCACCGAGCGTCGGCTGGCCGCAGTCGTCGCGGCCGCTCAGCGGTGGGGGCAGGGCGGCGGTCGGGGCTGGATGCCAGCCCGCATGGCGCAGCAGCGCGGCGATCGCTTCCAGCAGGGCGCCGCCGCGCTGCTCCAGCTCGCGCTGCTCCGCGGCGAGGACATAGGCGGTGCGCATCGTGTGGAACGCCATCACCGCCGCGCTGGTCGCAAGCGTGCCGAGCAGAAGGCCCACCATCACCTCGACCAGCGACCATCCGGACGGCACACCGGCAGGCCGCGACATGGCCGCGCCGTTGGCGACCGTCGATGCGGTCTCGCGCCGGCCCACGAGGATCGCGATCGCGATCATGGCCGCAACCGCAGCGCGATGGCGCGCAGCGCGGTCCGGATGTTGGCCTCGCCTGCCTCGCCAGCGTCGCCACGCATCGCGGGCGCCGAAGGCAACGGGCCCACCACGACGACGCGCTGGCCGGCCGCACAGCCCGACTGCGCCGAATCGGCCGGCACCGACGCGCACCAGCGTGGCGGCGGCAGGCCCCGCGTCTGCGCGAGCGCGGGCAGCCGGGCGGGATCGGGTACGGCCTCCGGTCCGGCCAGCCCCGCCCGCTCGGCGCCCTCGGCGGCAAGCCGCAGCGCCTGGCCGATCAGCAATGGCTCGCGCCACCATTGCAGCGCAGTGGGGGCGAGCCGGGCCAGCGGCAGCAGGCCGATGCCGAGCAGGGCGAGCGCGACCAGCGATTCGAGCAGCAGGTAGCCGCGGTGGCGCACGCACCGGCGCTCAGATCGGTGGAGAAAGGGAAAGGAAGGGGAAGCGGCCGAAGGGATCGCAACCATCGCTCTGGTCCTGTGCGTGACAAGCGGGGACCAGATTAATCGTCAGCGAGCGGGGATGAGGTTTCAGACCGTGGAGGATTCGACAAGGATTGCAACAGCGGCCACCGCGGCAGCAGCGGCACCAGCGGCAGCGGCGGCAACCGCAACCAGCAGCAAGGCCGCCACGCCGCCGCGATGCTGCGCCTCAGCGCTTGCCGTTCGGCGAGCTGACTTCGGCCAGCACGTCGGAGAACTCGGACACGTCCTCGAAGCTGCGATACACCGAAGCAAAGCGGATATAGGCGATCTTGTCGAGCTTGCGCAGTTCGCGCATCACCAGTTCGCCGACCTGGCTGCTCGGAATTTCCTTCTGGCCGAGCGCCAGCAGCTTTTCCTCGATGCGCGCGATCGCCTCGTCGATGGCCTCGGCCGACACCGGGCGCTTGCGCAGCGCCAGCCGCATCGAATCCTTCAGCTTGCTGCGCGCGTAATCGACGCGGCTGCCGTTCTTCTTGACGATGGCCGGGAAGAACAGCTCGATCCGCTCATAGGTGGTGAAGCGCCGGTCGCAGGCCTCGCAACGGCGGCGCCGGCGCACGGTATCGCCTTCCTCGGACATGCGGGTGTCGAGCACCTGGGTATTGGAGTGACCGCAGAAGGGACATTTCATCGGACCACCTGAAGGCGGGGGTTGAGCGGCCGCGCGCCGCCCGGCGCACCGGGGACGCGCGGCGACGGCCGATCAGCCGTAGACCGGGAAGCGCTTGGTCAGCGCCGCGACCTGCTCGCGCACGCGCGCAATGTTGGCGGCGTCGTGCGGGTTGTCCAGCACGTCGGCGATCAGGTTGGCGACCTGGCGCGCTTCCTCTTCCTTGAAGCCACGCGTGGTCATCGCCGGCGAGCCCAGGCGGATGCCCGAGGTCACGAACGGCTTTTCCGGATCGTTGGGGATCGCGTTCTTGTTGACCGTGATATGCGCGTCGCCGAGGATCTTCTCGGCTTCCTTGCCGGTGATCTGCTTGGCGCGCAGGTCGACCAGCATCACGTGGCTCTCGGTGCGGCCGGAGACGATGCGCAGGCCGCGCGCGATCAGCGTGTCGGCCAGCGCCTGGGCGTTCTTGACGACCTGCTGCTGGTAGGCCTTGAACTCCGGCGCCAGCGCTTCCTTGAAGGCGACCGCCTTGCCGGCGATCACGTGCATCAGCGGACCGCCCTGGATGCCGGGGAAGATCGCCGAGTTGATGGCCTTTTCATGCTCGGCCTTCATCAGGATCACGCCGCCGCGCGGGCCGCGCAGGCTCTTGTGCGTGGTGGTGGTGACGAAGTCAGCGTGCGGCACCGGATTCGGGTAGACGCCCGCGGCGATCAGGCCGGCGTAGTGCGCCATGTCGACCATGAAATAGGCGCCGACCGACTTGGCCACGGCGGCGATGCGCTCGAAGTCGATGCGCAGCGAGAAGGCCGACGCGCCGGCGATGATCAGCTTCGGCTTCTTCTCCTGGGCCAGCTTTTCCAGCGCGGCGTAGTCGATGTCCTCGTCCGCGTTCAGGCCGTAGCTGACCACGTTGAACCACTTGCCGCTCATGTTGAGCGCCATGCCGTGGGTCAGGTGGCCGCCTTCGGCCAGGCTCATGCCCATGATGGTGTCGCCCGGCTTGAGCACGGCGAAGAACACGCCCTGGTTGGCCTGCGAGCCCGAGTTCGGCTGCACGTTGGCGGCCTCGGCGCCGAACAGCTGCTTGACGCGGTCGATCGCCAGCTGCTCGACGATGTCGACGTATTCGCAACCGCCGTAGTAGCGCTTGCCGGGATAGCCCTCGGCGTACTTGTTGGTCAGCTGCGAGCCCTGGGCGGCCATCACGGCCGGCGAGGTGTAGTTCTCGGAGGCGATCAGCTCGATATGGTCTTCCTGGCGCTGATTTTCCTGCTGGATGGCGGACCAGAGTTCGGGATCGATCTGGTCGATCGTGTAGCGGCTGCGTTCGAACATGGCGAAAACTCGTCTGTAGAAGGATCGGTGAACACCGTCGGATGACGGCGGATTGACCGAAGAATACGGGAACGGAACGACGGTAGGGCGCGCGGGGAAGACGCATGCGAACCGCGTCGTCGGCCTGGGCGCGGGGCCCGGAACTGGCGGCGCAGGGCGCACCCTGCTTCCCATTCGCTGGCCCAGGCGAGCGGCAGGCGCGGCGGCTATCGCAAGGGACCCGGGCCGGGCGTTGCGCCCTGGCGTCGGACCGCTTCCGGTGGCTTGGCGCCAGAGATCTTGCGCTTCCTCGTGGTAGTACCCACTGACTTCGCCAGTCGCGCAAGGTGGAATGGTTGGCCGGAGTTTACGCGAGGCACAGGCGCGCCGCAAGCCGGCGGGGCCGCCTGGCGCGCGGCCTGGCGGGCGGGAAGGGGGCGCGAAGGGGGGCGGGAAGGGGCCGCTCGTCTGTAGGACGGCCCGGCGTTGCGTTGTCGGACGCCGTGTGACACCGAAGCCGCGCCCGTGTCCGTTACAATCGCGGCCATGAAGAATTTCGTATGGCCGCTGCGCGTCTACTGGGAAGACACCGACGCGGGCGGGGTGGTGTTCTACGCCAACTACCTCAAGTTTTTCGAACGTGCGCGCACCGAATGGCTGCGCGCACTCGGCATCGAACAGCAGGCCCTCGCCGACGAATCCGGCGTGGTGTTTGTCGTGCGCAGCACGGCGGTGGAATACAATGCGCCCGCCCGGCTGGACGATCTGCTGGAGATCCGCACCCGTATTGAACGGGTCGGACCGGCCTCGGTCCAATTCGCCCAGGAAGCGTGGCGCGGGCCGCTGATGCTGGCCGCGGGCACGATCCGGGTGGGATGCGTGGACCGCGACAGCTTCCGCCCGGCCCCGATTCCCGCACCCGTCCTCGCAACCATCAAGACCGCTCGATGAATCCCGTGACCGTCACGCAAGACATGTCGATCCTTACGCTGGTGATGCATGCCAGCTTCCTGGCGCAGGCCGTGATGGCCTTGCTGGTCGTCATGTCCTTGTTCTCCTGGACCTATATTTTCCGCAAGCACATGGCGCTGCGCGCCGCGCGCACCCAGACCGAAGGCTTCGAGCGCGATTTCTGGGCGGGCGGCGATCTGCAGGCGCTGTATCAAAGCGCGGCCAACAACCGGCACAGCACCGGCGCGCTCGAGCGGATCTTCGAGTCCGGCATGGGCGAATACCTGAAGGCGCGCGAGCGCAACAACGACGCTGGCGCGCTGCTCGACGCGGCCCGCCGCGCGATGCGCGCGGCCTACCAGCGCGAGATGGACGTGCTCGAGTCCCACCTGCCGTTCCTCGCCTCGGTCGGCTCGGTCAGCCCGTACATCGGCCTGTTCGGTACGGTCTGGGGCATCATGAACGCCTTCCGCGGCCTGTCCAACGTCCAGCAGGCGACGCTGGCCTCGGTCGCGCCCGGTATCGCCGAAGCGCTGGTGGCCACCGCGATCGGCCTGTTCGCGGCGATTCCGGCCGTGATCGCGTACAACCGCTACGCGACCGAGATCGACCGGCTGGCGATCCGCTTCGAGAGCTTCATGGAAGAATTCCTCAACATCCTGCAGCGGCAGACCCGCTGAAGGCCAGGCCAAGGAGAAGCGCAGCATGGCAGCCATTCAGCGCCGCGGCGGCTCGCGCCGCCGGGCCAGCGCCGACATCAACGTCGTGCCGTATATCGACGTGATGCTGGTTCTGCTCGTCATCTTCATGGTGGCGGCGCCGATCGTCAGCCCCGCCGTGGTGGACCTGCCGACCGTGGCCGACGCCACGCCGCAGCAGAAGACCCCGCCGATCGTCGTCACCGTGCACGAGGACGGCACGCTGACCGCGCGCGGCAAGAGTCCGGAGGGCGCCTCCTTCGAGCGCAAGCTCGACACCAAGGGCCTGCTGGACTTCGTGCACCAGCGCCAGAACGAGAACCCGGACCAGCCGGTGGTGATCGCCGCCGCCCGTGCGGTCAGATACGAGGCGGTGCTCGACGTGATGTCCGAACTGAAGGCCGATGGCGTCAAGCGCGTCGGCCTGATGGTCAAGTCCAAGTAACCGCTGGATGAAGACCGGATGTCGCCCGGAACCTTGCCGTTAGCCTTTCCCATGAAGACCGCCGACTCCTACCCGTATCAGCCGGTCAAGGAACGCGGCACGCTGCGCTCCTTCCTGCTGGCGCTCTTCATGCATCTGCTGCTGGCCATCGTGCTGTATTACGGTGTCAACTGGCAGATCAGCACCCCGGCCGGCGTCGAAGCCGAGCTGTGGGAGGAAATCCCCGACACCCCGGCCCCGGAGCCCACGCCGCGCCCGCAGCCGCAGCCGACCCCGGCGCCGCCGGCACCGGTGGCGCAGCCCAGGCCCGAAGAGGACGCCGACATCGCGCTGGAGCGCCAGAAGCGCCGCGAAGCCGAGCAGCGGGAAGCCGCGCGCAAGCAGGCCGAGCTGAAGGCGCGCCAGGAGCGCGAGGAGCGCGAGGCGGCCGAGCGCCGCGAGGCGCAGCGCAAGGAAGAACAACGCAAGGAAGCCCTGCGCAAGGAAGAGCAGCGCAAGGAAGAGCAGCGGAAAGAGGCCCAGCGCAAGGAAGACCAGCAGCGCGCCGAGGAACAGAAGCGCAAGGAGCAGGCCGAGCGCAAGGAAGAGCAGGCGAAGAAGGCCAAGGCGGATGCCGAGGCCAAGGCCAAGGCAAAGGCCGACGCCGATGCGAAGGCCAAGCGCGAAGCCGCCGCCAACGCGCAGCGCCAGGCCGAGCTGGCCCGCCTGAAGGCGCTGGCCGGCGGCAGCGGCTCGGGCGGCGGCACCTCGGACAACGCCGGTTCGGGCGGCCGCGCCTCGCCGGGCTACGCCGACAAGGTGCGGCGCCGCGTCAAGCCGAACATCGTGTTCACCGAGGACGTGCAGGGCAACCCGACCGCCGTGGTGTCGGTGTCGCTGGCGCCGGACGGCTCGCTGCTGTCGGCCCGCCTGTCCAAGTCCAGCGGCAATTCGGCCTGGGACAACGCCGTGCTGCGCGCGGTCGAGCGTTCCGACCCGCTGCCGCGGGACGACAACGGCAAGGCGCCGTCCAGCTTCACGATCACTTTCCGGCCCAAGGACTGAGGCAGGGAAGCGTATGATTTGCAACATAGTGCAACCGGGATCGCTGGCCGCCGGGCGGCTGGCTACCATCGACGGTTGCCTGGCGCGGCCCGGCGGCGCCTCGCTCCGCGCGCCGTTGCCGACGCGTCCGATGCATCGATTGACGATCTCGATTTAGATTTAGATAGAGGAGCAGCATGCGATCGCTTTTGGCCCCGCTTTTGGCTCGTTTGGCCCATCCGGCCCATGGGGGCTTCGCCTATCGGGCGGCCGACGCCCGCCAACGCACCCCAGCCAGCACCCCCGTCGCCAACCGGCGCACCGCCCGTTCGGCCGTGCTCGCCTGGATCACCATGGCGCTGGCCATGATGCTGACGATGGGCGCCGCCCACGCCCAGCTGAACGTCGAAATCTCCGGCGTCGGCTCCAGCCAGTTCCCGATCGCCGTCGCCAACTTCCAGAATGAAGGCGCGGCGCCGACCAACCTGACCGCGATCATCCGCGCCGACCTGCAGCGCAGCGGGCGCTTCCGCAACGTCGACGTGGCCGGCGCCACCGTGCCCGAGACCGCCAACGTCGACCTGGCCAGCTGGAAGACCCGCGGCGCCGACGCCTTCGTCGCCGGCAGCGTGACGCCGGCCGGCGGCGGCCGCTACGAGGTGCGCTTTCGCCTGTACGACACCGTCAAGGGCGCCAGCCTGGGCGGTCTCGCCTTTACCGTCGGCCAGGACCAGCTGCGCGTGACCGCGCACAAGATCGCCGACTATATCTACGAGAAGCTGCTGGGCGAGCGCGGCGTGTTCGCGACCCGGCTGTCCTACGTGTCGCGCGTGGGCAACCGCTTCCAGCTCTTGATCTCCGACTCCGACGGCCAGAATTCGCGCGTCGCGCTGACCAGCAACGAGCCGATCATCTCGCCGTCGTGGTCGCCGGACGGCGCCAAGGTGGCCTATGTCTCGTTCGAGGCGAAGAAGCCGGTGGTCTATGTGCATGACCTGGCCACGGGCCGCCGCACGCTGGTGTCGAACCAGAAGGGCAACAACAGCGCCCCGGCCTGGTCGCCCGATGGCCGCCATCTGGCGCTGGCGCTGTCGCGCGACGGCAATACCCAGATCTACCAGGTCAATGCCGACGGTTCGGGGCTGCGCCGCCTGACCCGCAGCAGCGCGATCGACACCGAGCCGCAGTATTCGCCGGACGGCCGCTCTATCTACTTCACCAGCGACCGCGGCGGCGCGCCGCAGATCTACCGCATGCCGGCCGCCGGCGAGGAGTCGGGCGCCGCGCAGCGCGTGACCTTCAAGGGCAACTACAACGTCAGTCCGCGCGTCTCGCCCGACGGCAAGCAACTGGCGTACATTAGCCGCGGCGGCGGCTTCAAGCTGCAGCTGATGGATCTGGCCAGCGGCGATGTCACCGCGCTGACCGATACGGCGAACGACGAGGCGCCCAGCTTCGCCGCCAACGGCAAGTACATTCTCTACGCCACTCGCGTCGGCGGTCGCGCGGTGCTGGCGGCGGTGTCGACCGATGGACGTACCAAGCAGGTTTTGTCGCTCCAGTCCGGCGAGGTTCGCGAGCCGTCCTGGGGACCCTTCATGCAATAACAGAAACAGGAGCCTCCTACCATGTCCAACATGATGACCAAGTCTCTCGCCATCGCCGTTCTGCTGACCCTCGGCGCCTGCTCCTCGGGCGTCAAGCTCGACGACTCCGCCAAGGCCGGTGCCGGTACCGGCGGCACCTCGACCACCGACCCGCGCGCCGTCGCGCCGGTCGACGTCTCGCGCGACCCGCTGAACGACCCGAACAGCCCGCTGGCGCGCCGCAGCGTCTACTTCGACTTCGACAGCTACAGCGTCAAGCCGGAATACCAGGGCATGCTGAACGAGCACGCCAAGTACCTGCAGGGCAACCGCGGCCGCCGCATCCTGATCCAGGGCAACACCGACGAGCGCGGTACCAGCGAGTACAACCTGGCGCTGGGCCAGAAGCGTGCCGAAGCGGTGCGCCGTTCGCTGGCGACCATGGGCGTGCCCGAGACGCAGATGGAAGCGGTCAGCCTGGGCAAGGAAAAGCCGAAGGCGACTGGTCATGACGAAGCGTCGTGGGCCGAGAACCGCCGCGCCGATATCGTCTATTGATCCGCGCGTATTGATCCCGTCCCGGGCTGTTTTGATTCGTTGATCCTGCGCTGAAGAAAGTCGATCCATGAAAGCACGCGTCTCTACTCTGTCGTGGCTAGTCGCCGCAGTTTGTGCCGGCCTGTTGCCGGTCGCCCAGGCGCAGGCCGGTGTCTTCGACGATGACGAGGCGCGTCGCGCCATCATCACGCTGCGAGAGCAGTTCAATGGCTTCCAGGCCACTGCCTCGCAGCGGATCGACCAGAACAGCCGCGCCCAGATCGATATCCAGAATCAGCTCGAAGGGATGCGCCAGGAAGTGGCGCGGCTGCGGGGCCAGAACGAGGTGCTGCAGAACGAGGTGGCGAATCTGCAGCGCCAGCAGAAGGACTACTACGCGGACCTGGACGCCCGGCTCAAGAAGTTCGAGCCGCAGCAGGTCACCGTGGAAGGCCAGCAGGGCCTGGCCCAGCCGGGCGAGAAGACCGAGTACGACGCCGCGCTCAAGCAGTTCCAGACCGGGGACTTCAAGGGCGCCGGCGCCAACTTCTCGGCCTTCATCAAGAAGTATCCGCAGAGCCCGTACCTGCCGCTGGCGCAGTACTGGCTGGGCAATTCGCTGTACGCCCAGCGCGACTACCGCGGCTCGATCACGGTGCTGCAGAACATGGTGCAGGCCAGCCCGACGCACCCCAAGGTGCCCGACGCGATGATCGCGATCGCCAACAACCAGCTGGAATCGAACCAGAAGGCGGCGGCGCGCAAGACGCTGGAGCAGGTGGTGGCCAAGTATCCCGGTACCGAGGGCGCCCAGGCGGCCAGCAACCGGTTGAAGACGCTGAAGTAGCATCCCGGTCGTCCCCGCGCAGGCGGGGGCCCAGTGACTTGGGCGGGGACGCAGTGGCTTCAAGGCTCCCTTGCAAAAGTCGCTGGTCCCCCGCCTGCGCGGGGGCGACGTCGGCAAGCATTCAAGGCCCGCGCGAGCGGGCCTTTTTTCGTGGTCGCGCTAAAATAGCGGGTTACCCGATATACCGCGAAGGCCGGCTGGCGCTTCGCGCGCTACCCGGCACGCGCCACCCCGAAATGACCCAACGCGCAATCGTCCTGCTTTCCGGCGGTCTGGACTCCGCCACCGTGCTTGCCATGGCCAATGCCCAGGGCTTCGAGACCTATGCGCTGTCGATGCGCTATGGCCAGCGGCATTCGTCGGAGCTCGAGGCGGCCAAGCGCGTCGCCGCCGCGCTCGGCGCCAGGCGGCACGAGGTCGTCGACCTGGATCTGCGCCGCTTTGGCGGCTCGGCGCTGACCGACGACACGCTGGACGTGCCGACCGATGGCGCGGCCGGCGGCATCCCTGTCACCTACGTGCCGGCGCGCAACACCATCATGCTGTCGCTGGCGCTCGGCTGGGCCGAGGCGATCGGTGGGCGCGACCTGTTCTTCGGCGCCAATGCGGTCGATTATTCGGGCTATCCCGATTGCCGCCCGGAATACGTGCACGCCTACGAGGCGTTGGCCAACCTGGCCACCAAGGCCGGCGTCGAGGGCGAGCGCATCCGCGTCCACGCCCCGATCATCGACATGACCAAGGCCGAGATCATCCAGGCCGGTGTCCGGCTCGGCGTCGACTACGGCATGACCGTGTCGTGCTACCAGGCGGACGAGCAGGGCCGCGCCTGCGGCGTCTGCGATTCCTGCCGGATCCGCCGCGCGGGCTTCGAAGCCGCCGGCGTGCCCGACCCTACCCGCTACCAGAACGCCGCGGCATCCTGATGACCCTGCGTGGTCCGGCTATTCCGCCTAACCCTTATCGTCCCGCCACCGGCAATCCGCCATGCCTGAAATCGACGTCCCCGCGCTGACGCGCACCGTGCTGGTCTGCACCTTCGCCCTGACCTTCCTGTTCGGGGCGGTCCTGCAGCGCACGCACTTCTGCACCATGGGCGCCGTCTCCGACATCGTCAACATGGGCGACTGGACCCGCATGCGCATGTGGGTGCTGGCGATCGGCGTCGCCATGATCGGCACCGGCGTGCTGGCCTGGTCGGGGCAGATCGATCCTGCCCGGACCATCTATGCGGCCGACAAGCTGGCCTGGCTGTCGGCGCTGGTCGGCGGGCTGCTGTTCGGCTTCGGCATGGTGCTGGCGTCGGGCTGCGGCAGCAAGACACTGGTGCGGATCGGCGCCGGCAACCTGAAGTCGCTGGTGGTGTTCGTGTTTCTCGGCCTGTCGGCCTATATGACGCTGCGCGGGCTGTTCGGCGTGATTCGCGTCAATACCGTCGACGCCGTGGCGATGCAGCTGCCGACGTCGCAGGATCTGCCTTCGCTGCTGGCACAGACCGGCCTGTCGCGCGGCACGCTGCAGCTCATGCTCGGCCTGCTGCTCGGCGGCGTGCTGTCGCTGTGGGCGCTGGCCGGCAAGGGCTTTCGCACCTTCGACAATCTGCTCGGCGGCATTGCGGTCGGCCTGATCATCGTGGCGATGTGGTACGTCTCGGGCCATCTCGGCTTCGTGCCGGAGGATCCCAACACGCTGGAAGAGGTGTTCGTCGGCACCAACAGCGGCCGCATGGAAAGCCTGAGCTTCGTCGCGCCGTATGCCTATACGCTGGACTGGCTGATGATGTTCAGCGACAAGAGCAAGGTGCTGACCGTCGGCATCGTCAGCGTGATCGGCGTGATCGCCGGCGCCGCGGTCTATGCGCTGGCCACCCGCACCTTCCGCTGGGAAGGCTTCGGCAACGCCGAGGACGTCGCCAACCATATCGTCGGCGGCATCCTGATGGGCGCGGGCGGCGTGACCGCGCTGGGCTGCACGATCGGGCAGGGGCTGTCCGGCGTGTCGACGCTGGCGATCGGTTCGTTCATTGCGCTGGGCGGCATCCTGCTCGGCGCCGTGCTGGCGTTCCGCTATCAGATGTGGCGGCTGGAGCGGATGGCGTAAGCCTCGTGGCGTGGTCCGCGAAGCGCACTGGCGTTGACATGGTCAAGCGGAGCTGACTATAATCGCGGCTTCGGTTTTTTCGGGTCGTTAGCTCAGCCGGTAGAGCAGCGGACTTTTAATCCGTTGGTCGCAGGTTCGAATCCTGCACGACCCACCAAGCATGAAAAAAGGGCCTGTGGCGCAAGTCACAGGCCCTTTTGTTTTTGCCTCACCGCATGGCGCCTCGCCGGGAGGCGCCGACCGGGCATCAGCGGCCAGGGGCCGGCGGTTGCGTAGGCGGGGTGGGAGGCGTGGGCGGCGTAGGCGGGACCTTCGGGGTCGTGTTCGACTCGGTCTCCCGCATCGACACGAACAGGTCCCAGCTGGCGATGAACAGGGCGGCAATCAGCGGTCCGATCACGAAACCGTTGATGCCGAACAGCGCCATGCCGCCCAGCGTCGAGATCAGGATCACCCAGTCGGGCATCTTGGTGTCCTTGCCGACCAGGATCGGGCGCAGCACGTTGTCGACCGCGCCGATCACCAGGGCGCCGAACGCGATCACCGTGATGCCCTTCCAGATCACGCCGGTCAGCAGGAAATAGATCGCGACCGGTCCCCAGATCAGGCCCGCGCCGACCGCCGGCAGCAGCGACAGCACCGCCATCACCACGCCCCACAGCACCGCGCCCTGGATGCCCAGCACCGCGAACAGCAGGCCGCCGAGCAGGCCCTGCAGCGCGGCCACGGCGAGATTGCCCTTGATCGTGGCGCGGATCACGCCGGTGAATTTCAGCAGCAGCATGTGCTTGTGTTCTTCGCTGAGCGGCAGGGCCAGGCGGACTTTGCGGGTCAGCTTGGCGCCGTCGCGCAGCAGGAAGAACAGCAGATACAGCATCACGCCGAAGCTGATGACGAACTGGAACGTGTTCTGGCCAATACTGAGCGCCTGCGTCGCCAGGTATTGGCTGATCTGGCCCGCGGCGGTGGCGAGCTTTTCCTGTATCGAGGCGACGTCGTTCAGTTCGAGCCGGGTCAGCGCCGAATTGAGCGTCGACGGCAGCGCGGCCACCGCGTGCTCGAAGTAGGCGGTGAAATTGATGTGGCCGGAGCGGATCTGGTGGACTACCGCGGTCGTTTCATTGAGCAGCGAGGCGGTGACCAGGAACATTGGCAGCACCACCACCAGCAGGCACAGCAGCAGCGTGATCAGCGCCGCCAGGTTCGGATGCCCGCGCATCTTGCGCGTCAGCAGATTGTTCAGCGGGGTGAAGATGATCGCCAGGATCACGCCCCAGAATACCGCGCCGAAAAACGGCTGAAGCACCCAGAAGAAGGCGATGGTGACGATGGCCAACAGGATGTAGAAGGCCTTCTGGTGCATGGCGGTTCAGTGTCGAGGTGTCGAGGACACGATGGATCGGCGAGGGATCGGCTATGGACGGCGATCGGCTGGCGAGCCGGCGATCCGCCCGGAGGTCAGTGCGACCCGGTGTCCGGCGGCGGGGCGCGACGGCTCAGCGTACCAGCGGATCGTGAAAACCGGTATCGGTGCGGGCCGCGCTGTCGCCGCGGGCGGGGCTCGGCGCCGGGACATTGCCTTCGGGCGTCTGCGCACGCGCCTGCTGCCAGGTGCGATAGGCCCAGTATCCCGCGCCGGCGACCGCGCCCAGCTTGGACAGCTTCCAGCCCCAGCGCAGCACCGGCACGCGCCGCATCAGCGGCAACGCCAGCGACAGCGCCGAACTCATGACCGGATAGTCCTTGGCCATCCCGAGCAGCTTCCACATCGATTGGGGCCGCGCCATGCGCGGCAGCCAGGCGCCGATGCGGCCGATATTGCGGATGCTGGCGCGCACGTCGGCCAGCGATTGCGCAGCGTCGTAGCGTTCCAGGGCCGCACGCGTGATCAGCAATTCCTTGCGGACCGCCAGCGGCAGCCGGACTTCGCGGGCAGTGCGCCGGCGCGCCGGCGGCTCCGTTCTCGCGCTGCGCGCGCCGACGCCGGTCGGCGGCATCGGCGGCAGGCCGGCTTCGTCCAGCGCCGTGGCCGACGGCGCGGCGTAGGCATCGGCGGACGAGCCCGGCGTCGGCACCGGAGGGGCGGACGGCGTTGTGGACGGGGTTGCGGATGGAATCGGAGCGGGGGTCGGTGTCATTGGCGCAGGCTCTCCCGGTCCTTGTCGATTTCGGCCAGCGTGGCTTCGAACATCGGCGGCGAATTGCGGATGATGTTGCGTGCGGCGAGCAGGCACACGCCGGCGAGCAGCAGATAGACCACGACCACCGCGCCCAGCGCCTGCACCCGGTAGTTGTCCCAGAACAGCAGCACGACCAGGCCGGTCAGCGCGAACAGCGAAAGCCCGAAGAAGATCAGCCCGACCAGCGCCAGCAGCGCCATGCGCAACAGCCGTGATTTTTCCTCGGAGAGTTCGACGCTGGCCAGTTCCAGTCGGGTCTGCACCATCGCCGCCACCGAGCTGCCCAGCGCGCGCAGCGAGTCCAGTAACTTGGGTGAGGAGGTGTCGTCGGTCATGCGGTTCCGCTGATTGGAGTGTCGTCATGCGCCGCGTCGCGGCACCCGGCAGGAGGGGCCCGCGCCGTCGGCGCGCCAGGGCGCCCGTAAACGGAGCGCCCGGATGGGCGTCGGCGCAGGCCGGCAAGTCGCGGCCGGGCGAGGGGAACCGGCTGGTTCCGTCGGCTCGGCCGGCTGGCTTTACTTGCGGTTCAGCAGCAGGCCGATCAGCAGACCGGCGCCGGCTGCAATGCCGACCGCGCGCCAGGGATGGTCGTGAACGTAGTCGTCGGTGGCGCGGGCCGCGGCCTTGCTCTTGGTGACGACGGCGTCCTGCAGATCCTGCGCTTTTTCCTTGGCTTGCTTCAGCAGGCCCATGCCACGCTCGCGCAGTTCGGCGGCCTTCTCGCCGGTGGTCGAGGCGGCTTGCTTGAGCAGTTCCTCGGCATCGGACAGGACGGTTTTGACATCGCTCATCAGTTTCTCCTGGTTGCGGGCGGTTGTTTCGGATAGTTGCATGTTGGCCTTCCTCGCTCTCGTAGGGTGTCTTCGCCTTGCTGCGGTCCAAGCATTTCCTAGGATATGCGGCGCTCAGCAATGGTTTCAAGACAGCGAGTCCTACAAGTCATGTAGGACATCGGCGCAGCGCGATGCAAACCTTAAGGGTTTTTTATCGGCCGGCGCGCCGTCAGGCGTCGCGCGCCCGTCCGGCGCGTTCCCGGATCGCGAGGTGGCGGCGGGTTTCGGCGTCACGCCGAAGTCTTCGACGATGAATTCGGCAAATGACTTCGCGTGATGTTGTAGTGACTTTATATTTGTTTGTGTCTCACCGCAATCGGAATAGACTGGTCTGAGTCCGGGCGCTGGCTGGCCCGGAAGGCAAGCATCATTGGACAGACCACTGACGACTGACAGGCAAGGAGGCAACCATGGCACTCAGGCTAGGCGACATTGCGCCGGACTTCGAACAGGATTCCAGCGAAGGCCGCATCCGCTTTCATGAATGGCTGGGCAACGGTTGGGGCGTGCTGTTCTCCCATCCGGCGGACTTCACCCCGGTCTGCACCACCGAACTGGGCCTGACGGCCAAGCTCAAGGACGAGTTTGCCAAGCGCAACGTCAAGGCGATCGCGCTGTCGGTCGACCCGGTCGAGTCGCACCTGGGCTGGATCCAGGACATCAACGACACGCAGGGCTGCCAGGTCAATTTCCCGATCCTGGCCGACGCCGACCGCAAGGTGTCGGAGCTCTACGACATGATCCATCCGAACGCCAACGAGACGCTGACCGTGCGCTCGCTGTTCGTGATCGATCCGAACAAGAAGGTGCGGCTGATCATCACCTATCCGGCCAGCACCGGGCGCAACTTCAACGAGATCCTGCGCGTCATCGATTCGCTGCAGCTGACCGACAAGTACAGCGTGGCGACGCCGGGCAACTGGCAGCAGGGCGAGGACGTGGTGATCGTGCCGTCGTTGAAGGACGAAGAGGTGATCAAGCAGAAGTTCCCGAAGGGGTACAAGGCAATCCGCCCGTACCTGCGGATGACCCCGCAGCCTGACAAGCAGCAGTAAGCGTCCCTGGAACAGAAACGCCGCCCGGGCCCGCATCGCACGCATGGTGCAAGCGGGCCCGGGCGGCGGTAACGGTGTCGTACCGACGGGTTCGCCCGTCGTCTCCTTGGTAGTGTGCTTTGGCCCGGCGACAGCCGGGCCTTTTTATTGGCCCGCTGGTTTGGCCACTGGTCGAGCCATGACGCGGCGCGGGTCCCGATCAGAAAAAGGCCTGGATGCCGGTCTGCGCGCGGCCGAGGATCAGCGCGTGGATGTCGTGGGTGCCCTCGTAGGTGTTGACCACCTCGAGGTTGACCACATGGCGGATCACGCCGAACTCGTCCGAGATGCCGTTGCCGCCCAGCATGTCGCGCGCGACGCGCGCGATGTCGAGCGACTTGCCGCACGAATTGCGCTTCATGATCGAGGTGATCTCGACCGCCGCGGTGCCCTCGTCCTTCATCCGGCCCAGGCGCAGGCAGCCCTGCAGGCCCAGCGTGATTTCGGTCTGCATGTCGGCCAGCTTCTTCTGCACCAGCTGCGTCGCGGCCAGCGGGCGGCCGAACTGCTTGCGGTCCAGCGTGTACTGGCGGGCGGTATGCCAGCAGAATTCGGCGGCGCCCAGCGCGCCCCAGGCGATGCCGTAGCGGGCCGAGTTCAGGCAGGTGAACGGACCCTTCAGGCCGCTGACGCCCGGCATCAGGTTCTCTTCCGGCACGAACACCTGATCCATGACGATTTCGCCGGTGATCGAGGTGCGCAGGCCGACCTTGCCGTGGATCGCCGGCGCGCTCAGGCCCTTCCAGCCCTTTTCGAGGATGAAGCCGCGGATGGCTTCCTTGCCGTCCTCGCCCATCAGCTTGGCCCACACGACGAACACGTCGGCGATCGGCGAGTTGGTGATCCACATCTTCGCGCCGCTGAGCTCGTAGCCGCCGTCGACCTTCTTCGCGCGCGTCACCATCGAGCCGGGGTCGGAGCCGTGGTTCGGCTCGGTCAGGCCGAAGCAACCGATCCATTCGCCGGTCGCCAGCTTGGGCAGGTACTTCTGCTTCTGCGCCTCGCTGCCGAATTCGTAGATCGGCACCATCACCAGCGACGACTGCACGCTCATCATCGAGCGATAGCCCGAATCGACGCGCTCGACCTCGCGCGCGATCAGGCCGTAGCTGACGTAGTTCAGCCCCGGGCCGCCGTACTGCTCCGGAATGGTCGGGCCGAGCAGGCCGAGTTCGCCCATCTCGCGGAAGATGGTCGCGTCGGTCTTTTCATGCCGGAACGACTCCAGCACGCGCGGCATCAGCTTGTCCTGGCAGTAGGCCGCGGCGGCGTCGCGCACCATGCGCTCGTCGGCGGTCAGTTGCTGATCGAGCAGCAGCGGGTCGGCCCAGTGGAATTCGGCGTTGGCGGCCATCGAGGTCTCCTTCGGTAGAACGGTGAACGCGGGTCAGCGTGATTGAACCTGGAAATGATCTTGAGAATCGGCGCGGCGGAGCAGGAAGCGAGGCGCCGCCGGTTTTGTTTTGAGGTTCCGCATTGCGGAACCATGTTCCGATGCGTTAGTATAGCGCAAAGCGTCCCGCCGGCAACAGACTGCTGAGACCGTTCTCCACTTCCCATTGACCGCATTCGAGCCAGGAGCCGCCGTGGCCAACTCCGACGTGCTTTCTACCGCCGCCGTCCCGGACGGCCCCGCTGCCGCCGAGCCACCACCGGAGCGTGCCGCGCGCGAGAGCGATCCGAACTTCGTCACCGCGCTGGCCCGCGGCCTCGAGTTGCTGCGCTGCTTCCGCACCGGCGAGTCGATGCTCGGCAACCAGGACTTCGTGCGGCGCACCGGCCTGCCGAAGGCAACCGTCAGCCGCCTCGCCGGCACGCTGGTGCAACTGGGGTATCTGCGTTACGACGACAGCCTCGGCAAGTACGCGCTCGACGCCGGCGTGCTGGCGCTGGGCTTCGCCTATCTGTCGGCCTCCGACGTGGTCGCGCTGGCGCGGCCGCATATGCTGGCGTTCGCGCAGACGCATGGCGTGTCGGTGTCGCTCGGCAAGCGCGAGCGGCTGGAGGTCATCTATCTGGAATCGATCCGCAACGATGCCGGCTCGATGCTGGGGCTCGGCGTCGGATCGCGGCTGTCGCTGGTGTCGAGCTCGATGGGGAGGGCGTACCTGGCGGCGCTGCCCGGGCCGAAACGCGAACGGCTGCTGGCCGAGTTCGCCCAGGCCTACCCCGAGCAATGGAAGGCGCAAGAGGCGCCGATGCGGGCGGCGGTGGCCGAGGCCGAGCAGCGCGGCTACGCGGCTTCGTTCCGCGATTGGCATCCGGCGATTCACGCCGTTGCGGTGGCCTTCCGGCCGATCGGCGAGAAGGACATCCACATGCTCAGCTGCAGCGCGTCGTATGGCAGCGTCGACGAGGCGGCCTTCCACGAGACGCTGGCGCCCGCGCTGCGCGCGCTGGCGGCGCGGCTGGCGGAAGGGGCGGCGCGCTGAGCGTCACCCTTCAAGGCGCAGAAAACGTCGGAACAACCATCATGTCGTTCCCGGGAAAGCGGGAATCCAGCGCCTTTTGAAGTCGCTGGGTCCCCGCTTTCGCCGGGACGACCGGTTCCTTCGATTCACACGCCGATCACAGGTCGGTGCGCAGCTTCCACAGTTCCGGGAACAGCACGATGTCGAGCATCTTGCGCAGATAGCTGACGCCCTCGGTGCCGCCGGTGCCGCGCTTGAAGCCGATCACGCGCTCGACCGTGGTGACATGGCGGAAGCGCCATTGGCGGAAGGCGTCCTCGAGATCGACGAACTTCTCGCCGAGCTCGTACAGCTCCCAGTGCGCCTCCGGCTGGCGATAGACCTCCAGCCACGCCGCCTCGACCGAGGCGTTATAGCCGGCCGGCTCGGTCCAGTCGCGCTCCAGGCACGCCGCGTCGATCGGAAAGCCGCGCCGCGCCATCAGCCGGATCGCTTCGTCGTACAGCGACGGCGTGCGCAGCGCTTCCTCGACCAGCGCATGGTGCTCGGGACGGTGCGCATGCGGGCGCAGCATCGCGGCGTTCTTGTTGCCGAGAATGAATTCGATCTCGCGGTACTGGAAGGACTGAAAGCCCGACGACATCCCCAGATAGGGCCGCATCGCCGAATACTCCGGCGGCGTCATCGTCGCCAGCACGTTCCACGCCTGCACCAGCTGGTCCATGATGCGCGACACCCGCGTGAGCATCTTGAACGCCGGCGGCAGGTCGTCGCGCCGCACCGCCTCGCGGGCGGCGCGCAGCTCATGCAGCATCAGCTTCATCCACAGCTCGGTGGTCTGATGCTGGACGATGAACAGCATCTCGTTGTGATCCGGCGAGAGCGGATGCTGGGCATTGAGGATCTGGTCGAGCGCCAGATAGTCGCCGTAGCTCATCTGCTGGCGCATGTCGAGCTGGGCGCCGTGCCAATCGCCCTCGCCGGACGCCTCGCCGGACGCCTGGCCGTGGCGGGGCGCCGCGCCGGACATCGGGCAGCCACCGTGCCCGGCCTTGGTGTTATCGGATTGCATGGTCATTTCGTTCGCTCGCTGCTCAGGTCACCGCCGTGCGCGTCTGGAAGCGCGCCGCTTCGTAGGCACCGCTGTCGAGCACGTCGCGCAGCACCTCCACCGCATCCCAGACGTCCGCAAAACCAGTGTAGAGCGGCGTGAAGCCGAAGCGGATGATCTGCGGCTCGCGATAGTCGCCGATCACGCCGCGCTCGATCAGCGCCTGCATCACGGCATAGCCCTGCGGATGGGCGAAGCTGACCTGGCTGCCGCGGCGCGCGTGCTCGCGCGGCGTGACCAGCGTCAGCGGATGGTGGCCGCAGCGCGCCTCCACCAGCGCGATGAACAGGTCCGTCAGCTGCAGCGACTTGGCGCGCAGCGCCCGCATGTCGGTGCGGCCGAAGATCTCCAGCCCGCATTCGACCATCGCCAGCGAGGTCATCGGCTGCGTGCCGCACAGGAAGCGCGAGACGCCGCTGCGCGGGCGATAGTCGGGCTCCATCGCGAACGGCGCGGCGTGGCCCCACCAGCCCGACAGCGGCTGCCAGAAGGCGTCGCGCAGCGCCGGCGCGACCCACAGGAAGGCCGGTGAACCGGGGCCGCCGTTCAGGTACTTGTAGGTGCAGCCGACCGCGTAGTCGGCGCCGGATTCGCGCAGCGCGACCGGCACCGCGCCCGCGGAATGCGCCAGGTCCCAGACCGTCAGCGCGCCGCGCGCATGCGCCAGTTCAGTCAGCGCCGCCATGTCCAGCATCTGGCCGGTCTTGTAGTTGACGTGGGTCAGCATCAGCACGGCGGTATCGTCGCGCACCGCGGCATCGATCTCGTCGGGGCTGTCGACCAGGCGCAGCGAATAGCCCTGCTGCAGCAGATCGGCCAGGCCCTGGGCGATATACAGATCGGTCGGGAAGTTGCTGCGCTCGGAGACGATCACCTTGCGCGCCGGCGCACGCATGCCCTGCACACGCAGCGCGGCGGCCAGCACCTTGAACAGGTTGACCGAGGTGGTGTCGGTGACGACGACCTCGTCGGGGCCCGCGCCGATCAGCGGGGCCAGCAGATTGCCCAGGCGCTGCGGCAGCCCGAACCAGCCGGCGCTGTTCCAGCTGCGGATCAGCCCTTCGCCCCATTCCTGCTCGACCACCTCGGCGGCACGGGCCGCGGCCGCGCGCGGGCGGGCGCCGAGCGAATTGCCGTCCAGATAGATCACGCCCTCGGGCAGCGCGAAGGCGTCGCGCAGCGGGCGCAAGGGGTCTTGCCGGTCCAGCGACAGGCATTGCTCGCGGGTGGTTGCGGTCATGGGTTCCTTGATGAGGTTTGTCGATCGCCGCCGGGGGCGACCGCGATCGATGCGGGGATGCCGGGGCGGTGGCTGCTTACGCCAGGCTGCGCAGCACCGCGCGCACCGGGCTGGCGTCGAGCCCGGCAAAGCGCAGCGGCAGCGCGATCAGTTCATAGTCGCCGGGGGCGACGGCGTCGAGCACCAGCCCTTCGAGAATCGCCATCCGATGCTTTCGCACCATGCGATGCGCGTCCATGGTCTTGGACTGCTGCGGGTCCAGCGACGGCGTGTCGATGCCGATCAACCGCACGCCGTGTTCGGCCAGCAGTGCGATGGTTTCCGGCGCCACCGCGCAGAAGTCCGGGTCCCACTGGGAGAGCGGCGCGCTGCGGTAGGTCCGCAGCAGCACGCGCGGCGGCACGCCTGCCGGTGCGCCCACCAGCGCGCCCGCGACCTGTTCCGGCCGGACCAGCGGCGCGGCCGCGATGCAATGGATCACGCGGCAGGGCCCCAGGTACGGATCCAGATCCACCTCGCCAATCGGCGCGCCGTCGGCGGCGTAGTGCAGCGGCGCATCCGCATGCGCGCCGGTGTGCGGCGACAGCGTGATGCGGCCGACGTTGACCGGGCAGTGCTCGTCCATCTGCCAGGCGCTCTGCTGCTGGAACGGCGTGTCGCCCGGCCACACCGGCGTGGCCGGCGACAGCGGCGGGCTGATGTCCCACAGGGCACGCGCGGTGGGCGAGGGCGGGGAAGCGGAAAAACCGTCTGACATGGGGCTGGCGCCTCGGTGCGGGGTGGAAATGCTACGCGGCGGTGGTGCCGATCCCGGCATGATAGTCAAGATTTCGGGAAAGAGGCTTGCTATTTCGACGGCTGCAGCCGCTCTGTTTCGCATAGAATTCGAAGGATCGAATCCACCGTGAAAGGATCTGCGAAATGAACCTCGACCCCACCGATTTGCGCATCCTGACCTGCCTGCAACAGAACGGCCGCATCAGCAACCAGGACCTGGCCGAGCGCGTGGCGCTGTCGCCGTCGGCCTGCCTGCGGCGGGTGCGGCTGCTGGAGGAAAGCGGCGTGATCGGCGGCTATCGCGCCTGGTTCGACGCCGAGCGGCTGGGACTGGAACTGGAGGCGATCGTGCAGGTGTCGATGCGGCCGGCGGTCGAGGGATGGCACGACACCTTCAACGCGGCGGTGCAGTCCTGGCCCGAGGTACTGTCGGCCTATGTGATCACCGGCGACAGCAATTACATCCTGCGCGTGCAGGCGCGCAACCTGAAGCACTACTCCGATTTCATCGTGAACCGGCTCTATCGCACGCCGGGCGTGATGGACATCCGCTCGAACATCGTGCTGCAGCGAATCAAGAGCGAGGGCTCGCCGTTGGCGCTGGTGCAGCCAGACGGGCAGGGGTAGCCGGCGAAGCGGGGCTCGGCGCGTGCTTATCGCCGCGCGTGCAGCGCGATCAGCCGGCGCAGCGTTTCCTTCAGCTGGTCGCCCTGGCTGGCGCCGAATGCGGCCAGCACCTGGGCCTCGTGCTCGGCCGCCTGGACCAGCAGCGGCCGGGCGCGTTCGCGTCCGCGCTCGGTGATCGACACCAGCGCCTGGCGCCGATCGGGCGCGCCCTCGCGGCGGCGCTCGACCAGGCCGTCGGCCGTCATGCGGTCCAGCAGCTTGGTCAACGTCGGCTGCTTGGTCAGCGTGATATCGGCCAGCGTGCCGACCGTGCAATCGTCGCGGTCCGCCAGCGTCGCCAGCACGCGCCATTCGGGCACGCTCAGGCCCGCACTCTCGACCTTGCGGTGGAATTCCCCCGACACCAGATGGCTGGCGCGCGCCAGCAGATAGGGCAGATATCCGTCGACGAAGGGCATGGTCAGGTTCGGCCAGTGCGGGCGTGGAGGTGGGAACGCGGTGCGCGTTCAGTCGCGCAGCGGGCAGGTGGTGGAGAACGCGCCGCCCTGGAACACCAGCGGCAGGCCGCCGCTGCTGTGGATGCCGCAGCGCTCGACCTCGCCGACGAAGATCACGTGGTCGCCCTCGTCGTAGCGGCTGCGGTTGTGGCATTCGAACCAGGCCAGCGCATTGGCCAGGATCGGCAGGCCGTTGGCCGACAGCCGGTAATCGACCCCGGCGAAGCGGTCGCCCTTGAGCGTGGCGAAGCGCTGGCACAGGTCCAGCTGGGTCGCGGCCAGCACGTTGATGATGTAGTGCGAGCCGCCGCGGAACATCGGCAGGCTGTTGGCGCGATTGGCCATGCTCCACAGCACCAGCGGCGGATCGAGCGAGACCGAATTGAACGAGCTGGCGGTGATGCCGACGAAGGGCGGATCGGCCGGGGATTCGCGCATCGCGCGCGTGGTGATGACCGTCACGCCGGTGGCGAACTGCGACAGCGCGCGGCGGAAATGCAGGGCGTCGAAGTCCGGCGCGGCGGCTTGGCCGTGGGGCGTCAGGTTCCCGTCAGGCGGGTTGGCGTCGGGAAATCCCATAGGTCGGGTACCGCTGATTTCCATGAAATTTCATATATTATTTGCCGCAGAACGCAGAATCACAAGCTGGAAACACAAGCGAGGGACCAGGGGCGAGACGCAAACGGCAAGGCGGGGCTTTGCTGCGATGCCGCGGAACGCACCGAGGGCGGGGCCGGGCCCCGGAGCAGAGGAGGAGTGTCATGCTCGTCGAGCAGATCGAACACCGCTGGCTGGCGGCCTTCCGCCGGACGCTGGAGCTGTGCGCGCTTTCCGCGGGTGAAGTTGTCGGCATTGTAGCGGAGTCGCAATCCCGACAAGTCATCGTGGACTTGGCCGAACTGGCGGTGCAGGCGCTGGGCGCCACCCCGGTCCGGATACGGGTGCCGACCCCCGCGCTGCAGGCGCCCGCCCCGGTACGCTCGACCGGTGCCAGCGATGCGTTGCAGCAGCTCGAGCCGGTGATCGCCGCGCTGGCGCGCTGCCATCTGGTGCTGGACTGCACCGTCGAAGGCCTGCTGCACGCGCCCGAACTGCCGCGGATCCTGCGCGGCGCCGACGGCGTCGTGCCGCGGCTGCTGATGATCAGCAACGAACATCCCGAGATTCTCGAACGCTGCGTGCCCGACCCCGCGCTGGAGACCGGCGTGCGCGCGGCGATGCGGCGGCTGCGCGGTGCCGCCGAGATGCGCGTGAGCTCCGGCGCCGGCACCGACCTGCGCGTTGGCCTGGCCGGCGCGCGCGTGGGCGGCGTCTGGGGCTATTGCAACAAGCCGGGACAGGTCGCGCACTGGCCGGGCGGGCTGTGCCTGGCGTTCCCGGCCACCGGCCAGGTCAACGGCACGCTGGTGCTGGCGCCCGGCGACGTCAACCTGACCTTCAAGACCTATCTGCGCGATACGGTGGTCTGCCATGTCGAGAACGACTACATCGTCGGCATCGAGGGCCACGGCGTCGATGCCGACATGATGCGCGGCTACTACGCGGCCTGGGCCGACCGGGAAGGCACGCGCGATGCCTACGCGGTCTCGCATGTCGGCTGGGGCATGAACCCGCAGGCCCGCTGGGACGCGCTGACCTTCTACGACCGGCGCGATTGCAACGGCACCGAGCTGCGCGCGTTTGCCGGCAACTTCCTCTATTCGACCGGCGCCAACGAAGTGGCCGGCCGCCATACGCTGGGCCATTTCGATCTGCCGCTGCGCGGCTGCACGGTGACGCTGGATGGCGTGGCCGAGGTCGAGCAGGGCTGGTTGGCCGATTTGCCGCGCTGACACGTTGACACGCTGACCGGCTGACACGCCGCAAGGAGCTTCGATGTCCGAACTGGATTCCGATCGCGCTTCCAATCGCGCTTCCAATCGCGATTCCCTGGTCCGCCACGCCAACGGCATCGCCACCGCGGCGCGCGGCGAGGGCCCCGTTGCCGTGGTGATGCTGCATGGCATCGGCGGCGGCAAGGCCGCCTGGCCGGAGCAATTCGACGCGCTGGTCGAGGCCGGCTACCGCGCCGTCGCCTGGGACATGCCCGGCTACGGCGACAGCGCGACGATCGACCCGTACGACTTCGCCGGCCTGGCCGCGGCGCTGGCGCCGGTGCTGCAAGCCGAGCGCGACGCGGGTCGCCGCGTGGTGCTGCTCGGCCACAGCATGGGCGGCATGGTCGCGCAGCAGGCCTATGCGGCGATGCCCGCCGTGATCGACGGCATGGTGCTGTCCGGCACCTCGCCGGCCTTCGGCAAGGCCGATGGCGACTGGCAGCGCGACTTCGTCGCGGCGCGCACCGCGCCGCTCGACGCGGGCCGCACCATGGGCGAGATGGCGGCGGGCCTCGTGCGCGGCATGGTCGCGCCCGATGCGCCGGCCGCCGCGGTGGCCTTCGCCACGCGGGTGATGGCCAGCGTGCCGCCCGACACCTATCGCGCCGCGCTGCATGCGCTGGTGCGGTTTGACCAGCGCGCGGCGCTGGCGGGCATCGCGGTGCCGGTGCTCGCGCTGGCCGGCGAGCACGACGCCAATGCGGCGCCGGCGGTGATGGAACGGATGGCGGCGCGCATTCCGGGCGCCGAGTACCGCTGCCTGCCGGGCGTCGGCCATCTGGCCTGCATGGAGCGGCCGGCGCTGTTCAACGCGGCCGTGCTCGATTTCCTGCGGCGCCATTTCGCCGTGCGCTGACGCCAATTTCGACGCGCGGCAACGCGGCCCACGCCGGACCCATAACAAGCTGACCACGAGAGACACCATCATGCCCCTGGACTTCGTTCCCGCCGTCGGCGAGGCCGACTTCACCGACGATCAGGTCCGTCTGCTGACGCTGGCCAACCGGCTCGGCCGCGAACGCTTCGCGCCGCGCGCGGCGCAATGGGACCGCGAGGCGAGCTTTCCGTTCGCCAACTACGACGACCTGCGCGAGGCCGGGCTGCTGGCGCTGTGCGTGCCGAAGGCCTTCGGCGGCGAGGGCGCGGACTTCGCGACCTACTGCATGATCGGCGCGGAGATCGGCCGCTTCTGCGGCGCCACCGCGCTGACCTACAACATGCATATCTGCTCGACCATGTGGACGGGCATGCTGGCCGACGGCATCGCGATGACGGACGCGCAGCGCGCCCAACACGCGGTCCGGCGGGAATTGCATTTCGCGCGCGTGGTCAAGGACGGCGCCGTCTACGCGCAGCCATTCTCGGAAGGCTCGGCGGCCGCGGCCGGCAAGGCGCCGTTCGGCACCACCGCGCGCAAGGTCGAGGGCGGCTGGCTGCTGAACGGCCGCAAGATCTTCGCCTCGCTGTCGGGCGCGGCCGACTACTACGGCATCCTCTGCACCGAGGACCGCGGCGACCATCATCCCGACATGCGCGACACGCTGTATATCGCGGTGCCGGGCAAGGCCGAGGGCCTGACCGTGACCGGCGACTGGGACCCGATGGGCATGCGCGGCACGGTCTCGCGCACGCTGCTGCTCAAGGACGTGTTTGTGCCGGACGACGAGCAGCTGATGCCGCGCGGCGTCTACTACAAGGCCGCGCAGACCTGGCCGGCGATGTTCTTCACGCTGTCGCCTACCTATCTGGGCGTGGCGCAGGCCGCCTACGACTTCACCGTGCAATACCTGCGCGGCGAGGTGCCCGGCCAGCCGCCGGTCAAGCGCCGCATGTATCCGACCAAGCAGATCGCGGTGGCGCAGATGCGCATCCAGCTCGAGTCGATGCGCTCGCTGTTCTGGCGCGTCATCCACGAGGCGCGCCCCAATCCGTCGAAGGACCAGCGCATGCGCCTTTATGCCGCGCACTACGCGGTGATGGAGGGCGCCAACGATATCGCGCGGCTGGCGATCCGCACCTGCGGCGGCCAATCGATGCTGAAGGACCTGCCACTCGAGCGGCTCTATCGCGATTCGCGCTGCGGCGCGCTGATGCTGCCGTGGACCGCCGAGCTGATCCTGGACCGCATGGGCCGCGAGACGCTGTACGAACCGGGCGAGCGCGACGAATGAGCGGCGCCTGCGGAGGGCGGCCGCATCTGGATGCGGCCAGCGTCGGCGCGCTGCTGCGGCCGCTGCACGCACTGGCCGACACGCAGCCGCAACGCCCGGCGCTGCATTTCCGCGGCCGTACGATCGGCTACGCCAAGCTGTGGAGCCGCATCGAACGCGTCGCCGCGCATCTGCTGGCCGACTGGGGCATCGCGCGCGGCGACCGCGTGGCCACGCTGTGCCTGAACCACGATCTGCAACTGGCACTGCTGTTCGCCTGCGCGCGGCTCGGCGCGATCTTCGTGCCGCTGAACTACCGGCTGGCGGTGCCCGAGCTCGCCGCCATCGCGGCGCACGCCGGCGTGCGCGCGATCTTTCATGACGATGCGCATGCGGATGCCGCCGCGGCGGTGGCGCGCGCGGGAGAAGGCGCGGGCGGCACGGTGCGCCACGCCCATATCGACCGCCTGATCGACAGCCCGGCGCCGCCCGAGCCCGCCGAAGCGCCGATCGGGCCGATGCCCGACGACACGCCGCTGCTGCTGGTCTACACCTCCGGCACCACCGGCCAGCCCAAGGGCGCGCTGCATACGCAGGCCGCGCTGCTGGCCAATGCGCGCGCCAGTTGGTGGGCGCACGACATGCGCGAGACCGACCATGTCCTGTCGACGCTGCCGATGTTCCATGTGGGCGGGCTGTGCATCCAGACCGTGCCGGCGCTGCTGCTCGGCGCGCAGGTGACGCTGCACGAGCGCTTCACGCCGGGCGCCTGGCTCGAGGCCCTGGCGCAGGCGCGGCCCACGCTGTCCCTGATGGTGCCGGCCACGCTGCGCGCGGTGCTCGACCATCCCGGCTGGGCCGGCGCCGATCTGACCGTGCTGCGCGGCGTGATGGCCGGCTCATCGACCATCCCGCGCGCGTATATCGATGCCTTCCATGCGCGCGGGGTGCCGCTGGGCCAGGTCTACGGCGCCACCGAGACCGGACCGGTCTCGATCGTGCTGCGACTGTCCGAGGCGATGGCGCGGCCCGGCTATGCCGGCTGGCCGCAGCCCGAGGCGCAGGTGCGGCTGATCGGCCGCGACGGCGAGCAAGTGGCAGAAGGGGAGGTTGGCGAGATCTGCATCCGCGCCAGCAACCTGATGCAGGGCTACTGGCGCGAGCCTTCCCATCCCGGCTTCGTCGACGGCTGGTTCCGCTCGGGCGATCTCGGGCATCGCGACGCCGACGGCTGCATCGAGGTGGTCGGGCGCAGCAAGGACATGATCATCTCCGGCGGCGAGAACATCTATCCGGCCGAGATCGAGAATGCGCTGGTCGCGCTGCCCGGCGTGGCCGAATGCGCGGTGGTGGGTTTGCCGGATCCGCGCTGGGGCGAGGTGCCGGTCGCGGTCATCGTGCCGGCGCCGCACGCGGACCGCGCCGCGCTGGCGACCGAGCCGTTGCGCGAGACGCTGGCCGCCCGCATCGCCCGCTTCAAGCTGCCGCGCGAGGTGGTGCTGCTCGACATGCTGCCCAAGAGCGCGCTCGGCAAGGTACTGAAGCCGCAGTTGCGCGCGACGCTGGAGGCGGCCCGTGGCAATACCGGCGGCAGCGGCGGCGGCGGCACGATCTGAGCGCGGCGGGTATCATCGGTCGATCGCGCCGTGCGGCGCATCCCAACGGGTAAGCATCCATGCAAGATCGAACCGAAATCGCCACGCTCGGTGGCGGCTGCTTCTGGTGCCTGGAGGCGGTCTATCAGCAGGTCGAAGGGGTGACCGCGGTGGAGTCCGGCTATACCGGCGGCCATGTCGACGATCCCAGTTATGAGCAGGTCTGCAGCGGCGACACCGGCCATGCCGAAGTGGTGCGGGTGTCGTTCGACCCGTCGGCGATCTCCTATCGCGAGATCCTGGAGATCTTCTTCGCGATCCACGATCCGACCACGCTCAATCGCCAGGGCAACGACGTCGGCACGCAATACCGCTCGGTGATCTACACCCACTCGGACGCGCAGCGCGACACCGCGCAGCAGGTGATGGCCGACATCGCCGCGCGCCAGCTCTACGACGGCCCGCTGGTCACGCAGGTCGAGCCGGCGCAGCGCTACTGGCGCGCCGAGGCCTATCACCAGAACTACTTCCGCAATCATCCGGAACAGGGCTATTGCGCCTTCGTGATCTCGCCCAAGGTCGCCAAGTTCCGCAAGAGCTTCGCCCATCGGCTGCGCGCGCAGTAAGCGCGCGTCGATGGCAGCGGCAGCGGTGGGAAGCTACACGCCCAGCCGCTGCGCGATTGCCTCGGCCAGCCGCGCCAGCGTCAGCGGCGCGCAGCCCTCGGCGTTGTTGCTGACGATCAGATAGGCCGGCTGCCCGGCCTGCAGCGTGCGCACGGCCAGGTCGGCCGCGGCCGCCAGCGTCTGCGGATCGAGCACGTGCAGCCGGTCGAACGGCTCGAAGGCCGCCTCGGCCTGCTCGTAGCCATAGCCCTGATGCAGCAGCCAGCGCAGCACCAGCGGCCCCGGCTCGCCTTCATCGCGCAGCGCCTGCGCCGGGGCCAGGCGCGCCAGCGGCGGCATGCGGTCGCGCGCGGCGCAGCCGAAGCGCACGCCATGCGAGCGCAGCAGCTTGATGAAGCGCGGGGTCAGCAGTTCGGGGTCGCGCAACTCGACCGCATAGCAGGCGTTGGGCGTCTGCACCGGATCGAGCGCGGGCAGCGCCGACAGGAAGGCGTCGAGCCGCTCCAGGAAGCCCGCGGCATCGGCGGCCATCGCGCGCAGCGGCGATAGCTGGAACAACAGCGGCCCGCACTTGGCGCCGAGCCCGGCGGTGGCCGGCGTGATGAAATCGCGGATCGCGATCTCCACATCGAGAAACGCCGCATTGGCCAGCCGCCCGGCGCCATTGCTGGCGCGCAGCCACGGATCGCAGACGCTGGCGGGCGCCTTGACCAGGAAGCGGAAATCGTCGGGCACCTGCGCCGCGTAGGCCAGGTAGTCCGCCAGCGGAATCGGCGCGTAGAAGCCGCGATCGACGCCGGCCGCGCGCAGCAGCGGATGGCTGGCGTAGGCGGCGAGTCCCTTGCGCGACAGCAGGCTGTCGCTGTAGTCGCCGTCGTAGACCAGGCCTTTCCAGCCGGGGTAGGACCAGGTCGAGGTGCCGAGGTAGAGGTGGCGGGGCAGCCGGGCAGCCAGCGCCGCCAGTTCGGCGGAGGCGGCGACGGGCTGGACCGTCTTGCCGCGCCGAAGACGCTGGGTCCCCGCTTTCGCGGGGACGACACCTCTGTCTGGTGCGGCGTCATCCCCGCGCAGGCGGGGACCCAGTGACTTTTCGGTTGGCGTTGCGGATGCAGGCGGCAGGTCGCCAAACAAATCGTCAATCAAGCGTCTTGTCGTAGATGTAATGCCGCGACCAGGGCAGCGTGTTCGACGGCTGGGTGCCCTTGTGGCAGACCACCTGGTAGATCGACATCTTCTCGCTGTCGAAGGCCTGCGCGCAGCCGGCCAGATAGACGCGCCAGATGCGGTATTTCTTCTCGCCGACCATCGCGCGGATGGTCTCGCCATGCGTCTCGAAGTTCTCGGCCCAGTGCCGCAGCGTCTGCGCATAGTGCCGGCGCAGCAGTTCGACGTCGTAGGCCTCGAGGCCGCCCTTGGCCAGCGTATGCAGCACCATGCCGATATGCGGCAGCTCGCCCTGCGGGAACACGTAGCGGTCCATGAATTGCGCGCCGTCCATCGGCACCTTGCCGCTGTCCGGGTCCGGCGAGGTGATGCCGTGGTTCATCGCGATGCCGTCGTCGGCCAGCAGCTCGCACATGCGGCTGAAGTAGGTGACCAGGTTTTCCTTGCCGACATGCTCGAACATGCCGACGCTGGTGATGCGGTCGAAGGTCCCGCCGACGTCGCGGTAGTCCTGCAGGCGGATCTCGATCTGGTCCTGCAGCCCGGCCTGCCGGACCCGCTCGGTTGCCAGCGCGAACTGGTTTTCCGACAGCGTGATGCCCACACAGCGCGCGCCGAACTTCTGCGCGGCGCGCAGCACCAGCGCGCCCCAGCCGCAGCCGATGTCGAGCAGCGTCTGGCCCGGCTGCACGCGGATCTTGGTCAGGATGTGGTCGATCTTTTTCAGTTGCGCGGTGGCCAGGTCCTCGGTGCCGTGCTCGAAGTAGGCGCACGAGTAGACCATGTTCGGGTCCAGCCACAACTTGTAGAAATCGTTGGAGACGTCGTAGTGGTATTCGATCGACGCCTTGTCTGCCTGCCTGGTATGGGTGAAGCGCTGCGCGACGCGCGCCAGCGTGCTGCCGGCCAGTTGCGTGGTGGCGCGGGAGAAGCCGTAGCCGACCGCGATGATGTCGGCGAGCTTGCCCTCCAGATCGATCTTCTGCTGGACGTAGGCCTCGCCCAGGTTGTCCAGCGTCGGCGTCAGCAGCAGCGGCAGCGCGCCGGCCTCGCGCACGGTCAGCGTGACCGCCGGTTGTTCGAAGTTGCCCAGCGCGTATTCGTGGCCATTCCAGAGCCGCAGCTTGACGGGCAGGTTGGCCTTGTCGCGCAGCTCCGCGACCCAGCGCTCCAGTTGCGTGTCCAGTGCTTGCTTGAAAAACATGCGGCTTTCCTCCTGATGAATGGCGGCATACTTCTCCAACGAACAACTGTGGGCGCGGCTACGTCTTCCACTTCGTTTTCGGCTGCGTCTTCCGATATATCAGACTGTGCCATACCCAACGCCAGAGCCCGCTGCCCGGTGCGTCTGGCGTTTCACTTTATACGCCAAACTGCGCCGGTGTGCAGTGCACTGCCTGGACCCCATATCAATGACAGGGGCAAAACTTCGCGCCGCTGATGGGAGCACTCACGCGGCGCCGCGGCGACTTACGGCGACAGCCGCGCGATGCGCCAGCTGCCGTCGGGCTGGCGCAGATAAGCGATGCGATCGTGCAGCCGCGACGGGCGGCCCTGCCAGAATTCGACGCGCGTCGGCGCCACGCGATAGCCGCCCCAATGCGGCGGCCGCGGCGGGTTCTCGCCGAAGCGCTGGCGGAACTCGGCCTCGCGCTCCTCCAGCAGCGCGCGGTCCGACACCTCCTGGCTCTGCGCCGAGGCCCAGGCGCCGATGCGCGAGCCCAGCGGTCGCGAGGCAAAGTAGGCATCGCTCTCGGCGTCGCTGACTTTCTCGACGACGCCTTCGATGCGAACCTGCCGTTCGAGCTGGACCCAGTGGAACAGCAGCGCCGCGCGCGGATTGACCGCGAGGTCCAGCCCCTTGCGGCTCTCGTAGTTGGTGAAGAAGGTGAAGCCCTGCGCGTCGATGCCCTTGAGCAGCACGATGCGGGCCGAGGGCTGGCCGCTGGCGTCGACCGTGGCCAGCGTCATCGCATTCGGCTCGGGCAGCTTGGCGGTCAGCGCTTCCTCGAACCAGCGTTCGAATTGCGCGATGGGTTGGGGCGCGACATCGGCTTCGGTCAGCGAACCGAGCACATAGGTACGACGGAGATCGGCGAGTTGCGTCATGGCGGGAAGGGCAGCGGCACGGCCGCGGGAGGGAATGGCTGAAACGTCCTGAACGGGTCTCCGATAGCGCCGGCACAGCGGCGTGCGCGGTCGATATGCGGTTCCGGATGCCTGGAGTATAGCGAAGGCATCCGGGCTCGCGAGCCGGCTCCGGCGGTGCGGGGCCTCAGGCGGCGGGGGGCGGCAGCTTGCGCGTCTGGCCGCGCGAATAGAAGCCGGCCACGCCCATCGCGCCGGCCATCGACAGGAAGATCGGCAGCATGCCCAGCGCGGTGCCGACCACGCCGAAGGTCAGCGGCCATACCACCTGGCTGGTGTTCAGCACGGCCGAGCGCAGGCCCAGCGCCTCGCCAGCGCGGCCTGACGGCGACGCGCTATGCAGGATGTTCATCACGTTGGGCTGCGCGCTGCCCAGCGCCAGGCCAAGCACGAACGCCAGGCAGCACATCAGCCAGAAGGTCGAGACGAAGGGGTAGAGCAGGTAGGCGATGCCGCCGACCAGCAGCGCGCCGCGGATGATCTTCCATTCGGACAGATGGCGCGTGACCAGCGGCATCGCAATGCGGATCGCCAGCGTGGCGATCGCGAAGGCGCCGAGCACCCAGCCGATCGACGAGGGCGACAGGCCCACGCGCGTGCCCTGGATCGGGATCAGGAAGGCGTGCAGGTCCCAGGCCGCGGACAGCACCGCGCTGGCGACGAAGACCGCGCGCAGCTCGGGCACCATCAGCAAGTCCAGCGCCGAGCCGCGGCTGCCGTCGAGCGCGGCCTGGCGGGCCGCGCCGGCGCCCTGCGCGGGCAGGCGGTCATGCACCACCCGCAGGCCGATCTGCCCGATCAGCGCGACGCCGACCAGCAGCAGGAAGGCGGGCCGATAGCCGGCGTGCTCGATCACGTAGCCGACCACTACCGGGCCGAGCGTGCCCGATACGGACAGGCCGAGCGCATGCCAGGTGTAGTTGCGAAGACGGGTCTCGTCGGTCGACAGCTGCCCGATCAGCAGCTGCATCGCGACCTGGACCAGCATGAAGCCGACGCCGATCAGCGCGCACGAGGCGTACAGCGCCGCGACGCTCGGCCAGATCGCCGGCAGCAGCGTGCCGACCACCACCATCAGCGAGCCCGCGGTCATCGGCCGGCGCGGCCCGATCTGGTCGATGCGGCGCCCGGCGCGGATCGCCAGCAGCATCGGCAGCAGCGCGTACAGCGACATCAGCAGCCCGAGCGTGATGGTCGAGGCCTTCAGCGAAATGGCGAACAGGGAAACGACGACGCGGCTGGCGTTGAACGCCACGTGGTTGCACACCGTCAGCGCGATCAGAACACTGATCGGCATCGCGGCGGCGGAATACGGCGTCATTCGTGCAAGGACCGGGAGGCGGAGGGGTGGAACGAAGGACCGGAAAGACCGGCAGACCGGAAAAAGACGAACGGGGGGCGGCATGCGCCGCGCCCCGCAACAGACCGCGCCCTGACGGGCGCCTTCTGCAAATTGCCATCCGTTTACAGCGTGGTGTTGTGCATCGAGCCGCCGCTACCGCCAGGCGTCTCCATGTAAATGGCCATTTAATTATGGTGCGCTTGTTGACAACGTGCAACGGTTTTTAGGTTTTGGTGCACAGAAAGGGGGCGCGGGTCGGGGAGTGTTGCGCTGGAGCATCGATGCCCGACGCACCAGCGCTGCCAAGTGCACCGCGCAGCGCGTCAGCCGCCCTGATACATCGGCGATCTGTTGGGTCCGGGCGACGGTGCGGCCGGCGCGGTTGGATTTTGGCGACGCGGCTCGGGCTCGTTGCCGCCCGCGGGCGGCTGGGCCGCCGGACCGGAGGCGGCCGGCGCGCGGCGGTCGCGGTAGGTCTTGCCCGGCGGCGGCGCGGTCGGGCGCTTGCGCAGTTCCGCCAGCAGCTTGGCGCACTGGCTGTCCTCGGCCGGCGACAGATCGATCAGCGGCAGCACCGTGGCGACCGGCGCCAGCAGCGCCAGCGCCACCGCGCCGCCGGCGCGCAGCGCCAGCACGCCGATGTCCGGGCTGACCCGCGGGTCCTTCAGCGTGCCGCCGACATACAGCGGCGAGCGCAGCGAGAACACGCGCATGCCCTTGGAGTCCGGATTGATGGTCAGGCCGAGCCGTTCGCTGGCGAGGTCCACCACGCCGGTGGCGTTGATAGTCGCGTCCTCCGTATCGATGACGAAGGTGCGGGCGCGGCCCATGCCGTTGGTGAAGGTGAAGTCGGCCACGCCGCAATGGATCTGCACCGGCTTGTCGCCGAACAGCTTGGCGATGATCACGCTGCCGACGTTCAGCCCCATCGCCTCGAGGATGAACTTGCTGATGGTGCCGTTCTCGACCAGCAGCCGCGCCTCGCCGTTGGACGAGCCCAGCAGCGCCGCGACCGAATTGCCGGTCGCCGACAGCTTGGCCGCGCCGTTGATCTCGCCGACGCTGGCGCGCATCGATTCGAGGTTGGGGAACAGCTGCTTGAGCTTGAGCCGGCGCGCCGTCATGTCGATGGTCGCCCCCATCGGCGTGCGCTTGCCGTTCAGCTGCAGGTTCGAAGCGAGGGTGCCGCCCGCCACGCCGAAGTTCAGCGGCTTGAGGTTCAGCACGCCGTCCTGCAGCTGGATATGGGTCTGCAGATTATTGATCGGCAGATCGACGTCGCGGATGATGCGCTGGCCCGTGAAGCGCACGTCGGCGTCGATATCGTCCCAGCGCTCGGTGCGGAACGGCGCCACCGGCAGCGCCTTGTCGGCCGGCTGGCGCACCGGGCTGCGCGCCGCGGGCTGGCCGGGCTTGGCGTCGGCGCCGATCAGCGGCGCCAGGTCCTCGAAACGCAGCTGCTTCGACTCCAGCTCGCCGGCGAGCAGCGGGCGCGGATCGCGCTGGGTATAGGTCAGCGTGCCGCCCAGGTCGCTGCCGCCGACCCGGCCGGTGAAGTTCTGATAGCGGTAGACCGACGCGCCCTTGCGCAGCGTCGCCGTCAGGCGGCCGTTGGTGCGATACGGCGGGGTCTCGGGCAGCACCACGCCGGTCAGCGAGTACAGGTCGGCCATGCTTTCGCCGGACAACTGCAGCATCAGGTCCAGCGCCGCCAGCCGGGCCGGCTCGGTCAGCGTGCCCTCGATCTGCGCGCGGGTGCTGCCGACGCGCACATCGGCCTGCAGCGGGAAGGGCCGGCTGGCGTCGCGCAGGTTCAGCACCGCACCGGCCTTGCCATTGGCGTTGATGGTGGCCTTGTTGTAATGGCCGACCGCGCGCCAGCGGATGCCATAGACCGGTTCGCCCTTGCTGTTTTTCGCCGCGTCGGGGGAGGCGGCTGGCGCCGAAGCCCCTGCGGCCGCGGGCGCGCTGGCGCCGGCGGCGGGCGCGGCCGAGGCGGCCGGCGCAGACGATGGCGCAAGCGGTCCATCGCGATCCTTGTCGTACAGCGCGGCGTCGCCGATGGTCTCGAGCGTCGCGCGCAGCTCGATCTTGCTGGCGGCATCGTTCAGCGCCAGATGCCCGCGCGTCAGCACCACCTCGCCGATTTCCAGATGCCATCGCGATGGCTCTTTATCTTCGCGGGTCGGGAAGGTCCAGTTGTTGCGCTTGTCGGCCAGCCGTTCGAGCGCGACCGAGGGGCCGTCGATGGTGATGGTCGGCAGCGAGATTTCCCGCCCCAGCAGCGGCAGCGGGCGCAGCAGGAACACCAGCTCGCGCGCGGTGGCGAGATTGGGCTGCTGGGTCCAGTCGGGATTGCCGATGGTGACGTCGCGGGCCGACAGCCGCGGCCACGGTACCAGGCGCCGCCAGCCGCTCTCGCCTTCGGGCCGGCGCCAGGTCAGGACCAGATCGCCGTTGACGGCGAACGGCCGGCCGATGGCATCGCTGACCTTGTCGTTGAGCCAGGGCTTGAGGCGGTTCCAGTCGAACAGCAGCACGAAGGCCACCACCGCCGCGATCAACACCAAGGGCGTCAACACACTCCACAGCACGGCCTGGCGGCGCATCGACATGAGGGGCTCCTGGCCGGCGCACGCGCGAACCGGACCGGTTCGCTGGCGCGGCTGACGTACCACGTTGCGGCTATTGTATAGTTGCGCGCCGGGCCCTCCTGTCGGCATGCGACTGACAAAGTTGCCCGAGCTTTTCGCATTTTTTGCCCGCCGCCGGCCCTTGTCTCTGGCCGGCCCGGCGGCTCCAGCCGATAGTGAAGTCCTCGATGGCCGACGACCCTGACGCCCACTCCCTGGCCGACTCCGTGGCCGAACGCAACGACGACCCCGCCGCCGCGCACGCGCTGGCGGAACTGCCCGCCGCGCTGCCGCACGACAGCGCCGAGGCCGACGACTACCACCGCCGCTTCGGCGGCGTGGCCCGTCTCTACGGCGCCGACGGCCTCGCGCGGCTGGAGGCCGCCAACGTCTGCGTGGTCGGCATCGGCGGGGTCGGCAGCTGGGCCGCCGAGGCGCTGGCCCGCAACGCGGTGGGCCGCATCACGCTGATCGACCTGGACCATATCGCCCCGTCGAACACCAACCGCCAGATCCATGCGCTGGGCGACGAGTACGGGCGCGCCAAGGTCGAGGCGATGGCGCAGCGGCTGGTGCAGATCAACCCGCGCCTGCGGGTGCGTCCGGTCGACGATTTCGTGACGCCGGACAACGTCGAGGCGCTGCTGAGCGGGCACGACTACGTGATCGATGCCATCGACGCGGTCAAGGTCAAGATCGCGATGCTGGGCTGGGCCCGGCGCCAGCGGCTGCCGATCGTCACCTGCGGCGGCGCCGGCGGCCAGCTCGACCCGACCCGCGTGCGCGTCGCCGACCTGTCCCGCACCGTCCAGGACCCGCTGCTGGCCAAGGTCCGCTCCGGCCTGCGCAAGCAATGGGGTTTGCCGCGCGACCCGAAGAAGCCGTTCGGCCTGCCGGCGGTGTATTCCGACGAGCCGTTGCGCTATCCCGAGCCCGAGCAGCAGGCCTGCGAAATCGACGAGGCGCCCTTTGCCGACGCCGCCCATCCGCGGCAGGGGCCGCAGGGGCTGGCCTGCGCGGGCTTTGGCTCGTCGGTGGCGGTCACCGCGGTGTTCGGGTTCGTGGCGGCATCGGTGGCGCTGAGCGCGATCGCGCAGCCGGGGTGAGCATGGTCTGGGGCGGTCCGCGCGGCTCCCTTCAGGCGCGCAGGGCGTCGAGCAGCCGCGCGACCTTCGCCTGATCGGGCGCGAGATTGTCGAAGTAGATCAGTTCCGGATACTCGGCCGGGTCCGGCATGAAGCGCCGCTGCCGATAGTCTTCCCAGTGCGCGAGCTTGTAGGCATCGTTAGGATTGCCGCGCCGCACGATGCGCGCATGCGCCTCGTCCTCGGGCAGATGGACCCAGACCACGCGCACCGTGGTGCCGGCCGGCAGCGCGAGCCACTGCGGGTCGCTGAGGCGATGCTCGCGGATCTCGCGCGACAGCGGGCCGATGACGATCGCGCTGATGCCCAGCGCCAGGTTCTCGCGCGCGGTATCGAGCAGGCCCTGGTATTCCGGATCGCGCAGATGCTGCAGATAGAGCGGGCTGTCGCGGTCGTTCGGATCGCCGGTCAGCGCACCCATCGCGGCGGCGCTGTAGCGGCCGTACAGCGTGTCCTTGTCGAGCAGGCAGAACGGTTCGCCGGTGGCCTCCATCAGCGGGCCGATCAGCCGATGGGCCAGCGTGGTCTTGCCGGTGCCGGCGTGTCCGCAGAAGAAAATCAGTCGTGGCATCGAGGGGGAGCGAGAGGGGAGCGAGAGGGGGAGCGGGTGCCCAGCGTGGGGATTCGGTATCCTTGCGCGTATCCCGGTGCCTTCCGGCATTGCGTGCAGCATAACCGATCGACTTGATGACCGTTTCCGACCTCACCACCGCCGCCGCGGCCCCAGCGGCCCCGGCGACCACTCCGCCCGACCTCGACAGCAGCGCACTGCCGGCCGACCTGCATCTGGGCGAGCCGGTCACCGACCATACCCATGCGGAGTTCGTGCTGCTGCTGCAGGCGGCCGCGCGCGCCAGCGACGAGGGCTTCCTGGCCGCGCTGGACGAGTGGCTCGACCACACGCGCTACCACTTCGACATGGAGGAGGCATGGATGGAGGCGATGAACTTCGGCCCGCGCCAATGCCATGCCGGCGAGCATCGGCAGATGCTGGAGATCGTCGACAAGGTGCGTGCGAAGGTCGAGCAGGAGGGCGACTTCGAGACCGGGCGCCGCCTGGTGGCCGAGCTGCCCGGCTGGTTCGCGCTGCACGTACGCAAGCAGGACGCCGCGATGGTGGCCTACATGCGGCAGAACGGTTTTACGCTGGTGGAGGGGCCGGCGGGGTGAGCCGCTTCTAAACCACCCCCTCTCCCCGGCCCTCTTCCCCCTGAGGGGGAGAGGGAGAACGCAATCGGCAAGCCCGGACGGCATCGCGATCGGTTTTCTCTCCTCTCCCGCTTGCGGGAGAGGAGCCGGGGGAGAGGGCAACCGCCCCTGGTCAGGGCAGCGAACTCAATTTAACGCCGCGCTCAACTGCCGGCGCCAGCGCGACACCGCCTCGGGCGTGTCGCCCATCATCTCGAACACCGACAGCATCGTCTTGCGGCCGACATCGTCCCCGAAGCCGCGGTCGGTGCGCACGATGGCCAGCAGCTGCTCCAGCGCCGGTTCGTATTGACGGCGCGCGATCAGCAGCCGCGCCAGATCGAGGCGGGCCTGCAGATCCGCGGGATCGGCGGCGATGCGGCCGGTCAGCGTGGCCTCGTCGGGCAGGTCGCCCAGGCCCTTCATCGCCTCGAGCCGGGTTTGCAGCGCGGCATAGGCATCGTGCTGGGACGCGCGCGGCGTCAGCATGCCGAACTGGGCCTCGGCTTCCTCCAGGGCATTGCCGTCGAGCAGGAAGGCGATGTAGTCGATGCGCGCCTCGTCGAAGCCGGGATCGAAGGCCAGCGCCGCCTGGAAGGCTTCGCGCGCGATCTCGCGCTGGCCGTTGGCGGTCGCCTGGCGCGCTTCGCGCAGGGCGATCTGGCCCGGGTTCGGCGTGACCCGCGCGATGAATTCGCGCAGGCCCGATTCGGGCAGCACGCCGATGAACTGGTCGACCGGCTTGCCGTCGACGAAGGCCACCACATGGGGAATGCTGCGCACGCCGAAGTGGGCCGCCAGCTCCTGGTTCTCGTCGACATTGATCTTGGCAAGCTTCCACTTGCCGCCGGCTTCGCGCTCGAGTTTCTCCAGCAGGGGGCCCAGCGTGCGGCACGGGCCGCACCATGGCGCCCAGAAGTCCACCAGCACGGGGACGCTGCGCGACAGCGCAATCACGTCGTGGTCGAAGTTCTGCAGGGTGACGTCGCTCATTCCTTGCCTCGCTGTTCGTTGAATTCGATGAATTCGCCTGATATCGCGTGGGAGCCGCGGGACTCGCGAGTTCCCATGATCCGGCCCCGAGGCGCGCGGAATCGCGCCGCACGGCCGGTTCCCTGTTGTCGAGGTGGGGACGGCGCCGCTCATCTCAACCCCGCTTGCGGGAATCTACCCCTTGGAAATAGAACGGTCGTTCGGTTATATTGCTTGACGATCGCCGCCGGGGCTGCTTGCCGGCCGCGGCGGTGTTGGCCCCATAGTCCGGTCCATTCGCCCAGCAACGACGCTCGAGAACAGGTCGCGAAGACCGCTCAGGAGACAAACGCATGCAGACCCAGAAGCCCGCCGCGCGCCCGCATTTCCAGTTCTGGCCCAAGCGGGCGCCCACCGCCATCGTGCTGCCCGAGACCTCGCTGTGGGTCAACCTGGAGGTGTCGGCGCGCCGCTATGCCGACAAGGCCGCGATCCGCTATTTCGGCAAGGCCATCACCTTCCGCGAGCTGGAGGCGCAGGCCACCGCGCTGGCCGGCTGGCTGCAGCGCGAGGCCGGCGTGGCCAAGGGCGACCGGGTGCTGCTGTACATGCAGAACTGCCCGCAGTTCATCGTCAGCTACTACGCGATCCTGCGCGCCGACGCGGTGGTGGTGCCGGTCAATCCGATGAACCGGGCCGAGGAATTCAAGCACTACATCACCGACGCGCAGGCCCGCGTGGCGATCTGCTCGGCCGATCTGGCCGGCGGCGCCGCGGCTGCCAATGCCGAGCTGCCGCAGGACCAGCAGCTGCAGCACCTGCTGGTGACGCAATACGCCGACGCCCTGCCCGAGCGGCACGAACATCCCGAGGACGCGCCGCCGGCCTGGCTGACCGCCGAGCATCCGTTGCCGGCCGGCGCGGTGCCGTGGCGCGACGCGCTGGCGGCCGGCCACCAGCCTGGCCCGCACACCGCCGGTGCCGACGACATGGCGGTGATGCCCTATACCTCGGGCACCACCGGCTTCCCCAAGGGCTGCATCCACACCCATCGCTCGGTGATGCACAACGTGGTGGGCGGCTCGACCTGGTCGGGCTCGGGCGCCGAGTCGGTGATCCTGTCGGTGCTGCCGCTGTTCCACGTGACGGGCATGCAGTACGGCATGAACGGCCCGATCTACAGCGGCGCAACCGTGGTGATGCTGCCGCGCTGGGACCGCGAGGTCGCGGGCCGGCTGATCTCGCGCTACCAGGTCACGCACTGGACCAATATCCCGACCATGGTGATCGACTTCCTGGCCAGCCCCAACCTGGCCGAGTTCGATCTGTCGAGCCTGCGCTATATCGGCGGCGGCGGCGCGGCGATGCCGCAGGCGATCGCCGAGCGGCTGCGCGAGCAGTTCGGCCTGAACTATCTCGAAGGCTACGGGCTGTCGGAGACGATGGCGCCGACCCACAGCAATCCGGGGGACCGGCCCAAGCTGCAGTGCCTGGGCGTGCCGACCTTCAACACCGATGCGCGCGTGGTCGACCCGGTCACGCTGAAGGAACTGCCGCCGGGCGAGGTCGGCGAGATCATCGTCTGCGGCCCGCAGGTGTTCAAGGGCTACTGGGGCAAGCCGGACGCGACGCGCGAGGCCTTCATCGAGTTCGAGGGCAAGACGTTCTTCCGCACCGGCGACCTCGGCCGGATGGACGAGGAGGGCTATTTCTTCATCACCGACCGGCTCAAGCGGATGATCAACGCGTCGGGCTTCAAGGTCTGGCCGGCCGAAGTCGAGAACCTGCTGTACAAGCATCCGGACGTGCAGGAGGCCTGCATCATCGGCACGCGCGACGCCTATCGCGGCGAGACGGTCAAGGCGGTGGTCGTGCTCAAGGCGCACGCCAAGGGCAAGACCACGGCGGACGACATCATCGCCTGGGCCAAGGACAACATGGCCGCGTACAAGTACCCGCGCGTGGTGGAGTTCGTCGACGCGCTGCCCAAGTCCGGGACCGGCAAGGTGATGTGGCGCCAGTTGCAGGAAGCCGAGAACGCGCGCCTGGGCTGAGAGCACACCGTGCCGGGGCAGGGCGGCGCGTCCTGCTCCGGTTCATCCCTGCGCGGTGTGGCTGCACGACCCCTCAGTGCCCGCGCACCCGCATCAGCATCTTCACCATCGTCTTGTAGCCGCGCTCGCGCGCATGCCGCGTGGGCGTGACGCCGTCGCGATCGGCCAGGTTGGCATCGGCACCCGCATCGAGCAGCAACTGCACCACGTGCTCGTAGCGCGCGCTGCCGTCGCCGAGCACGATGGCTTCCAGCAGCGCCGTCCATCCCAGCGCATTGACATGATCGACCGGCACGCCGGCCTGCAGCAGCAGCGTGACCACCTCGGGGCTGCCGTGCTGCGAGGCGGCGGTCAGCGCGGTGCCGCGATAGCGGTCGGTGCTGTGCGGATCGGCCCCGTGCGCCAGCGTCAGCCGCACCAGCTCGACCTGCCCGTTGGAGGCGGCCAGCAGGAAGGCGCTGTTGGCCTGATCGTCCTTGTGATTGACATCGGCCCCCGCGTGGATCAGCGCGCGGGCGGCCTCGCCATGCCGCTGATAGAGGGCAAGCAGCAGCGCGGTGCGTCCGCGCTCGTCTGCCGCATGCGGCGAGGCGCCGGCACCCAGCAGCTTGCGCACCAGCGCTGCGTCGCCGAGCGAGGCGGCGGTCAGCAGATTGCGGTTCAGCGCGCTCAGCGCATCGTGCGGCCGGCCCGCGCTGCCCGACTGGGTGGCGGCCCGCTGCGTGGACGGCGGCGGCGAGGCGGGAGAGGGCGAGGAGGAACCGGGGCGGGCCGCCATCGACACGCCCGCCGGCCCTGACAGCAACGCGCCGCCGAGCAGCAGTCCCGACAACCCCAGCGCTTCGGCGACCATCAGGCGGCGGGCTCGGGCGGCGGGGGCTGGCATGGCGGTCTCCGGTTCAGGCGGCGTTGGCCGGTTCGCTGTCCGCGGCCGATTCTCCGGTCGATTCGCCGGCCGGTTCGGCGTCGGCGGCCTGGATCTGCCGCCACAGCCGGCCGAGATAGGGGTCGTCGACGCCGTGGGTGGCCAGGCCCAGCAGGGTCTGGTGCAGATAGTCGCGCGCCGGGCCGTACAGGCCCGTGGCGCGCCGCAGGCAGGTGACCACACGCTCGTCGGGCAGGCGGCCGGCATACGCCTCGTGGGCGCGGTTCATCACGAAGGCGAGCGCCCGCTGCGGCGGCGCCTCGCCCTCGAGCTTCACGCGCAGCCAGCGTGGATGGTAGGCGCCGGTCATCATCTCGCGGCGCCACAGCACGCGGAATTCCTGTTCGATGACATGGCTGGGGATGCGGAACACCATGCCGTGGCAGCTGCCGCCGCGGTCCAGGCCCAGCACCAGGCCGGGGTTGTCCCAGGTGCCGCGATTGATGCGCGAATAGAGGTAGAAGCCGCGGTGATAGCCGTGCACGGTCGCGCGCCGGCGCTCGGTGTGCACCACCATCGGGTTCCAGATCAGGGAGCCGTAGCCGAACAGCCAGACGTCGCCGTGCATGTCGGGCTGGTCGGGCCGGCGATCGAGGGTGGACCGCAACGAACGCTCGAGCGCGTCGTCCGACAGCAGCGAGGAAGCCACCGGGGTACCGCCCAGCGTGGTCCGCAGCCGGTCCGCTTCAAGATCTTGTCGGGTGATGGCCATGGTGCAAGCATAATGCAAAGCCGGGCAGCGGGAGGCTTGGTACACCACATGGCGGGGGGATGTCGGCGTCGGGCAACGGTGCCGACCTACCCACTGCCGGCGGGGTGGCGGCCGATGTTGCGCCGTCCTTACAATGGCTGCCAACTACCAGGAGGGATGGACTATGGCGCGAACGCTTACGGTGGCCTTCGGCACCGGCAAGGAATTCGAGTTCACCATCGGCGATAGCGAACTGGCGGGCATCAGCGACGATGCCGGCTGGCGCTGGTTCGACCGGGAGTATGCGGAGCTCGACTGCCAGGCTTCCAGCCCGGTGGGGAAGGTGCTGGTGATCGACAAGATCCTCAGCGTGGCGCGCTTCTCGGGCGAGCAGCGCTTCACCGGCGATCCGGACTGGGCCCGGGAGTATGCGCGGCATGCCGCGCATATCCTGGGCCGCGATCGGGTGCGCGTCGACGTCGGCAACGCGTCGATCGGCTTCTGAGCCGGCTTGCCGGCCCGTTCTTTTCTGAAGCGCCAACCGCCTCAGACGGCCAGCAGCTCCACCTCGAACAGCAGCGTGGCGTTCGGCGGAATCACGCCGCCGGCGCCGCGTGCGCCATAGCCCAGGTCGGCGGGAATCACCAGCCGGCGCGTGCCGCCGACCTTCATGCCCTGCACGCCTTCGTCCCAGCCGCGGATCACATGGCCGGCGCCCAGCGGGAAGACGAACGGATCGTTGCGATCCTTGCTCGAATCGAATTTGCGGCCAGCCTGGCCGTTCTCGTACAGCCAGCCGGTGTAATGCACGGTGACGTGCTTGCCCGCGGTCGCTTCGGCGCCCTGGCCGGTCACGGTGTCTTCGTATTGCAGGCCGGAAGGAGTGGTGATCATCGGTCGTTCCTTTGTGTGACTGCGCAGCGCGGCGTGGCGCCGCGACGCGCGTGGTGATTCGGAGCCCGAGCCGCGCCGCAATCGACTGCGCGCGGTGCTGCCGAGCCGGCAGTGTACCCGCAAGCGCTCAGGCGTCGGCCCGCTGCCAGGTGTCCAGGCGCAGCTGCACGCTGCGCTCGTCGTCGCTGAACCAGATCTCGCCGTCCTGGATCGTCACGGTCAGCCGCATCGCGCGGCGGGCCATGCCGGCCAGCGCGTCGACCGCCTCGCCGGGCACCGCATGCACGGTCAGATTGCGCAGCTTGCCTGCCTTGCCGGCAATGCCCTTCCACCATTCGCGGGCGCTGGCCGGCTGATAGGCGAACACGGTCACGCGCGCGGCGCGCGAGGCGGCCCGCTTGAGCCGAGTCTCGTCGGGCTGGCCCAGGTCGATCCAGTGTTCGATCTCCCCGGTCAGGCTGCGCTCCCACAGGTCCGGCTCGTCGGGTTCGTCCAGCCCGCGCGTCAGGCTCAGCGTCTCGCTGGCCTCGCAGGCGAACGCCAGCAGCCGCACCATCATGCGGGCATCGTTCTCGGACGGGTGTTGTGCCACGGTCAGCGCGTGGGTGCCGTAGTAGTGCCGATCCATATCGGAGATCGACAGCTCGGCTTTGCAGATGGTGGACTTCAGGGCCATGGGGAAAGAGGGAAGCGGGGAAGCCGGGAGGCCGGAAGCGGCACGCGGCCGATGGCGCGGGCGGGATGCCCGGCATGGCCGGCCGGCAAAGCGCGCATGTTACCCGATCGCCGTGCGCGTGACGGTGCGAAGAACATCACGCGGGAGCAGGCAGGAAAGGGCGGCGGAACCGGCAGCGGAACTGGCAGCGCCGCACCGGATGTGCGGCGCTGCGGTCAGCGGGACTTGCGGTAGTCGCTGAAGTAGAAGCGCAGCAGCGCGGAGGCGATTACCAGCGCAAGGAAGGCGGCGGCGATCACCATCGCCTGCCCGGCGGGACTATCGATCTGTCCGTTGACGCCGAGTTCGACCAGGCGGCCGATCACCAGCATCACGAGGACCGGGATCACCAGGGCGCGGCGGCCGTAGGTGCGCATCACCCAGCCGGGGAAGTTGCGCAGATGGCCGACGAAATCGCGCGGAATGCTGCAGATCAAGCACGCCCCTGCGGCAGCGAGCGAAGCCGCCACCACATCCCCCAGTCCAATCCCGATCATGATTCCCCGTCCCGTCGCACCCGGGCGAAAAAGCCGGGGCCTGAATTTTGCAAAGCGCTGATTCTACAGAAGATTTCGGGATTTCAGGTGTCGCTTGGTCGACCTCTGACAGAAGTCAACGGGAAGCCAACGGGAAGTCAACGAGCTTCTCAGGGCACCAGCACGGGCAGCAGGAAAATGCCCAGCACGCACAGGAAGCCGAGCGTCCAGCACAGCGAGCGCAGCGTGGCGCGGTCGGCCAGGTAGCAGGCGGTGTACAGGACCCGGATCACGATGAAGGCGATCGCAAGTTCGTCGATGCGCGCCTGCGGCGCCTGCAGATGGCTGGCGCACAACACCGCGGCGGCGAACAGCGGAAAGGCCTCGAAATGGTTGCGGTGGGCGAGGTCGGCGCGGCGGGCCCGGCCGGTCTGCCGCTCCAGCCAGGCGCGCGGATCGTGGTTGTCGAAACCGGGTGCGCCCCATTTGGCGATGCCCACCGTGACGATGGGCAGGATGCCTGCGACCAGCACGCACCAGAAAGCGATCGGCATGGCGTTGTCCTTGGTTCTATCGTCGACGGTCGTTGGCGCAGGCAACAATCATGCGGCCATCACGCCGCCACCACCCGGATCGTCACGCCCGGCAGGGTCACCACCTGGCCGGCGCGGATCTTGGCGGTCTTGCGCGATTCGGCCACGCCGTCGACCGCGACCTCGCCGGCAGCGACCAGCGCCTTGCCGGCGCCGCCGCTGTCGACCACGCCGGCCAGCTTGAGCAGATCGTTCAGCGCGATGTGCTCGCGGTCCAGCGGGAAGGTCAGGGTCTGCATGGTAAGGATTGGGGTGGGAGGTGGCGCCGGGCGCCGAACCTTCGGCGCGCCGGCGTGGGCCGCGGCAATTACTTGCCCCAGCTGTCCTTCAGTCCGACGATGCGGTTGAAGACCGGGCGGCCGGGCTGGCTGTCGACGCGGTCCGCCACGAAGTAGCCGTGCCGCTCGAACTGGAAGCGGTCCTCGGCCCTGGCCTCGCGCAGGCCCGGCTCCAGATACGCTGTGACCACGCGCTTGGAGTCGGCGTTCAATGCATCGAGGAAGTTCTTGCCGCCGGCGTCCGGATGCGGGTCGTTGAACAGCCGGTCGTACAGCCGCACCTCGGCCTGCAGCGCGTGCGCCGCGCTGACCCAGTGGATGTTGCCCTTGACCTTGACGCTGTCCGCGCCCGGCGTGCCGCTCTTGGTGTCGGGCAGGTAGTTCGCGTGCACGGCGACGACATTGCCGTCGGCATCCTTGTCGACGCCGGTGCATTCGATCACGTAGCCGTAGCGCAGCCGCACCTTGTTGCCCGGGAACAGCCGGAAATAGCCCTTCGGCGGGTTCTCGTTGAAGTCCTCGCGCTCGATCCACAGCTCGCGCGACAGCGGAAACACGCGCTTGCCGAGCTCGGGCTGCTTCGGATGGACCGGCGCCGAGCACTCCTCGCTCTGGTCTTCCGGATAGTTGTCCAGGATCAGCTTGAGCGGATCGAGCACGGCCACGCCGCGCGCCGCGCGAGCATCGAGGTCGTCGCGCACCGCTCCTTCGAGCGTGCTCATGTCGATCCAGCTGTCCGACTTGGCCACGCCCACTCGATCGCAGAACAGCTGGATCGATTCGGGCGTATAGCCGCGCCGGCGGATGCCGACGATGGTCGGCATGCGCGGGTCGTCCCAGCCGTCGACGCGGCCCTCGTTGACCAGCTGCAGCAGCTTGCGCTTGCTGGTGATCGCATAGGTCAGGTTCAGCCGGGCGAATTCGTACTGATGCGGCAACGGCTCGCGGAACACGCCGCATTCGCGCAGCTGGGCCAGCACCCAGTCGTACAGCGGGCGGTTGTTCTCGAACTCCAGCGTGCACAGGGAATGCGTGATGTTCTCGATCGCATCGGAGATGCAATGCGTGAAGTCGTACATCGGATAGATGCACCACTTGTCGCCGGTGCGATGGTGATGCGCATGGCGGATCCGGTAGAGCACCGGGTCGCGCATCACGATGTTCGGCGCGGCCATGTCGATCTTCGCGCGCAGCACGTGCTCGCCGTCGGCGTACTTGCCGGCGCGCATGTCGCGGAACAGCAGGAGGTTCTCCTCGACGCTGCGCTCGCGGTAGGGCGAGGGCGTGCCCGGCTCGGCGAAGTTGCCGCGGCTGGCGGCGATCTGTTCGGCGCTCTGGCTGTCGACATAGGCGACGCCGCGCTCGATCAGCTTCTCGGCGAAGGCGTACAGCTGGTCGAAGTAGTCGCTGGCGTAGTACAGGTGGGCCTGCGGGCCCGCCTGCGCGTCGTTGCTGTCCCAGCTGAAGCCGAGCCAGTGCACCGCGTCGATGATCGAATCGACGTACTCGGTGTCTTCCTTGACCGGATTGGTGTCGTCGAAGCGCAGGTGGCAGCGGCCGCCGTAGTCGCGCGCCAGGCCGAAATTCAGGCAGATGCTCTTGGCGTGGCCGATATGCAGATAGCCGTTGGGCTCCGGCGGGAAGCGGGTGATCACGGCGGGCAGCGGCCGGCCCTGCGCGTCGGTGCGGCCGGCATAGGTGCCGGCGGCCAGATCCTGGTCGATGATGCTGCGCAGGAAGTTCGAGGCGGCGGGCGTGCTGTCTTGGGCTTTCGGGTCGTGGCTCATGGTTTGGCCAGGTTGGGCCGCGGGTCGCGGCCGGCTTCAGGGCAGATTCGATTCTGGGCAAGGATCGGCGCGGTGCGCGCCGGGCCAGCGCGCCGCGGCCCCGAGGGTCGCGGAATGCTGGCGGGAACCCGGGATTTTACCGTGCCGGCGCATCGGCCGCGTGCGCAATCTTTGCGGGGCGCGCTAGCATGGAGTTCCGATCCCCCATCGTTCACGAGGAGCGCCATGCCATCGCCCGATCCCGTCGCCACCCTTGCCGCGCTGTGGCGCGCCACCGGCCTGCCCGAGGCCGCCCTGGCGCAGGCCACGCTGAGCGGCGCCGAACCGGTGCTGCCGTCGTCGTTCGCGGTCGGCACCGCCGCGCAGGCGAGCCTGGCGGCTTCGGCGCTGGCGGCCGCGGCGCTGTGGCAGCAGCGCACCGGCCGCTGGCAGCAGGTCGCGGTCGACATGCGCCACGCCATCGCGGAATTTCGCAGCGAGCGTTATCTGCGCGTCGATGGCGGCCCCGCGCCCGAACTGTGGGACAAGATCGCGGGCGCCTATCGCTGCGGGGATGGCCGCTGGGTCCGGCTGCACACGAACTTCCTGCATCACCGCGACGGTGTGCTGCGCCTGCTCGGCTGCGCCAACGACAAGGACGCGGTGCAGGCCGCGCTGGGCAAATGGGAGGCCGAAGCCTTCGAGACCGCCGCTTCCGATGCGGGCCTGGTCGTCGCGGCGATGCGCAGCTTCGACCAATGGGATCGCCATCCGCAGGCGGCCGCGCTGCGCGATCTGCCGCCGATCGTGATCGAACGGATCGGCGACGCGCCGCCGGTGCCCTTGCCCGCGCTGCCCACACAGGACGCCCGCCCGCTGTCCGGCGTGCGCGTGCTCGACTTCACCCGCATCATCGCCGGCCCGGTCGCCGGCCGCACGCTGGCCGCGCATGGCGCCGACGTGCTGCTGGTAACTGCGCCGCATCTGCCGTCGATCGCGCCGCTGGTGATCGACACCGGCCGCGGCAAGCGGTCCTGCCAGCTCGATCTGCGCGACGCCGACGACAAGCACACGTTGCACAAGCTGCTGCATGGCGCCGATGTCTTTCTGCAGGGCTACCGGCCAGGCGGCCTCGCGGCGCTGGGCTTCGGCCCCGAGGCGGCGGCGCGCGCGCGGCCCGGCATCGTCTATGTCTCGCTGTCGGCCTATGGCCATGTCGGGCCGTGGGCGGGCAAGCGCGGCTTCGATTCGCTGGTGCAGACCGCGACCGGCTTCAACGATGCCGAGGCCCAGGCAGCGGGCAGCGACACGCCGCGCCCCTTGCCGGCCCAGGTGCTGGACCACGCCGCCGGCTATCTGCTGGCGCTCGGCGCGATGGCGGCCCTGCACCGGCGCGCCACCGAGGGCGGCAGCTGGCACGTGCGCGTGTCGCTGGCGCAGACCGCGCAGTGGCTGCGCGGCCTCGGCCGGATCGACAACGGCCTGCAGGCGCCCGATCAACGCATCGACGACATCAGCGACCTGCTCGAGGCCGTCCCCTCGGGCTTCGGCATGCTGACCACGGTGCGCCACGCCGCCCAACTGTCGGAGACGCCGGCGCGCTGGGAGCAGCCGTCGGTGCCGCTGGGCAGCGACGCGGCGGAGTGGCTGCCGCGCGCAGGCGCGAAATAACGATCCGACAGAAGCCCGTCGCCCCCGCGAACGCGGGGGCCCAGCGTCCTGGGTTCTTCGGCGATGGTGCCAAAGCCGCTGGGCTCCCGCCTACGCGGGAACCACAGCAGGGTGTCTCCGCCCAAAAAATTTTGACCGCCAAAAACCTACCGAGTAGTATGTTTCCTCGAACGGCAAGGGCAACACTTGCCGACACGCAACGAGGAGACACGACATGCGGGTTCTGATCACGGGCGCGGCCGGCTTCATCGGCACCGCGCTGCAACGCGCGTTGTTCGCGCGCGGGAGTCTGGCAGACGCCAGCGGCACGCCGCGCCGGATCGAGGAGCTGGTGCTTGCCGACCGGGCCGATGTGCCGTTGGTAGGCCCGCACCAGCACCAGCCGCTGCCGTGCCGGCGCACCGTGCTGCGCGGCGATCTGGCCGACCCCGGCTTTGTTTCGCAACTGGCAAGCCTGGCGCCGGACAGCGTGTTCCATCTGGCCGCAAGCCTGACACTGGAGACCGAGGCCGACGAGCCGCGCGCCTATCGCCTCCATGTCGAAGCCCTGCGCGGGCTGATCGCCGGCTTCGGCAAGCCGCCGCGGCTGGTACTGGCCAGCTCGATCGCCGTCTTCGGCGGCGACCTGCCCGCGACCGTCGGCGACGGCCTGCGCGCCGAGCCCGACACGACCTATGGCACGCACAAGGCCATCGCGGAGCTGCTGCTGGCCGACTACAGCCGGCGCGGTCGCGTCGACGCACGCGCGCTGCGCCTGCCAATCGTGCTGATCCGCGACGGCGCGCCATCGCCCGCGGTGTCGGACCGCATCGCCGCGATCGTGCGCGAGCCGCTGGCGGGCCGCGACGTCGTCTGCGGCCTGCATCCGCAGACGCGGATGCCGGTGGCGTCGGCGCAGGCCGTGGCCCGGGCCCTGATCGCCATGCACGACTTGCCGGCAGAGCGGCTGCCGCACGACCGCGCGCTGAACCTGCCGTCGCTGTCCACCACGGTGGCGGAGATGGTGGCCGCCTTGCGCCGCGTCGGGGGCGACGCGGCTGCGGCGCGGGTCCGCTACGAGGCCGACGCGGACCTTCAGCGCGTGGTCGACAGCTGGCCGCGCGCGTTCACGTCGGACAAGGCCAGCGCGCTGGGCCTGCATGCCGATGCGGATGTCGACGCGATCCTGGCGGCGTATCTCGCTGAAAGGAGGGCCGCATGAAGAACCCCGCGATCGGATTTCGCCGCAACGGCCCGACCTCCACCGGCGATGTCGAGCGGCAAGCCGAGGTGGCGATGCGGTTCAACGACCGGCTGTCGCCCGAAGTGGCCGCGCTGCCGGTCTGCATCGTCGGCGCCGGATCGTCCGGTGTCACCGCCGCCAAGGCGCTGAAGGAAAAGGGCGTTGCCTTCGACTGCTTCGAGCTGGGCTCGAAGATCGGCGGCATGTGGCGCTACGAGAACGACAACGGCATGTCGTCGGCCTATCGCAGCCTGCATATCGACACCAGCCGCACCAATCTCGGCTACTCCGATTTCCCGATTCCCGACCGCTATCCGGACTTCCTGTCGCACTACGAGGTCATCGAATATCTGGAAGCCTATGCCGAGCGCTTCGGCATCCCGCCGCATATCCGCTTCAATACGCGGGTCGAACGCGTCGAGCCTGCCGGCGACGGCAGCTGGCGCGTCACGCTGGGCGACGGCAGCAGCCGGCGCTATCGCGCGGTGATCGTCGCCAACGGTCATCTGTGGGACCCGCGCTGGCCGCGCTTCGACGGCGAGTTTTCCGGCGAGCAGATCCATTCGCACGACTACCGCACCGCCGAGCCGTTCCGCGACAGGAACGTGCTGATCGTCGGCATCGGCAATTCGGCGGTCGATATCGCGGTCGACGTCTGCAAGTCGGCCAAGCGGACGTGGATCTCGACGCGGCGCAGCGCGTGGATCATGCCGAAATACATCATGGGCCATCCCACCGACCGCTGGTCGGCGTTCTTCGGGCGGCGCCTGCATCTGCCGACGCGCATCACCCGCACGCTGGTGCGCTGGCTGGCGTACCTGGCCACCGGCGACCAGGCGCGCGTCGGCATTCCGCGGCCGCGCCACGAGATCTGGCGCGAGCATGCGACGTTGAGTCAGGAGCTGATCCCGTATTGCGGCCATGGCTGGATTCGCATCAAGCCGAACATCCGCAAGCTCGACGGCGATCACGTGGAGTTCGAGGACGGCTCGCGCGAGCCGGTCGACGCGATCATCCATGCGACGGGCTACCAGGCCAGCTTTCCATTTCTCGACCGCCAAGTGTTTGAGGTTGCCGACGGCAAGGCCGAGCTCTATCGCCGCATGATGCCGCTGGGCCGGCATGGACTGTTCATGCTGGGCCTGGTGCAGCCGATCGGCCCGACGATTCCGCTGCTCGAGATCCAGGGCAAGTGGCTGGCCGCGGTGCTCGCCAACGAGATGCGGCTGCCCGGCCAGGACGGCATGATGGCGGAGATTCGCGCCCATCGGGACTACGTGTCGCGCCGCTTCGTCGGCTCGGCGCGCTATACGCTGGAGGTAGACTTCCGCCGGTATGCGAAGCAACTGTTTCGCGATATCGCCCGGGGAGGGGCGACATGACCCCAAGCAAGCAGGAAATCCTGGTCCAGGCCGCGGAATGCTTCATGGAACAAGGGTTCCATGCCACCAGCATCGACGATGTCGCGCGGCGGCTCGGCGCCACCAAGGGACGCATCTACCATCATTACGCATCGAAGATCGACCTGTTCTTCGAGGTGCATCGCGAGGGCATGCGGCTGTTGTTCGAAGCGGTCGAGCCCGCGCGTCACGTCGAGGGCGATGGCGTCACCGTGCTCGCGGCGATGCTGCGGGCCCATGCGGTGGCCGTGCTGCAGCACCATACCTTCGAGAGCGTGGTGGCGCAGGGCGTGCAGATGCATCGCTTCGGCGCGACCACGCCGTCGCAGCGGCAGACGCTGGACGAACTGATCGCGAGCCGCGACCGCTTCGAGCTGATGTTCAAGGAGCAGGCCGCGGCGGCCAGGCGCGATGGCTCGCTGGCCGCCGACGCCGACTTGTCGATCGCGGTGAAGACCTTGCTCGGCGGCATCCAGTGGTCGCTGATCTGGTATCGCCCCGAAGCCGATGCCGACGAGCACGCGCGCGAGCGGCTGGCGGAGGCGATGGTGCGTACGCTGGTCGAGGGCATCCGGGCGCGGCCGGAGCGGGCCCCTACGGCGGCCGCCGCCAAAGGCAAGGTGCGCAGCGCGGCGGGCTGAGGCCCCGCCTGAGGCCCCGCGCTTCCGGCCTCCGTTCTCAGGCCGACTCGTTCAGCAGCCGTTCCACCAGCCACAGCCGATCGACGCCCCATACCGGCTCGCCGTCGACGATAAAGAAGGGCGCGCCGAAGACGCCTTGCGAGACGGCATGGTCCACGGCCGCTTCGAGCCGCCGCCTGCCTTCGGGCGAGGCGATCTCGGACGCCAGCCAGCCGGTATCGGCGCCGACCGCGGCGGCTTCCTGCAGCACCGCGTCGACATCCGTGATGTCTTCCCCGCGCGCCCACAGCCTGGCGAAGATCCGCTGCGCAAAGCGCTTCGCCTGCGCGGGATCGCGTTCGTCCAGTGCCAGAAAGGCCCGTGAGGCCTTGACCGAATTGACGCCTTGCATATCGCGCTGGACCAGGGGCACGCCCAGTATCCGCGCCATGCGGGGCTTGTCGAGCCGCAGGTAATCGGACTTCAGCGGCGTTTCCATCAGCGGCTTCAGACCCATGATCTTGACCACCGTGACGCCGAGCAGAAACGGGCGCCACACCACGGTGCGGCCATGGCGGGCCGCGAGCGCATCGATCTGCGTCGAGCCGAAGTAGCCGTAGGGCGAGATGAAATCGAAATAGAAATCGATGGGACTGGCCATCGCCGCCTCATTCCATCTTGATGTTCAGTTGCTCGATGGTCCGCCGCCAGTACGCGGATTCGCGCTGCACGCGCTCGCGGATCTGCTCGGGCGACAGGTCGGAGGCGACCATGCCCTGCGTCTGCAGCAGCGGCGCGAAGTCCGGCGCGTGGGTGACGCCGCGGATGGCGGCCGCGAGCCGGTCCACCGTCGCGCGCGGCGTGGCGGCCGGCACGTAAGTCGCAATCCAGTAGCCGGGGGCCGCGATATTGGGATAGCCCGCTTCGGCCAGCGTGGGCACGTCCGGGAACAGCGTGTTGCGCCGTTCGCCCGCCACGGCCAGCACGCGAATCTTGCCGGCCTTCTGCTGCACGATCGCCAGGCTCGCCGGCGGAAACGAAAAGCTGTACCGGCCGGACAGCAGTTCGACCATCGCCGCACCCGCGCCCTTCATCGGCACATGCTGGGCCGATGCCTTCGCCTCGCGCTTGTAGAGTTCGCCGACGACATGGCTGGGAAAGCCGGCGCCGGACGATACATAGTTGGCCTTGTCAGGCCGCTGCCGCAGCAGCGTGGCCAGTTCCTGCGCCGTCTTCGCCGGCGAATCGGCCGGCACCGCCAGCACCACGTCGCCGCCATCGCCGACGATGGCCACCGGCATCAGGTCGCGCGACGCATCGTAGGGCGTGTCAGGCATCAGCGCCGGAATGGTGGTCAGCGGTCCGTCGACCGAGAACAGCACCGTATGGCCGTCGGCCTTGCTGCGCACCACCGAGTTGACGCCGATCGTGCCGTTGGCGCCGCCGCGGTTCTCGGTGACGACGCTGTGGCCGAGCGTGGGCTTGAGCTTCTCGGCCAGCGTGCGCGCCAGCGCGTCGCTGGGACCGCCGGGCGCGGCCGGCACCACCAGCGTGACGGTGCGCGACGGAAAGTCCTCGGCCAGCGCCGCGCCGCCGCAGGCCAGCATCATGGACAGAAGCGTGACGAGGGCTTTCATGCTTGGCCTCCTTCGGCTGGCAAATAGCGGTCGCGGTCGCCGGTCCCGGCCTTGGTGTCGGTGTCGGTGCCTGCGTCCGCCGCAAGGCGGCGCAGCTCGCCCCTGGCGACCTTGTTGATGCCGACCAGCGGCAGGCTGCCGAGAAACCGGATCTCGCGCGGCACCTTGAAGCCGGCCAGCTGCGCGCGGCATGCCGCGTCGATCTCGCGGGACAACGCTTCGGTCGAAGCGTCGGCATCGGACGGCACCACGAAGGCGACCGGGACCTCGCCCATCGCGCCATCCGCACGGCCTACCACCGAGACGTCGGCCACGCCCGGCACCGCGCGAACCACGCGTTCGACTTCCGCCGACGACACGCCTTCGCCGCCGCACTTGATCACGTCGCGCGCCCGTTCCAGGAACTGGATCGAGCCGTCGGCGTGGACCTTCATGCGATCGCCGGTGCGGAACCAGCCGTCTGCGGTGAAGGCGGCCGCGTTGGCATCCTCGTCGTTGAAGTAGCCGGCAAACAGTGTCCGCCCGCGCTCGCCGAGGATCTCGAGCTCTCCGGCCTCGCCCGGCGCCAGCGACAGGTTGCGGCTGTCCGCTATCCGGGCCGCATAGCCCGGTGCGACCCGGCCGATGGCGCCCGGTGCGACCGGCCGGTCCGCGCGTCCCAGGATGCCGGGCGCGACGAGTTCGGTCATGCCCCACCAGCCCAGGATCGGCACGCGGAAATGCCGCTCGTAGTCGGGCAGCCAGACCGAGTTGCACCACAGCCGGAAGTGGTGGGCCGGCGGGACGGGCTGGCGGAACAGCGCCGCACTGGTGAACTGTACGTGCGGGGCAAACGTGCAGCGCCGCGCCAGCGCCACCGGCCAGAAGCGGCTCGCCGAGAAGCGCGGCTGCAGCACGATGGCCGCGCCTGCCTGCAGGGCCGGCAGCACGCTCCAGGCCAGGCCCACGACGTGATAGAGCGGCAGCGGCACCAGGACGATATCGGAGGACAGCAGGCCGATACCGGCGGCACACAATTGCGCCGCCCATAGCGCGTTCGCGCGCGACCAGACCACCGCCTTCGGGCGCGAGGAGGTGCCGGAAGTGAACATCATGCTGCCGGGGGCCAGCGGGTCCAGGCGCGCGCGTTCGACCGGGGCATCGTGCAACGACGCGAAACCGGTCGCATCGTTGGCATCGTCTTCATCGTCGTTATCGATGACGATCTGCCAGCGCAGGCGGTGAGCGCCGACACCGATGGAAGGGGGCGTACCGGGCAAGCCGCGCTGCGTCACGATGCCGACCGCGCCGGTGTGGTGGGCGAAGAAGGCCAGCTCGTCGGTCGCCGATTTGGGATTGAGCACCACGCAGACCGCGCCAATCCAGGCGCAGGCAAACCAGGTCAGCAGGAACTCGGGACAGTTGTTGGCATGCAGCAGCACGCGATCGCCGGGCCGCACGCCGCGCTGGGCGAGTGCGCCGGCGACGCGGCGGACGTCATCGAGGAATGCGCCGCGCGTCCATTCGCGCGCCGGTCCCTCGAATGGCTCCCAGGCCAGCAGCAGCCGCTCCGGTTGTTCGCGCGCTCGGGCTTCGAACAGGTCGACGATATCGTCCATGGGCCTCCCAGCCCGACGCTCGAAGACGCTCGCGCGGGGCAAGGCCCAGTGTAAGGAGAGCCACTCCCCATGTCATATGCCGTTTTATCGCAACGGCTTAACACAGGGTTATGGGGCAGGCGCCGCGCCGCGCCCCGGGCCCTTGGCGCTCAGTACAGCGTCTGGCGGATCCGCTGCGGCAGTTCGGCGTCGTACGCGCGGCCGTCGATCGCATCGCGGCTCAGCGTCGCCAGGATGGTGCCTGTGCTCGGCAGCGCGCTGCGCGGAATCTGCGCCTCGGGCGACCACAGGCGCGAGCGTACCAGCGCACGGGCGCACTGGAAGAACACCGAACGGATCGCGATCAGCAGCACGGTGGAGGGCGCCTTGCCGTCGACGGTGCATTGGGCGATCAGTTCGGGGTCGGTCGAGATCGTCGCGGTGCCCGCCACGCGCAGCGTCTCGTCGACGCCCGGCACCAGGAACAGCAGGCCCACCCGCGGGTCCGCGAGGATGTTGCGCAGGCTGTCGATGCGGTTGTTGCCGCGGCGGTCCGGCAGCAGCAGCGTGCGGTCGTCCAGCACCTTGACGAAGCCGGGCGCGTCGCCGCGCGGCGAGCATTCGGCCATGCCGTCGGCGACCGTCGACAGCAGGCAGAACGGCGAGGCCTCGACGAAGGCGCGATAGTGCGGATGCAGGTAATCGACTTCCTTGGCCAGCGAAGCCGGGGCCGGCTTGCCGTAGTGCGTTTCCAGGTCTGCCAGCGTGGTGATGGTGTGGTCGGTCATGGCGGATGGGCGTCGAAGCGAAGTGGAGGGAGTGGGGCACGCCGGGCGGTTGCGGCCGTGCGCGGCGATGGCGGCGACGATCGCAAGTCTACAGCGTGACGGTGCCCCGGCCGATCTCGATCACCCGGCCGCCGACTCGGATCGCGCCTTCTCCGTCTTCGGCATCGACCTCCAGCCGCAGCCGGCAGGGCCGCTCGACCAGGTCGCCCTGGGCGATCTCGTAGCGCGCCGGCAGTGCATGGCCGGTGGCGAGCAGCCAGCCGCCGAAGTTGGCGCAGGCCGAGCCGGTGCCCGGGTCTTCCGCCACGCCGCCGCCCTGCTTGGTGAAAAAGTAGCGCGCGACCACGCGGCCGGGCTGCTGCGGATCGAAGGCAAACACGTAGGCGGTCTTGCGGCCAAGGCTGCTGGCGGGCCAGGCGTCCAGGCGGCTGCCGTCGGGAACCGCGCGACGCACCGCGTCCGGGCTGTTCAACGGCACCAGCAGCTGATCGGCGCCGGTATCGACCCACATCGGCGAGCCGGCCAGATCGTCCGCGCTCAGGCCCAGCAGCGCGGCCACTTCCGCATCGGGCAGCTGCGCCGGCGCGATCTTCGGCTGGCCGCGATGCGGCGCGGTGAAGGTCCAGACATCGCCTTGCGCGCGCACCGGTACCACGCCGGCCTTGAACTCGAGCGTCAGCGCATCCCCGGTGTCGCGCAGCGCGCGTACCGCGTGCGCGGTGCCCAGCGTCGGATGGCCGGCGAACCGCATCTCATAGCCAGGCGTGAAGATCCGCACCATCGCATCGGCCCGCTCCGAGGGCAGGATGAAGGTCGTCTCGGACAGATTGAATTGCAGCGCCAGCGCCTGCATCGTCGCATCATCGAGCCCGCGCCCGTCCTCGAACACACACAGGGGATTGCCGCCGAAGGTCGATTCGGCGAACACATTGAGCAGGCGGAAGGCGTAGGTCGGCATGGCGGAGGGAATCGAGCAGGGACAGGGTGCCAGTGTAGGTCGATGCGCGCGCACGGCCATGTACAGTTGACGATTCACTCATCGGGCCAGTGCAAAAAAAACGCCGGCATCGAGCCGGCGCAATGAGTGTCCAGGGGACAGCGAGGGGAGCGGTCGTCAGAACCCCACCGCCTGCCCATCCCGCCGGCTGTCGCTGGCGGCGACATAGCCGTGCTCGGGATCCTCCGACAGGCGCCAGATGAACTGGCCCGAGCCGAAGTCCATGTACGGGTCCGCCACCGACTTGAGCTGGTGGCCGCGGTCCTTCAGGCCGGCGACGGTGGCCGGGTTCATGGTCGCTTCCACGTCCAGCGTGAAGTCGCGGTTGACCTTCCAGCGCGGCGCGCAGCAGGCGGCCTGCGGCTGCTGCTTGTAGTCGAGCATGCGCACCACGGTTTGCAGATGGCCCTGCGGCTGCATGTCGCCGCCCATCACCCCGAAGCTCATCACCGGCTGGCCATCGCGGGTCATGAAGGCGGGAATGATCGTGTGGAACGGGCGCTTGCCGCCGGCCACCACATTGGGCGACTTCGGATCCATCGAGAAGCCGACGCCGCGGTTCTGCAGGCTGATGCCGGTGCCGGGCACCACCACGCCGGAGCCGAAGCCCATGTAGTTCGACTGGATGAACGAGATCATCATGCCGTTCTCGTCGGCCGCGGTCAGGTAGATGGTGCCGCCGACCTTGGGCATGCCGAAGTCGAAATGCGTGGCGCGCTTCATGTCGATCAGCTTCGCACGCGACTTCAGGTAGCCGTCGTCGAGCATCTGCTCGGGCGTGACTTCCATGCTGCGCGGGTCCGACACGTAGCGGTACAGGTCGGCGAACGCCAGCTTCATCGCCTCGATCTGCAGATGTTGCGAGTCGATCGAATCGACCGGCAGGTTGCCGACATCGAAGTTGTCCAGGATGCCCAGCGCCATCAGTGCGGCGATGCCCTGGCCGTTGGGCGGAATCTCGTGGATCTCGTAGCCGCGATAGGACTTGCGGATCGGCTCGACCCAGTCCGGACGGTAGTCGCGCAGATCGGCCAGCGTCATCGCGCCGCCGCACTCCTTGCTGAAGGCGGCGATGCGCTCGGCGATCTGGCCTTCGTAGTAATCGCGGCCGCCGCTGGCGCCGATGCGGCGCAGCGTTTCGGCGGCGGCCTTCATCACGAACTTCTCGCCGGTATGCGGCGCGCGGCCGTTCGGCATGAAGGTGTCGGCGTAGCCCGGCTGGTCCTTCAGGTCCGGCACCGCGGCGGCCCACTTGTGCGCGACGATCGGCGGCACGGCATAGCCGCGCTCGGCGATCTCGATCGCCGGTTCCATCAGGTCGGCGAACGGCAGCTTGCCGAAGCGCTCGTGCAGCGCGGCCCAGCCGGCCACCACGCCCGGCACGGTGACGCTGTCCCAGCCGCGGATCGGCCGCCTGGCCAGGCCGTTGCCTTCCTCGCCGTACTTGTTGCGGAAGTACTCGGGGTTCCATGCGGCCGGCGCCACGCCCGACGAGTTCAGCCCATGCAGCTGCTTGCCGTCCCACAGGATCGCGAAGGCGTCGCTGCCCAGGCCGCACGAGACCGGCTCGACGATGGTGATGGCGGCGGCGGCGGCGATCGCCGCGTCGATCGCATTGCCGCCCTTGAGCAGCATGCGCAGGCCGGCCTGCGCGGCCAGCGGGTGCGAGGTCGATACCACGTTGCGCGCAAACAGCGGAATGCGCACGGATTGGTAGGGGTTGGTCCAGTCGAAGGTCTGCATGGCGTCTCTCTTGGCGTGATTCCGTCTTGGCGTGATGTCGCGCTTTATTCCGCGCTCATTCCGCGCTCATTCCGCGGTGATGTTGCGGTCCTTGATCAGTTTGCCCCAGCGGGCGCTTTCCTTGCTCACGATCGTGGCGAACTGCGCGGGCGTGCCGCCGACCGGCTCGGCGCCGAGCTTGGCCAGCCGTTCCTTGACCTCCGGGGCCTGGATCGCCTTGTTGAACTCGGCATTCAGGCGCGCGACCAGGTCGGCCGGCAGGTTCTTCGGGCCATAGATGCCGAACCACGTTTCGCTGACGAAGCCGGGCAGGCCCGATTCGCTGACGGTCGGCACGTCGGGTACCAGCGACGAGCGCTTCGGGCTGGTCACCGCCAGCGCCTTGAGCTTGCCGTCGCGCACGTGCGGCAGGCCGGTGACGATGCTGTCGAACAGGATATGGACCTTGCCCGAGATCAGATCGGCGATCGACAGCGCGGTGCCCTTGTACGGAATGTGCGTCAGCTGGACGCCGGCCTGCGCGCTGAAGGCCTCGGCCATCAGATGGACCACGGTGCCGTTGCCGCTGGACGCGTAGTTCAGTTCGCCGGGATGCGCCTTGGCATAGGCGATCAGCTCCTTGACGCTGTTGACCGGCAGGTGGTTCGACACCACCAGCAGATTGGTCGCGCTGGCGACCTGCCCGATCGGGGTGAAATCGGCCTGCACGTTGTACGGCAGGCGCGGATGGATATGCGGCCCGATCGAATGCGTGCTGCTGGTGGCCATCAGCAGCGTGTAGCCGTCCGCCGGGGCCTTGGCGGCCATGTCGGAGCCGATCGCGCCGCCAGCGCCGGGCCGGTTGTCGACCACGACCTGCTGGCCCAGATTGGCGCCGACCTTCTGCGCGATCGCGCGCGCCAGCAGGTCGGTGGCGCCGCTGGCGGGGAAGGGCACGATCAGGCGGATCGGCTTGGCGGGATAGCTTTCGGCCAGGGCGGGCGCGGCGGCGAAGGCCAGCGTCGCCGCGAGGCCGGTGCCCAGCAGGCGCAGCCAGGATGTCATCTTCAATCTCCGTGGACGTTGTCGTTTCGATGCCGGCGGGCCGGCCGATGGCGCATTATTCCGTGCAGTTTTACATAATGAAAGCTAATATTTCTTTCTTGCGACTCAAGTTTTGCTTAAGGTCGGGCCTGCCCCGTCGGCACCGACCGCTTCCCCTTACTTTATGAGCACCATCCGGTTTCTTCGTACCTTCGTCGCCGTCGCCGAGCACGGTTCCTTTGCGGCCGCCGCCGGCCATGTGGCGCTGACCCAGGCGGCGGTCAGCCTGCAGATGCGCGCGCTGGAGGGCGAGCTGCGGCGCGACCTGTTCGATCGGACCGGGCGCGTGGTGGTGCTCAACGCGGGCGGGCGCGAACTGCTGCCGCGCGCGCGGCGGATGCTGGCACTGTACGACGAGATGCGCGCCGCCCCGGAGACACCCGAGGCGATGGCCGGCGCGGTCGCGGTCGGCGCGGTGGTATCGGTGATGGGCGGCTTGTCGCATGTGGTGGCCAGCATGAAGACCGAGCATCCGGCGCTGGACGTGCGGCTGGTGGGCGCCAAGTCGATCGAGCTGGCGACGCTGGTCGAGGCGGGCGAGCTCGATGCGGCGATCGTGGTGGAGGGACCGGGCCGGTTGGCCGGCGCGCTGCGCTGGACGCCGCTGTACCGCGAGCCCCTGGTGGCGATCGCCGCCGCCGGCAGCGCCGCCGCGGACGCGCGCCAGGCGCTGGCCGGGCAGGCCTTCCTGCGTTTCGACCGCACCCAGCTGACCGGCATGCTGGTCGAGCGGGCCCTGCGGCGCGCGCATCTGCGCGTCAACGAATTCCTCGAACTCAATTCGATCGAGGCGCTGGTCGAGCTGGTGCGGCAGCAGGTCGGCGTGACCGTGGTGCCGCTGCTGCAGCGGGCGCGCTGGCGCGACGACGAGGCGCTGCGGGTGCTGCCGCTGGAGGCGGGCGGCGAGCCGGTATGGCGCACCATCGGCATGCTGGAGCGGCGCGATCATTCGCGCCGGCATATCACCGAGGCGATCCGTGCCGCCTGCGCGGCGCTGTTCTGCGAGCCGCGCTAGCGCTCGTTTCCATCGGCCAAAAAAAAACGGGGTGCCAGCCGGCACCCCGTTTCACGTATTGCGTCCTTGCTTCTTATTCTTCCTGGAACGCTTCCTCGCGCTTGGCCTTGATCGACGGCAGGGCCACGATCAGCACCAGGATCGCGGCGGCGATCAGCAGGCTCAGCGACAGCGGACGGGTGAAGAACACCGTGAACTCGCCACGCGAGAGCAGCAGCGTGCGGCGGAAGTTCTCTTCCATCATCGGTCCGAGCACGAAGCCGAGCAGCAGCGGCGCCGGTTCGCACTTGAGCTTCAGGAACAGATAACCCACCACGCCGAAGGCCGCGGTCTGGAACACGTCGAAGGTGGTGTTCTGGACCGAGTAGACGCCGATACAGCAGAACGTCAGGATGGCCGGGTACAGGAAGCGGTAGGGCACCTTCAGCAGCTTGACCCAGATGCCGATCAGCGGCAGGTTCAGGATGATCAGCATGAAGTTGCCGATCCACATCGAGGCGATCAGGCCCCAGAACAGCTGCGGGTTGCTGGTCATCACCTGCGGGCCCGGCTGGATGTTGTGGATCGTCATCGCACCGACCATCAGCGCCATCACCGCGTTGGGCGGAATGCCCAGCGTCAGCAGCGGGATGAAGGAGGTCTGCGAAGCGGCGTTGTTGGCCGATTCCGGACCGGCGACGCCTTCGATCGCGCCCTTGCCGAATTCCTGCGGATACTTCGACGACTTCTTCTCCAGCGTGTAGGCCGCGAACGAAGCCAGCGAGGCGCCGCCGCCCGGCAGGATGCCCAGCGCCGAACCGAGCACGGTGCCGCGCAGCACCGCCGGGATCATGCGCTTGAAGTCTTCCTTGGTCGGGAACAGGTTGGTGATGCTGTCGGTGAAGGTCTCGCGCTTTTCGCGTTGCTCCAGGTTCGCGATGATTTCCGCGAAACCGAAGATACCCATCGCCACGGCCACGAAGTTCAGGCCGTCGGTCAGCTCCGGCACGTCGAACGAGAAGCGCGCCGCGCCCGAGTTCACGTCGGTACCGACCAGGCCGAGCAGCAGGCCCAGCACGATCATCGCGATCGCCTTGACCAGCGAGCCCGAGGCCAGCACCACGGCGCCGATCAGGCCCAGCACCATCAGCGAGAAGTACTCGGCGGGGCCGAACTTGAACGCCAGTTCCGACAGCGGCGCGGCAAAGCCGGCCAGGATCAGCGTGGCCACGCAGCCGGCGAAGAACGAGCCCATGCCCGCCGTCGCCAGCGCCACCCCTGCGCGGCCGCGCCGCGCCATCTGGTAGCCGTCGATGGTTGTCACCACCGAGGACGATTCACCGGGCAGGTTGACCAGGATCGCGGTGGTCGAGCCGCCGTACTGCGCGCCGTAGTAGATGCCCGCCAGCATGATCAGCGCGGCCACCGGAGGCAGCGTATAGGTGATCGGCAGCAGCATCGCGATGGTCGCGAGCGGTCCCAGGCCGGGCAGCACGCCGATCAGCGTGCCGAGCAGGCAGCCGAGGAAGGCGTAGGCCAGGTTCTGGAAGGTCAGGGCGGTCGAGAAGCCGATGCCCAGGTTGGTTAGCAGTTCCATCTGGCGCTCCTTAGCCGGTAATGAAGGCCGGCCACACCGGCATCTGCAGATTGATGCCGTAGACGAACGCGCCCATGCTGATCACCACCAGCACGATGGTGTTCAGGATCGCGCCACGCCAGGTGAACTCGTGGCTGGCCATCGACGACACCAGCACCAGCACGATCACCGACAGCACCATGCCCAGCGGCTTGAGCAACAGGCCGAACAGCACCACCGAACCGAGGATCCACAGCAACAGCTTGATATCCCAGCGGGCCAGTTCATCGCCCTCGCCCTTGCTGGACATCGATCCGATCAGCACCAGCACGCCCAGCAGGGCGAGCACGACGCCGAGCCAGAACGGGAAATACCCCGGACCCATCTTCGCGGCGGTTCCCATCGAATAGCCGCGAGCGACCCAGGAAAAGCCGAATCCGACCAGGATGAACATCAGGCCGGAGGCAAAGTCCTTTTGGCTACGTATGCGCAAAATGATTCTCCTCGATTTGACAAAACTGGGGCTTGCGGTGCTGTGAGCCGCGCGTCGATTGCGCTGGTCCCATGGTGTCGCGATGGGCCGTTGCAGCGTTGATGCAGTGCAACGAAATCACGCGCGGCACCCTCCCCGTCCGCAGGCAGGGGGAAGGTAAGGGCGCTACCTTTCAGCGACCTTTCAGATGTCTGCAAACTTGGTCAATGTGAGGGTATCTCCCTAGGTCGGCGCAGACGCCGTGCGGGGGATCGGATCGGACGGCGATGCGCAGACCTCGCGGGGACGACATCGCGGTCGGCTATCATCGGCGGCGCCGCGGCCGCCATGCTGCGCCGTCCCGGTTGTCGCCTGTGCCGCAAATGGCGGTCGCTGTCGCGCCGTGGTCCACTTCCTCCACCGTCATCGTTGCAAGGGCCAGTTTGGAAAGCATTGAACACGTCATCCTGATCGGCGCCGTGGTGATGTCCCTGGGCATCGTCGTCGGCGCCTTCTCTTCGCGCATCGGCGTGCCGTTTCTGCTGGTCTTCCTGCTGGTCGGCATGCTGGCCGGCGTCGAGGGTCCGGGCGGGATCCGCTTCTCCAATACCTGGCTCAGTTTTCTGGTCGGCAATCTGGCGCTCGCGGTGATCCTGCTCGATGGCGGGCTGCGCACCCAGTACGCGACCTTCCGCGTCGCATTGCGGCCATCGCTGGCGCTGGCCACGGTCGGCGTGCTGCTGACCACCGGGCTGGTCGGCCTGTTCGCCGCCTGGGTGCTGGAGATCGACTGGAAGCTTGGCCTGCTGCTGGGCGCCATCGTCGGATCGACCGACGCGGCCGCGGTCTTCTCGCTGCTCAACAGCAGCGGCGTGCGGCTCAAGGAGCGGGTCGCCAGCGTGCTCGAGATCGAATCGGGCATCAACGATCCGATGGCGATCTTCCTGACGCTGACCCTGATCGAGTGGATCCAGTCGCCGGAAGGGCTGAGCGGCGGCGGGCTGCTGTGGCGGCTGGTGGTGCAGTTCGGCGTCGGCGGCGCGCTGGGCCTGGCGCTGGGCTATTGCCTGGCCAATGTGCTGGAGCGCATCCGGGTGGCCGAAGGCCTGCAGGCGATCCTGCTGTGTTCGGGCGGCGCCATGGTGTTTGCGATCGTGCAGACCGCCGGCGGCAGCGGCTTTCTGGCGGTGTATCTGACCGGCATGCTGATCGGCAACCGCGACCGCGCCGTCAGCCCGGACGCGATGCGGGCGATGGACGGCATGGCCTGGCTGGCCCAGTCGGCGATGTTCCTGCTGCTCGGCCTGCTGGTGACGCCGCACCGGATCTGGGAGGTGGCGGTGCCGGCGATGGCGGTGGCGCTGTTCCTGATGCTGGTGGCCCGGCCGATTGCGGTCTGGATCTCGCTGTTGCCGTTCCGCTTCAATGCGCGCGAGAAGGGCTTCATCGCCTGGATGGGACTGCGCGGCGCGGTGCCCATCGTGCTGGCGCTGTTTCCGCTGCTGCAGGGCATGCCCGATTCCGGCCTGTTGTTCCGCATCGCCTTTGCGGTGGTGCTGGCCAGCCTGCTGTTGCAGGGAACGACGGTGCCGCTGGCCGCGCGCCTTGGCAAGGTGCAACGGCCCGGGTATCCCGAGCCGCTGGCGCGCGAACGCCTGCACGGCACGCGCGGACCGGCGATGGACCTGATGCAGTTCGAGGTCGAGCCCGAGTCGGCCGTGGCCGGCGTGCGCGCGGACCGGCTCGAGTTGCCGCCGCGTTGCCGGCTGGTGACGGTGGCGCGCGACGACGCGCTGCTGCCGCTGGAGCAGGCCGTTCTGCAGGCCGCCGATACGGTGTCGGTACTGGGACCGGCGAGCAGCGTGCCGACGCTGGCCAGGCTGTTCCACACGCCCGAGCGCGCACCGGTCTGGCAACAGGTGCCGCACGACTTCGTGCTGTCGGGCGACGCGCTGCTGCGCGACGTGGCCGGGATGTATGGCACGCGGGGCCTGACGCCGAGCGAGTACCCCTCGACGCTGGAGGCGGCGATGCTGAACGCCTTCGCCACGCCGCCGGTGGAAGGCGACACGGTCGAGATTGCGGGGCTGACCTTGACCGCGGTGCGCATGGAAGATGGCCGGATCGTGCAGGTGGGGTTGCGGTTGCCGCGGCAGGCGTAGCGTCACCCACGCGCTGTGACATACGCCGGTGGTCCCGCTGGCAGCGGTTTCAGCTCATTTGTGAACGGCGTTCATTGGTCCGGGCCAGGCCGATGCCATGGACGCGATCTTGAAGGAACAGTCCATCGGTCGTCTTGGGACGGCCGATGAAGTTGCCGCGGCCGTATTGTGGTTGTGCAGCCCCGGTGCGAGCTTCGTCGTTGGCGTCGGTCTGCCGGCCGATGGTGGGTTTACCGCGCACTGAGCGCGCCCAACAGGCCGGCAATATCGCTGCGCTTGCCGCATGTCGATTCGTGTCAGCGAGTCTTAGCGCAGTGCGCCGATATTGACCAATTGCCGAACTGTCCAGCCGAGCACCGGTGGCAACTTGCCGCGATAGTAGTCGAGCACGATCTTGTTGGCGGCCGAAGGCTTCGAGCGTGTCACGTGCAGCCGGGACGGGTCGAGCTTGTCGGCATCGCGATTCGGCGCAGGCGTCTCCATACCGGCAATGCGTATCGCCGAGGCGACCCACTGCAGCGAATGGGCAAGGGCATCCAGGCCCCGGTGCACCGCCTCGATGTCCTCCAGATATGGCGCGACCGTGGCCTTCGGCAGGTCCGCGGTATGGTCGAGCGGGGCGACATACTCGCGCCGTATCCGGTCGATCAACGGCACCGCATCCGCTGCCGCCTCGCGCAATGCCAGCGCTTGCCGGCGTGTGGCGTCGTTCCCGTCGAGTTCGCCGTTGTGGTTCATCGATGCCAGCCAGCGCGGCAGTTTCGCACTCGCCCGTTCCAGCACGTCACAGACGGTTTCCAGCATGCCGGGCCTGGACCGGCTGCCTTCGAGCGCGTCCCGTAGCGCCCGCTCGATGTCCCGCTTGACATCCGCCATCTGCGCCACCGATTGCCGGCGCACTTGCTCGATTTCCACGTCCAGGCGGTTCTCCAGCGCATTGGCGGTCTCGCCCAGCGCCATCGAGGCATGCCGGTCGGCATGTTCCCATTGCTGCCGCAAGCTGTGTGCGAGCGCGCTGTCGGCATCGTTGTCACCGTCCGTCCCGCCGGCGCGGCCGGGGGCGTCCGCATCGGGCTCGTCGATGCCGTGGTCCGCCATCCTGGCGCGATACTGGTCGCGCAGGCTGGCCCACTGCTGCAGAGAGTCGTCCAGCCTGCGGGCGGCCTTGACCGCGAGTTGCCCTTCCTGCTGCGCGGCGTCTTGAACTCGTCTGACTTCCAGGCGCCGATTGTGCGCGTTCATCAGCCGGCCGGTAATGTGGACACTGGCCAGGTCGAGCAGCGTCGCGGCCACCGCGCCGGCCGGCACGCTGGTAGTCCAGTCCGAGAGTTTGGGGAACAGGCCGCGCAGTTCCTCGAGCCTCGCTTCGGCGATCAGCATGTCGCGGCGCACCTGCTCCATGACCTCGTGCCGCGCGCGCAGATACGATTTGATCGCAGGGAAAATGACCCCGATCACATCGGACGGGCCAAGCTCTGCGCTGCGGATTCGGTCGTGCAGCGCGTGCACGCCGGCCTGCCAGCGCGCCTCCAGCGGGATCGCTGCATAACCGGCGCGCCGGTGCGGCGCGTTCTGGTGGTCTTCGGCGAAGTCGTCGAGCAGCGCGGCCACGCTGTCGCAGATGGCCGTGATGGGCCAACGTTCCCGGAAGAAGCGTGCGAACAGCTTGCGCGCGCCGTTCAGCATGGGGCGGTGGTTCAGTGCCACGGCTTCGCTTTCGCCGGCTTCGAGCGCGGCGGACAGCCATTGGAAGTCGCTGCTGTCGAGCTCGCCTCGTGTGGCTTCGTCGAACGGATACCGATCGCTGGCGCGTACCAGCCCGGCAATGGCCGTGGCGCGATCGTGTCCATGGCCGAGGTCGTGCAGATATTGCAGATTGCGCGCCGCCAGAAACTGCCGCAGACAGGCGGGATCCGACAATTTCGCATCGACGACGCGCAGCAGTCCTGACTCGTCCATCCGTTCGCCGCGCGCGGTATGGCGATCGACCTCCTGGCGCACGGCCTGGCACAAGCCCTTGACCAAATCGGCGCGGATCAGGTCGCGCTGCTTCTGCACGGCCAGGTCGCCATCGAGCTGCGCGCGCGCGTGGGTGCGGCGCTGCATCAGCGATCGGATGTGCGTCGCGTCCTGACTCAGCGGGCTCAATGCCAGCTCGCCATCGCAACGGCGCAGCACGTCGTGCAGCTCGCGCTCCTTCAGCATCGCGAGCAGGCTCGTGCGGGTGGCCAGCAGCCCGGTCAGGGGCTCGTCGGGCGTGCCGGCGCCGTTGCCGGCTTCGGGAGCCGGCCGAGGCCGCCTCTCCGCGATGTCGGCTTCGTTCTGCTTCAGGCGGCGCATCAATTCCGCGTGCTGCAGTTCCGCCAGCACTCCTGCGACCGCGGCCTCCCGGTCGCACGCCTTGCGTTCGCTGGGGCTCATCGCTGCATGCTGGATCGGCCCGGTGCGCAGACGGCGATCGTACTCGCGCAGCCATCGGTCACGACCCGCGGTGTTGTTCGGGCCAGCCAGCTCGGGTGCGCAACTGGCCAGCGTGGATTGCAACACGGCGGGATCGCGCTGGCGTGGCCGCGCGGTTTGCGCCTGCAGTCCCAGCTTCAGCTGTTCGGCGACGTAGGCGCGAGTGGCCGGCAAAGGGCAGGCGGCGCCGTTGTCGGCGATGTCGCCGAGCCCGAGGCTGATGCCATCGAGCATGGCGTACAGCGGCGTGGCCGACGACGAGTTGGCGGCCGGGGTCAGCAATTCGGCATGGAGCCGCTGATTGGCCCGATGCACGGACAAGGTGCAGCGGAACAGCAGGAACACGTGGTGCAGCGCCGCGTGGGAAAGGTAGCTGCCGCGCTCGATGCGGTCCGCGATGGTCAAGCCCGGTACGCGATCGCCAGGCAGTGTCAGGCTGGCGCGGCACAGGCGTTCGCGCACCGCGGCGCCTCCGCGGCTTTCGACGGCCGCGATCAGCGCGCGCCACGACGCCTGGTTGCGTGCCGCGTCGGCACTGGTCTTGCCAATCCGGAAGATGCGGTGGAGCCCGGCGCGCAGCGCCATCCCGAAGCTGCTGCCGAGCTCCAGCTTTCCGTCGGCGCTGCGCTGCACGTGACAGCCGCCGTGCCAGGCGGCAGGCGGCAGCGGCATGTCGAAGTCGATGTGGCTGGCGTTCACGATGTCTCCCCGTAGTTGTCTCGATGCAGGACCGCGTCGGCGGTGGCGTGGCATCAAGGTACGGGAGAGGCCCTGTCGCGGCATGCGCAAACATTGTTAAATCGGTCCGCGCGGAAATCCCCATGCCAAAAAAGGAAACGGCCCGCTGCCCATGACAGGCAGCGGGCCGCGATCGCGCCAGCTGGCGAGGATCGACGCCTTGACGTCAGTCCACCTTCGCCCCCGACGCCTTGACGATCTGCGCGTACTTCTTCAGCTCGCGCTGCACCAGCGCGCCGAACTGCTCGGGCGTGGTCGGCGCGGGCTGGGCGCCGATGCGGGCCATGCGCGCCTTCATCTCGTCGGTCTTCAGGATCGCGACGATCTCGCGGTTGAGCCGGTCGACGATGTCGCGCGGCACGTTGGCCGGCGCGAACACGCCGAACCAGGTCGAGATGTCGAAGCTCTCCAGGCCCAGCCCCTTGCCCGCTTCGGCAATGGTCGGCAACTCGGGCAGGGCGCCGGCGCGCGCCGGCGTGGTCACGGCGAAGGCCTTGAGCTTGCCCGCCTTGATATTGGCGCTGGCCGAGGCCAGGTTGTCGAAGATCAGGTCGGTCTGCCCCGACAGCACCGACAGCTGGGCCGGCGCGGCGCCGTTGTAGGGGATATGGACCATGCTGACTTTCGCCAGGCTCTTGAACAGCTCGCCCGACAGATGGCCCGCGCTGCCGTTGCCGCCGGACGCGTAGTCGAGCTTGCCCGGGTTCTTGCGCGCATATTCGACCAGGTCGCGCACCGATTCGATATGCAGCTCGGCGGCCTTGCCCGGATGCATCACCAGCACGTTGGGCACGTCGGCGACCAGCGTGATCGGCGTGAAGTCCTTGACGGGGTCGTAGGGCATCTTCGCGAACAGCGTCGGGTTGATCGCGTGCGTGGCCACCGCGCCCATCACGATGGTGTAGCCGTCGGCCGGTTGGCGCGCCACGTAGTCCGCGCCGAGGTTGCCGCCGGCGCCGGGCCGGTTCTCGATGACCACGGGTTGGCCGAGCGAGTCCTTGAGCTTGTCGCCGATCGCGCGCGCGACGGTGTCGAGCGGGCCGCCGGCCGGATAGGGCACGACGAAGCGGATCGGCTTGCTCGGCCACGCGGCGGCAGGCGGTTGGGCGGCCGCCGGAGCGGCGAACAGGGCGGCGCCGACGGACGCCACGAGGGCGGCCGCGCTCAGCGCGTTGGCGGCGAAGGTCTTGAACATGGTAGCCAGTCAGCAGGTTGGGAATCGGTGGGCGCGGCGGGTCCGCCGGCGCCTCGTATCGGTCTTTCGGTGTTTCGGTGTCTGGATCTTTGGGTCTTCCGGTCAGCAGCGCAGGATCAGCAAGGCAGCGCGGCCGGCTTCAGCCGCGCATGCCCAGCCCGCGCGCCATCATCACCGCGCACAAGGGCAGCAGGATCAGCAGATGCGCTTCGATCATGACCCAGCGGCGCGCCGCCTTCAATTCGACGTCGGACGGCACGAAGCCGCTCTGGCCAGCGGCCTGCGCGCGCCAGCGGCGGAAGCGGAAGGTCGGCGGCAGCGAGCACAGCGCGATCAGCACGAACACCGTCATCTTGGCGTGGAACCACGGGTTGGGCAGATAGAAGTCGACGCCCTTGGCGCCGTAGAACAGCCGCAGCAGGCCGGTGGCCAGCGCCGCCATCGCGGAGCCGAAGTACAGCAGATCGTAGATGCCGACCCGGCGTACCGCCGCCGGCGTGATGCCGGGCCGCAGCACCACGGCCTCGGCCACCAGGAAGGTGATCAGCGCGAAGATGGACAGGAAGTGGAGAAAAGCGAGCAAGGCATCGATCTGCATGGGTACTCCGGCTCGGTTCAGGTGGGGAAGGGGTTGGGGAATCGGCGCGGGCGACGGCCGGCCCCTGGGCCGCCGCCACGTCATTCATCGCTCAAATCGTCATTCGGACCGGCATTCGAACCCGCATCGGCCCGTCAGAGCACGCCCTTGGCCCGCAGCTCGGCAATGCGCTCCGGCGTGTAGCCGAGCATCTCGCCCAGCACCGCGTCGGTGTGCTCGCCCAGCAGCGGCGGGTGGCGGACCGCCTGCGGCGGCGTGGCGCTCATCTTGATCGGGCTGCCGACCAGCTTGACCTCGCCCGCGCTCGGGTGCGGCAGGTCCACGCGCAGCCCGCGCGCCTTCACCTGGGCGTCCTCGAACACATCGTCGAGCGTGTTGATCGGGCCGCACGGCACGCCGGCCGCTTCCAGAGCGGCGATCCACTGCGCGCGCGTGCGCGGCTTGACCATCTCGGCCAGGATCGGCACCAGCGTGTCGCGGTTGGCCACGCGCTGCGGATTGGTGGCGAAGCGCGGATCGGCCGACAGTTCGGGCCGGCCGCCCGCCTCGACGAACTTGCGGAACTGTCCGTCGTTGCCGACCGCGACGATGATCCAGCCGTCGGCCGCCTGGAAGGTCTGGTACGGCACGATGTTCGGGTGCGCGTTGCCCCAGCGCTTGGGCGCGATGCCGCTAGCCAGGTAGTTGGTGTTCATGTTGGCCAGCATGGCGACCTGCACGTCGAGCAGCGCCATGTCGATGTACTGGCCCTCGCCGGTGCGGTCGCGGTGCGCCAGCGCGGCCAGCACCGCGATGGTCGCGTACTGGCCCGTCATCAGGTCGGAGATCGCCACGCCGGCCTTCTGCGGCCCGCCGCCGGGCAGGTCGTCGCGCTCGCCGGTCAGGCTCATGAAGCCGCCCATGCCCTGGATGATGAAGTCGTAGCCGGGGCGGGCGGCGTAGGGGCCGGTCTGGCCGAAGCCGGTCACCGAGCAGTAGATCAGGTCGGGCTTGACCGCCTTCAGCGACTCGTAATCGAGCCCGTACTTCTTCAGCTGGCCGACCTTGTAGTTCTCCAGCACCACGTCGCTCTGCGCCGCCAGTTCGCGCACCAGCTGCTGGCCTTCGGGCGTGCTGATGTCGCAGGTCACCGAGCGCTTGTTGCGGTTGGCGGCGAGGTAGTAGGCGGCCTCGGCCGTGTCGCGGCCCGACTCGTCCAGCAGCCAGGGCGGCCCCCAGGTGCGCGTATCGTCGCCGGCGCCGGGCCGTTCGATCTTGATCACGTCGGCGCCGAAGTCGGCAAGGTTCTGGGCGCACCAGGGCCCGGCGAGCACGCGGGTCAGGTCGAGGACGCGGAGGTGGCTTAAAGCTCCCATGGGAATATCAGGCGATAGCGGTGAGGCGGCTGGACGGCGAATCGGGAATCGGGAATCGGGCAGGGCGGCGCAGGGCCGGCCGGTCGAGCCGGGGGCACGAGGCGGCGGCACGAAAGCGGCACAGGCGTGCAGCGGGTGGGCCGGCCCGGCCCGGGACAGCCAGCACTGTACCACCGGCGGGCCGCCGGACGCACATCCGCGGACTTCGGCAGCGGTGTCGCCTCCGTGCCGCGCATGCCCCCGGCAGCGCGCCCGCAACCGCCGGTCCAGCCTGCCGTTGCGGCGGCGTTCCCCGTATAATCAACGGTTTGCAAATCCAATCCGACTGCGCCCTGCGATGCCATGCGGGGACGCCTTGCCCCCAAACATGAAAGTCTCCGACATCCGCAGCAAGTTCCTGCAGTTCTTCGAATCGAAGGGCCATACCGTGGTCCGCTCGTCGAGCCTCGTGCCGGCCAACGATCCGACGCTGTTGTTCACCAACTCCGGCATGGTGCAGTTCAAGGACGTCTTCCTCGGCACCGACAAGCGGCCCTACACGCGCGCGACCTCGTCGCAGCGTTCGGTGCGCGCCGGCGGCAAGCACAACGACCTGGAAAACGTCGGCTATACCGCGCGCCACCATACCTTCTTCGAGATGCTGGGCAACTTCTCGTTCGGCGACTACTTCAAGCGCGAGGCGATCCAGTACGCGTGGGAGCTGTTGACCAAGGTCTACAACCTGCCGGCCGAGAAGCTGTGGGTCACGGTCTATGCCGAGGACGACGAGGCCTATGACATCTGGGCCAGGGAAGTCGGCGTGCCGGTCGAGCGCATCGTCCGCATCGGCGACAACAAGGGCGCGCGCTATGCGTCCGACAACTTCTGGCAGATGGCCGACACCGGCCCCTGCGGCCCGTGCTCGGAAATCTTCTACGACCACGGTCCGGACGTCTGGGGCGGCCCGCCGGGATCGGCCGAAGAGGACGGGGACCGCTACATCGAGATCTGGAACCTGGTGTTCATGCAGTTCAACCGGGACGAGCAAGGCAACATGACGCCGCTGCCCAAGCCCTGCGTCGATACCGGCATGGGCCTGGAGCGTATTGCCGCGGTGCTGCAGCACGTCCACAGCAACTACGAGATCGACCTGTTCCAGGCGCTGATCCGCGCCGCCGCGCGCGAAACCGGTGTCGACGATCTGAACAACAACTCGCTGAAGGTCATCGCCGACCATATCCGCGCCTGCTCCTTCCTGATCGTCGACGGCGTGATTCCGGGCAACGAGGGCCGCGGCTACGTGCTGCGCCGGATCGTGCGCCGCGCGATCCGCCACGGCTACAAGCTGGGCCGCAAGACGCCGTTCTTCCACAAGATGGTGGCCGACCTGGTCGCGCAGATGGGCGAGGCCTATCCGGAGCTGGCCGAGGCCGAGCCGCGCGTGGTCGAGGTGCTGAAGGCCGAGGAAGAGCGCTTCTTCGAGACCATCGAGAACGGCATGAGCATTCTCGATGCGGCGCTGGCCGATCTGAAGGCCAAGGGCGGCAACATGCTGGACGGCGAACTCGCGTTCAAGCTGCACGACACCTACGGCTTTCCGCTGGACCTGACGCAGGACGTCTGCCGCGAGCAGGAAGTGTCGGTCGACGAGGCCGCCTTCGACGCCGCCATGACGCGCCAGCGCGAGCAGGCCCGTGCCGCCGGCAAGTTCAAGATGGCCGCCGGCCTCGAGTACAGCGGCGCCAAGACGACCTTCCACGGCTACGAGAAGCTGGTGCTGGAGGACGCCAAAGTGGTGGCGCTGTATGTCGACGGCGCCTCGGTCGAGGTCATGCAGCCGGGCCAGACCGGGGTGGTGGTGCTCGACCACACCCCGTTCTACGCCGAGTCGGGCGGCCAGGCCGGCGACCAGGGCGAGCTGAAGGCCGGCGCGGCAGTGTTCGCGGTGGCCGATACGACCAAGGTTCAGGCCGATGTGTTCGGCCATCAGGGCACGCTCGGCGGCGCCGCGCTGAAGGTCGGCGATACCGTGACCGCCGAGGTCGACGCCCTGCGCCGCGCGCGCACGATGCGCAACCATTCGGCCACCCACCTGATGCACAAGGCGCTGCGCGAAGTGCTGGGCAGCCACGTGCAGCAGAAGGGCTCGCTGGTCGACGCCGACAAGACCCGTTTCGACTTCTCGCACAACGCGCCGCTGACCGCGGCACAGATCCGCGAGGTCGAGGAGATCGTCAACGCCGAGATCCTGCGCAACGAGGCCACCGGCGCCGAGCTGATGCCGTTCGACGATGCCGTCAAGAGCGGCGCGATGGCGCTGTTCGGCGAGAAGTACGCCGACGAGGTGCGCGTGCTGTCGATCGGCAGCTCGAAGGAACTGTGCGGCGGCACCCACGTGACCCGCACCGGCGACATCGGCCTGTTCAAGATCGTGGTGGAAGGCGGCGTCGCGGCCGGCATCCGCCGCGTCGAGGCGATCACCGGCGACAACGCGCTGCACTATCTGCAGTCGCTCGATGCGCGGCTGAACGAAGCCGCTTCCGCGCTGAAGGCGCAGCCGAGCGAGCTGGTGCCGCGCATCGGCCAGATGCAGGACCAGGTCCGCGCGCTGGAGAAGGAACTGGAGCGCCTGAAGAGCAAGCTCGCTGCCTCGCAGGGCGACGAGCTGGCGAGCCAGGCGATCGAGATCAAGGGCCTGAAGGTGCTGGCGGCCCAGCTCGAAGGCGCCGACGTCAAGACGCTGCGCGAGACCATGGACAAGCTCAAGGACAAGCTCAAGAGCGCGGCCATCGTGCTCGGCGCGGTGCAGGACGGCAAGGTCAGCCTGATCGCCGGCGTCACCGCCGACGCGACCGGCAAGGTCAAGGCCGGCGAGCTGGTCAACTTCGTCGCCCAGCAGGTCGGCGGCAAGGGCGGCGGCCGCCCGGACATGGCCCAGGCCGGCGGCACCGAACCGGCGAAGCTGCCGGCGGCGCTGGCGGGCGTGGGCGAGTGGGTGGCGGCGAAGGTTTGACCTGAGCGGTCTCCCCGCTCGTTGGTTGGCTCCCCTCTCCCACGTGTGGGAGAGGGGCTGGGGGAGAGGGCCTGGGACGTCTGCAACCGGTGACCGCGCCGGCTTGACGGCCGGCGTTTCCCTCTCCCCCGACCCCTCTCCCGCGAGCGGGAGAGGGAAGAACATCTACCCCTCGCCACCTTCTGCCGTCCTCGCATACGGCGTCCTGTCGTTCAATTCATCCAGATACGCATCGATCCCCGCGCGCTCGCGCGCGAGGAAGCGCTCGACCGCATCGGCGAAGGCAGGGTGCGCGAGCCAGTGGGCGGAACGCGTGGCCACCGGCAGGAAGCCGCGCGCCATCTTGTGCTCGCCCTGCGCGCCCCCTTCGAAGGTGCGAATCCCGTGTCCGATGCAGAAGGCGAGCGGCTGGTAGTAGGCCGTCTCGAAATGCAGGCACGGATGGTGTTCGAGCGCGCCCCAATAGCGGCCGTACAGCGTGCTGACCTCGGGGTCGTCGTCGTAGACCAGCAGCGAGGCGGCGATGTCGCGCCCCTCGCGCCGCGCGATCACCAGCAGCAGATGCTCCGGCATCGCCGCGCCGATGCGCTCGAAGAAATCCAGGTTCAGATACGGCGTCGAACGGTGTTCGCGATAGGTCTGCCGGTAGCAGCGATGGAACAGCCGCCAGTCGTCGGGACCGATCTCCATGCCGCGCAGATGGCGGAACGCGATGCCGGCCTCGGCGACGCGGCGCCGTTCGGCGCGGATGTTCTTGCGCTTCTTCTGCGACAGCGTGGCGAGAAACGCCTCGAAGTCCGGATAGCCGGGATTGGTCCAGTGGAACTGCACACCGTGGCGCATCATCATGCCGGCCTGCTCCATCAGCGCGGCCTCGGCGTCGTCGGGGAACAGCACGTGCAGTGAGGAAAGCTGGCTCTGCTCGGCCAGCGTCAGCGCGACCTGCAGCAACAGCTCGCGCGCCAGCGCGTTCTCGGCCAGCAGGCGCGTGCCCTGCACCGGCGTGAACGGAATCGCCGCCAGCCACTTCGGGTAGTACTCCAGGCCGTTCTGCGCATAGGCGTCGGCCCAGGCCCAGTCGAACACATACTCCCCGTAGGAGTGCGCCTTCGCGTAGAGCGGCATCGCGGCGGCCAGCCGCTCGCCGTCGGCGGCGTCCTTCCACAAGGTCAGGTAGCGCGGACTCCAGCCGGTGTCGTCGTTGGCGCTGCCGCTCGCATGCAGCGCGTGCAGGAAGGCATGGCGCAGGAAGGGCGTGCGGCCGGGCTGTCGCGCCAGCAGGCCGTCCCACTCGGCCGGCGCGATGTCGGCCAGGTTCTCGACGATACGCGTGCGATAATTCTCGGGTCGCTCCGCCTGCATGGCGGCGCTGCCTGCGTGGGATGGCATGGACTTGCTTGCTTTCACGGTGTGCCTTGCCGAGGTCCGCGGGACCGGCGGCCAGAAAGGTGGATGCGGGGCAGATGCCGACGTCGCATTATCGCCTGTGGCCGCGCCTTGCATCTGTCCGGCACCATGCCGGCCCTGCGCACAACAAGGGTGTTCGAGATGAGCCGATTCTTCAATCTGTATTCCCATGGCTTCGTGCGCGTGGCGGTCGGCGTGCCGCGCTGCAAGGTCGCCGATCCCGTCTTCAACGCGCAGCAGACCATTGCGCTGGCCCGCGAGGCGGCCGACGCCGGCGCCGCGCTGGTGGCCTTCCCCGAGCTGGGCCTGTCGGCCTACAGCTGCGACGACCTGTTCCATCAGAAGACCCTGCTCGACGCCTGCGAGCGGGCGCTGGGCGAGATCGTCGAGGCCTCGCGCACGCTGCCGTGCGTGCTGGTGGTCGGCATGCCGCTGCGGGTCCAGCATCTGCTGTTCAACTGCGCGGTGGTCGTCGCCGGCGGCCAGCTGCGCGGCGTGGTGCCCAAGAGCTTTCTGCCGAATTACTGGGAGTTCTACGAGGCCCGCCAGTTCAGCGCGGCCGACTGCGCCACGGTCGAGCAGATCGACCTGCTGGGGCAGAGCGTGCCGTTCGGCGCCGGACTGCTGTTCGAGGTCGAGAACATCCCGCTGCTGCGCTTCCATGTCGAGATCTGCGAGGACGTCTGGGTGCCGATCCCGCCGTCGTCGTTCGCCGCGCTGGCGGGCGCCACGGTGCTGGTCAATCTGTCGGCGTCCAATATCGTGGTCGGCAAGTCCGGCTACCGCCATCAGCTGGTGTCCCAGCAATCGGCCCGGTGCCTGGCCGCCTATCTGTACAGCTCGGCCGGCAAGGGCGAATCGACCACCGACCTGGCCTGGGACGGCCAGGCGCTGGTCTACGAGAACGGTGAACTGCTGGCCGAATCGGAGCGCTTCGCCGACGATTCGCACATGATCTTCGCCGACGTCGATCTGGAGCGGCTGTCGCGCGAACGCATGCACATGACCACCTTCGGCGACTCGGTGCGCCGCCATGCCGGCGAAGTGGCGAAGTTCCGCACCGTGGGCTTCGTGCTGGGCGTCGACGAGGACCGCGATCTGCCGCTGCAACGCCGCGTCGAGCGCTTCCCGTATGTGCCGGCCGACCGCCGGCGGCGCGACGAACGCTGCAACGAGGTCTACCAGATCCAGGTGCAGGCGTTGGTGCAGCGGCTGTCGGCCACCGGGATTTCGAAGGTGGTGATCGGCGTATCGGGCGGCCTGGACTCGACCCATGCGCTGCTGGTCTGCGCCAAGGCGATGGACCGGCTGGGCCTGCCGCGCGCCAATATCCTCGGCTTCACGATGCCGGGCTTCGCCACCAGCGATCGCACGCTGCAGCAGGCCAGGCGGCTGATGGAGGTGGTCGGCTGCACCGCGCGCGAGATCGACATCCGGCCGAGCTGCCTGGCGATGCTCAAGGACCTGGGCCACCCGTTCGCCGACGGCGAGCCGGTCTACGACGTGACCTTCGAGAACGTGCAGGCCGGCGAGCGCACCAACCATCTGTTCCGGCTGGCCAACCACCACAACGGCATCGTGATCGGTACCGGCGATCTCAGCGAGCTGGCGCTGGGCTGGTGCACCTATGGCGTCGGCGACCACATGTCGCATTACAACGTCAATGCCAGCGTGCCGAAGACGCTGATCTCGCATCTGGTGCGCTGGGTCGCGGAAACGGGCCAGATCGGTGCGGGCGGCACCGAGGTGCTGCTCGACGTGCTGGGCACCGATATCAGCCCCGAATTGGTGCCGGGCGATTCGACCGACAAGCCGGGCCAGAAGACCGAGAGCGTGATCGGGCCCTACGAGCTGCAGGACTTCAACCTCTACTACACGCTGCGCTTCGGCTTCACGCCATCGAAGGTCGCCTACCTGGCGCTGCACGCCTGGGGCGACCGCGAGGCGGGGCAGTGGCCCGAGGAGGCCCATGTCGCGCGCAACCAGTACGAACTGGCCGACATCAAGCGCAACTTGCGCATCTTCCTCGACCGCTTCTTCCGCACCAGCCAGTTCAAGCGCTCGTGCGTTCCGAACGCACCGAAGGTGGGCTCGGGCGGCTCGCTGTCGCCGCGCGGCGACTGGCGCGCGCCCAGCGACAGCGAATCGACCGCGTGGCTGGCCGAACTGGACCGCATTCCGGACGCGGCCACCGCTCGCAAGGGCAGCGGCAGCGGCAACGGCAAGGCGGCCGCGAAGGCCGGCAATCGACACGACAAGGGGTGATCCCCAGCCCGCTTTGGCGCGCCATCGCGCCGCGCGGGCTAGAATCTTGCATCAACCAATCACGACAGAAAGGGGGCCGACATGAAGCAAATTACC
>JAPSLC010000010.1 GCA_031181345.1 Cupriavidus sp. | reverse complement strand
ACAGCGCCGCGGTCAGCACCACCACGTTCAGCACGTTGGCGACCCAGTTGCTGTTCAGCGCGTGGAAGATCAGCACGAAGGGGCTGCCGCCGCTGGCGACGTTCTCCCACGGGTACAGCGACAGCAGGACGCCGAGCGCGCCGACATAGAAGATCAGGATGCGATAGATGACCTGGTTGGTCGCCTTGGGGATGGTCTTCTCGGGCGAATCGGCTTCGGCCGCGGTGATGCCCACCAGCTCCAGGCCGCCGAACGAGAACATGATCACCGCCATCGCCATCACCAGACCGGACACGCCGTTCGGGAAGAAGCCGCCGTGCTGCCACAGGTTCGCCACCGAGGCCTGCGGGCCGGCCTCGCCGGACACCAGCAGATAGCCGCCGAAGCCGATCATGCCGATGATCGCCGCGACCTTGACGATCGAGAACCAGAACTCGGTCTCGCCGAAGGACTTGACGCTCGCCAGGTTGACCGCGTTGATGATCAGGAAGAAGGCCAGTGCCGACACCCAGGTCGGAATCTCCGGCCACCAGTACTGGACGTAGATGCCGACCGCCGACAGCTCGGCCATGCTGACCAGGATATAGAGCACCCAGTAATTCCAGCCCGACATGAAGCCGGCGAAATGGCCGAAGTACTTGTCGGCGAAATAGCTGAAGGAGCCTGCCACCGGCTCGTCGACCACCATCTCGCCGAGCTGGCGCATGATGAAAAAGGCGACGATGCCGGCGATCGCATAGCCCAGCAATACCGAAGGGCCCGCCATCTTGATGGTCTGGGCGATGCCCAGGAACAGGCCCGTGCCGATGGCACCGCCCAGCGCGATCAGCTGGATGTGCCGGTTCTTCAGGCCGCGCTGCAGCGAGCGGTCCGAGTTGTCTGCATGCATGAAGTGTTTCCTCTACCCATTCTTTTGGAATGATAGCCGGGCGCCTCTATCGGGGCGGGCGCTTATGGCTGTGCGCTGCCGCGGCGCGGGTAGCGCCGGGCAGTCGGTGGATATGACCCTGTGAATGATCCCGACACGATCGGTCGGGGTTGCCGCCGGCTGAAGCAGCCGACGGATCAGACCGATCAGACGATCAGACGGTCAGCACGCCCCGCTCGATCTGGTCACGCTCGAGCGATTCGAACAGCGCCTTGAAGTTGCCTTCGCCGAAGCCATCGTCGCCTTCGCGCTGGATGAATTCGAAGAACACGGGACCGAGCAGCGGCTTGGAGAAGATCTGCAGCAGCAGGCGGCGCTGGCCGCCTTCGGTGGTGCCGTCGAGCAGGATGCCGCGGGCCTGCAGCTGGTCGACCGGCTGGCCATGGCCGGGCAGGCGCTTTTCCAGGTTCTCGTAGTAATACTGGTTCGGCGCGGTCGCCAGCGGCACGCCCGACAGTTGCAGGTTGTCGATGACCTCGATCAGGTTGTCGCACAGGAAGGCGATGTGCTGGATGCCTTCGCCGTTGAACTCCATCAGGAATTCCTCGATCTGGCCGCCGCCCTTCTGCGATTCCTCGTTCAGCGGGATGCGGATCTTGCCGTCCGGCGCGGTCATCGCCTTCGAGGTCAGGCCGGTGTACTCGCCCTTGATGTCGAAGTAGCGGATCTCGCGGAAGTTGAACAGCTTCTCGTAGAAGTCCGCCCAGTACGCCATGCGGCCACGGTAGACGTTGTGGGTCAGGTGGTCGATCAGCTTCAGGCCGTGGCCGACCGGGCGGCGATCGACGCCTTCGACGAATTCGAAGTCGATGTCGTAGATGCTCTTGCCGTCTTCGAAGCGGTCGATCAGGTAGAGCGGCGCGCCGCCGATTCCCTTGATCGCCGGCAAGCGCAGTTCCATCGGGCCGGTCGGGATCTCGACCGGCTGGGCCCCGAGCTCGAGCGCGCGGGCATAGGCCTTGTGCGAGTCCTTGACGCGGAACGCCATGCCGCAGGCGCTGGGGCCGTGCTCGGCGGCGAAGTACGCGGCCAGGCTGTTCGGCTCGCGATTGACGATGAAATTGACGTCGCCCTGGCGATACAGCACCACGTCCTTGGAGCGGTGGCGGGCCACCAGCGTGAAGCCCATCTGCTCGAACAGGGGCTCCAGCACGTTCGGCGTCGGCGAGGCGAATTCGACGAATTCAAAGCCCATCAGCTGCATCGGGTTGTCAAAGAGATCGCTCATATCGTCTTCTGGCAAGTGGGTTGTGGGTCCGGGATGCCGGGGCATCCCCAGGGGAAATATTATTTCGGCTGCGCATGCGTCCGATACCGCTGTGGCGCGTCGGCCGCCTTGGGCCGCGGCAGCGGCTTGGCAGTGCCGAAGCATGCGGCAATGCAATGCAGTTTATATTTCGCGGCGCCAAATTGGATTTCGTTAAAAGCACAGGGAAACCCTAGGATGTGAGATAACATTTCGTCGATCCGAGCCTTGGAGAAATAAAGATGCATTCGATCGAACTGGACCGTACCGACCGCCGCCTGCTGGACGTTCTGCAGGAGCACGGCCGCGCCTCCAACCTGGAACTGGCCGAGGCCATCAACCTGTCGCCGGCCCAGACTTTGCGGCGCCACCGCCGCCTGGAGGAAAGCGGCATCATCAAGCGCTACGAGGCGCGGCTGGACGGCACCATGCTCGGCTTCGGCGTGGTGGCGTTCATCCATGTGACGATGGAGCGCGGGCATATCCGCGACCTGTCCAAGTTCAAGGGCCTGGTCACCGAGCTGGCCCAGATCCAGGAGTGCTTCTCCGTGACGGGCGATATCGACTATGTATTGAAGGTCGTCGCACGCGACCTGAAGTCGCTGTCGGACTTCCTGCTCGATACGCTGATGCGGATTCCGGGCGTCAGCGGGGTCCGATCCAGTGTATGCCTCGACGAGATCAAGTGCACCAGCGCGATGCCGCTGGAGTTATAGACGCTGTAGGCGGGCCGGCTACCCGATGCCGCAATTTCCTGCCGCGAAACAGGGTTAGCCCGAGCCGCAATCGCAACATCCTGTTGGGCGCGTCGCCATACACTGGGCGCCGACCGCATCGGCGCGATGCAACGCTCCGATGCCACCTACATCCAGGAGATTCGACATGGCATTCGACTTCCACGACAAGACCGTCCTCATCACCGGCGCGGCCGGCAACCTGGGCCGTGCGGTGGCCGACGCCTTCGCGCGCGCCGGCGCACGGCTGGTGCTGGTGGACCGCCCGGGCGTCAGCCCGGCCCTTCCGGCCGGTGCGCACCTCGCAGTGGAGGCCGACCTGCTCGACGCCAGCGCGGTCAAGCGCGCGGTCGAACAGGCGATCGGCAGCTGCAAGCGTATCGATGTGGTCTGCAATCTCGCGGGCGGCTTCGGCATGGGCCCGGTCGTCGGCGAAGGCGCCGATGCACAGTGGGAGCGGATGTTCGACCTGAACCTGCGTACCGTGCTGAACGTGTCGCGCGCGGTGGTCCCGCATATGATCGCCGCCGGCGGCGGCAGGATCGTCAATGTCGGCGCGAACTCGGCCGCGCGCGGGCTGGCGCAGATGGGTGCCTACTGCGCATCGAAGGACGCGCTGGCGCGGCTGACCGAGGCGCTGTCGGCCGAGGTGCGCGACCAGGGTGTCCATGTCAACGCCGTGCTGCCCAGCGTGCTCGATACCCCGGAGAACCGTGCGGCGATGCCGGATGCCGACGCCTCGCGCTGGGTCGATCCGGCGGCGCTGGCTGACGCGATCCTGTTCCTCGCTTCGGATGCCGCCCGCGCGATTCATGGGGCGCTGCTGCCGGTGGTGAATCGGGCTTGAATTTTCGGCACGCGCGGCTTCGCGCGTGTGCGGTAGTTGGCGGTAAATTGCACCGCCCTGCCCTCTCCCCCGCCCCTCTCCCGCAAGCGGGAGAGGGGAGAAAACCGCCAGCGAGAGAGGGCAGCAACGGACCACAGTCGGGCGAGCTGGCGATATGCGGCTCCCTCTCCCGCTTGCGGGAGAGGGATGGGGAGAGGGCAGCGGCGTTCGTCATCGCCACCGCGCCTCAATCAGCCCTGAGCATGACGCGGCTCGGCCAACGCGGCTACTTCAGCGGCCCGAATCGCTCCTGATACAGCGCCGCGACCCAATCCACGAACGCGCGCACGCGCGGGGCGAGCTGGCGCTGCGAGGTGTACATGACCGAGATCGGCAGTTCCGGGCACGGCCAGTCCGCCAGCACCTGCACCAGCCGTCCCGCGCGCAGATGCTCCTCGAGACGAAAGCGCGGCACCTGGATCAGTCCGCATCCGGCCAGCCCGGCTTGCGTATAGCACTCGGCGTCGCTGACGGTGATCCACCCTCGCGGCAGGTATTCGACCACGTCGCCGTCGATCCGTACGGTGAACGGGTAGCGGTAATCGTGATTGCGGGAGAAGAAGCCCACGCCCTGGTGCTGCGCGAGTTCGTCGGGATGGCGCGGCGTGCCGTGACGCTCCAGATAAGCCGGACTGGCGCAGATGATCTCGGGCAGATTGGCCAAGCGGCGCGCTACCAGCGAGGATTCGCGCGGCACGCCGGCCCGCACCACGCAATCGATGCCCTCCCCGACCAGATCGACCAGACGATCGCCGCTGCTGATCACCAGCTCGATATGCGGATAGCGCCGATGGAACTCGTCGATCCGCGGCAGGATGATCATCGCCGCGTGAATGCCATGCAGATCGAGCCGCAGCGTGCCGCGCGGATCGGCGGCGTGGCTGCTCAGCGAGGTCTCGGCATTCTCGAGTTCGGCGAGCACGCGCTTGCTGCGCTCATAAAATGCCTGGCCGTCCAGCGTGGGCCGAACCTGACGCGTGGTGCGTTCCAGCAGCCGGACGCCGAGCCGCGCCTCCAGTTCCTTGATCGCATGCGTGGCGGTGGCGCGCGGAATATTGAGCGCGTTGGCGGCACCGGAAAAGGTGCCCAGTTCCACGATGCGCGTAAACAATTGCAAGGCGTCGAAGCGGTCCATGCCGTTGGGATCGATCTGCATTGAAGGTCCGGCAGAATTAACAGATCGATCGGCGCCGCGTCAATCCCGCCATGCCGGCTGAGCGCGCATCGCAGCCCCGCCATGCTCAGGACCCGCGGCGCGCCGCCAGTGCCGCGTCCAGCGACCAGGCCCCGCCACCACGTGCCGCAATCAGCAAGACGACCGCCAGCAGCACCAGCGGGTACTCCATGCCCCGGTCGATCCAGGCGAAGTGCTGCCGATGGATATAGCAGATCGCGATCATCTGGACCGTGAACAAGGCGGCCAGCGGCCGGGTGAAGACCCCGGCGATCAGCATCGCGCCGCCGAAGGTTTCGAGCACCGCGACGAGCCAGGCCAGCACCGGCGCAGCAGGCAGGTGCAGGACTTCGGCGATCAGGCGCGTCGCGCCCGCCATGGGGTCGGCCATCGAGCCGTGACTGGTGCCCAGCAGCTTGGGCAGGCCGTGGGTCATCATCACGAACCCGAAGACGATACGCAGCAGCAGATAGGCGGCACGTTCCAGCCGGGACGCGGACAGGCCGGATGTAGCGCCGCTCGGCGCATCGGCATGCGAGGGAAAGGGGTTGGGCATACAGGGCTCCTGGGGTCAGGCGTTGGATGTCAGGCGTTCGGTCGAGTCTGCCGCCGTTGCGGCAATTGCAGCGGGAGTTCGCGCAGCCGGGTGCCGGTGAGCTGGAATACCGCATTGGCGACCGCCGGCGCGATCGGCGGCGTGCCGGGCTCGCCCGCCCCGCCGGGGCTTTCCCCGCTGTCGATGACATGCACTTCGATCACTGGCATCTGCCCCATCCGCAGCGCCGGATAGTCGTGGAAGTTGGATTCGCGCACCGTCCCGCGCTCGATGGTGACGCGGCCATGCAGCGCCGCGCTCAGGCCGTAGACGATGGCGCTTTCCATCTGCGCGCGCACGTTGTCCGGATTCACCGCCACGCCGCAGTCGATGGCACAGACCACGCGATGGACGCGGATGGCACCGTCCTGCAGCGAGACTTCGACGGCCTGCGCCGCGACGCTGCCGAAGCACGCGTGCACGGCAATACCGTGCCCTCGTCCGGCTTGCGGGCGACGATCCCAGCCAAAGCGCTGCGCGGCGACCTCCAGCACGCGCCGATGGCGCGGTGCGTCCTTCAGCAACAACATGCGATAGGCGAGCGGATCCTGGCCGCTGGCATGCGCCAGCTCGTCGATCATCGATTCCATCGCGAAGGCCGAATGGCTGTGCCCTACCGAGCGCCAGTACCACACCGGCACCGCGGTACGCGGCGAATGCGCGACCACGCGGCGCGCGCCGGCACCGAGAACGTAGGGAGAGTCCACTACCCCCTCGACCGAGGTCGGATGCACGCCCTCGCGTTCGGGATGATTGGACTGACCGGCCATGCCGTGACGCCACGCCAGTGGCCGGCCCGCACGATCGAGGCCGACCCGGATGCGATGAACGAAGCCGGATCGGTAGTAGCCGCCGCGGACGTCGTCTTCGCGCGACCACATCGTCTTGACCGGTGCGCCAGCGGCGCGGGCCACGTGGGTCGCCTCCGCGACGAAGTCCTGCACCGCCCGTCGACCGAAGCCCCCGCCCAGGAAGGTGGTGTGGATCCGCACTTGCGCCGGCTCCAGCCCGGTGATCTGCGCCACGGTACGCTGCGCCAGCGTCTGCATCTGCGTGCCGACCCAGACATCGCAGCCGTCCGACCCGATCCGCACGGTGCAATTGAGCGGTTCCATCGGCGTGTGCGCCAGATAAGGCAGCCGGTACTCGGCCTCGACCACGCGATGGGCCTGCGCCATCGCGGCGTCGACATCGCCGGCCTCCAGCGCGATCGGCCCGGGCTCGCGCGCCAGCCGCGCGAAACCCCGCATCAGTCCGGCGCTCTCCAGCGCGGTGTCGCCGCCCTGCCATTCGATCTTCAACGCCTCGCGTCCCCGCTTCGCGGCCCAGTAATGATCGGCCAGTACGGCCACGCCGCTGGGGACGGCGAACACCTGCCGCACGCCAGGTACCGCACGTGCGGCGCTGTCGTCGAACGACACCATCCTGGCGCCGAATGCCGATGCACGCGCGACGACGGCGGTCAGCAGGCCGTCGAGCTTGACGTCGATGCCAAAACGCGCGCGGCCGGTGATCTTGTCGGCTGCGTCCAGGCGCCGCGCGCCCTTGCCGATCCACTTCCAATCGTGCGCGTCCTTCAAACGCAGCGCATCGGCTGCCGGTACCGGCAGCGCGGCGGCTTCGTGGACCAGCTCGCCATAGCGCAGGCGCCGCCCTTCATGCAGCACCGTACCGCTGTCGGTGCGCAGCGCGTCCACCGGTACCTGCCAACGCGCGGCCGCCGCCTGCATCAGCATCGCGCGCGCCGCGGCGCCGGCCTGCCGGTAACGCAGGAATTCGGCGCGCACGCTGCGCGAGCCGACCGTGCCTTGCATGCCCCCCAACATGGCGATGCCATAGGCCGGTGCGGCGGGGGCATGCTCGACGCGAATGCGGGTCCAGTCGGCATCGAGCTCTTCGGCGATCAGCAGCGCCAGCGAGGTCCAGACGCCCTGGCCCATTTCGGAATGCGCCAGCAATACCGTCACGCTGTCGTCGGCGCCGATACGAAGAAAGGCGTTGGGTATGAACGGTGCCGGCTCGGCCGCCGTGGCGGCCTCGACGGGCTGGCCGTCCAACAGCCGGCGCACCGATGGCACAGAAAAACCGATCACCAGACCGCCGCCCAGCACCGCACCGGCAGCCAGGAACCGGCGCCGCGAGACATCGAGCGGGGCCTTCACGACGTCCGCTCCCGCGACAGCTCGGCAGCGCGGTGGACCGCCGCGCGAATGCGCTGATAGGTCCCGCAGCGGCACAGGTTGCCCGACATCGCCGCGTCGATGTCCGCGTCCGTCGGCGCCGGGTTCTGCCGCAGCAGCGCGGACGCCGACATGATCTGACCCGACTGGCAATAGCCGCACTGCACCACGTCCAGCTCGGTCCAGGCGCGCTGCACCGGGTGATCGCCGCCCGGCGACAGCCCTTCGATCGTCGTGATCCGCGCGCCCTGCACCGCCGCGACCGGCAACACGCAGCTGCGCTGCGCCACACCGTCGACATGAACCGTACAGGCACCGCACTGCGCCATGCCGCAGCCGAACTTGGTGCCGGTCAGGCCGGCCGCGTCTCGCAGCACCCAAAGCAAAGGCATGTCCGGGTCGACCTGCAGGTCGTGCTCGGTGTCGTTGATGGTCAGTTTCATGGTTCGTTCTCCGCCGCGGCACCCTGCCGTCGTGGATGCATTCTGTGGGCTGCGCCGTGGGCCCACAATCCGGCTGCCATTGCCAGGTCTATTCAATGGGGACGAACAATCGCCATCGGCCGTCGGATGACGCAGATGACAGGAAGCGGATATGGGGACGCCGCCGGCGATCGCCGGCGGCATGCACGGATGAAAGACGAGGCCGTCGGCGCTCAGGCCGGCTGGGACACGGCGGCGGCCGCCCGAGCTGCATCGCGCCGGTGCGCCAGGCGATACAGCACCGGCAGCACCAGCAGCGTCAGCGCGGTCGACGACAGGATGCCGCCGATCACCACCGTGGCGAGCGGTCGTTGCACCTCCGCGCCGGTGCCCGTGGCGATCGCCATCGGCACGAAGCCCAGCGAGGCGACCAGCGCCGTCATCAGCACCGGCCGCAGACGTGTCAGCGCGCCGAGCCGGATCGCCTCGTCGAGCGGCTTGCCTTCCTCCCGCAGCGTCCGGATGAACGACAGCATCACCAGGCCGTTCAGCACCGCGACGCCCGACAGCGCGATAAAGCCCACCGCCGCCGTGATCGACAAGGGCAAGCCGCGCAGCCACAGCGCGAGGATGCCGCCTGTCAGCGCAAACGGAATGCCGGTAAATACCAGCATGCCGTCCTTGATGTTGTTGAACATCGCGAACAGCAGCACGAAGACCAGCAGCAAGGCGACCGGCACGACGATCTGCAGCCGCTGCGTGGCGGAGCGCAATTGCTCGTAGGTGCCGCCCCAGCTCAGCCAGTAGCCGGCCGGCATGGTGACGGCGCGATCGATCGCCGCCTGCGCCTCGGGCACGAAGCTGCCGATATCCCGGCCGCGGACATTGGCGCTGACGACGACGCGCCGCTTGCCGTTCTCGCGCGATATCTGATTGGGGCCTGGCGCGATCTCCAGCGAGGCGACTTCCGCCAGCGGGATATAGCTGACCCGCGCATCGGCCCCGCCGCCCTTGGGTAAGGCGATCGGCAGACGGCGCAGCGCCTCGATATCCTGCCGAACCGCATCGGGCAGCCGCACCGTGATATCGAAGCGGCGATCGCCCTGGTAGAAGATGCCGGCCTCCTTGCCGCCGATGGCAATCGCCACGGCATCCTGGATATCGGCCAGGTTCAGCCCGTAGCGCGCCGCCTTGTGGCGGTCGATATTGACCGTAAGCATCGGCAGGCCGGTGGTCTGCTCGACCTTGACCTCGGAGGCGCCCGGCACGTCCCTCAGCACCGCCGCGATGCGTTCGCCGGTCCGCTCGAGCACCGCCTGATCGTCGCCGAATACCTTGACCGCCACGTCCGAGCGGACGCCCGAGATCAGTTCGTTGAAGCGCAGCTGGATCGGCTGCGAGAACTCGTAGCGATTGCCCGGCAGTTTGGCGACTTCCTCCTGCATCGCCTCGATCAGTGCCTCGCGCGTCCTGGCCGGCTGCGGCCACTCCGATTGCGGCTTCAGCATGATGTAGCCGTCGGAGATATTGGGCGGCATCGGATCGGAGGCCACCTCGGCGGTGCCGGTACGCGCGAACACGCGTTCGATCTCGGGGAATTTCGCCATCAGCGTCGTTTCGAGCTGCTTCTGCATCTCGACCGACTGCGACAGGCTGGTGCCGGGAATGCGCAAGGCCTGGATGGCGATATCGCCCTCGTTCAGGTTCGGAATGAACTCGCTGCCGAGCCGGGAGGCCATGGCCAGGCACAGCACGACCGCCGCGCCGGCAAAGGTCAGCACGACGGGGGCATTGGCCAGCGACTGCTCCAGCCAGACCGCATAGCGCCGCTTCGCCCACGCCATCAGCCGGTTTTCCGTCTCGGCGACGCGCTCGCCGATGAACAGCGCGACGGCGGCCGGCACGAACGTCACCGACAGCAGCATCGCGCCCAGCAAGGCCAGCACCACGGTAAAGGCCATCGGGTGGAACATCTTGCCTTCCACGCCGGTCAGCGCAAAGATCGGCAGATAGACGATCATGATGATCAGCTGGCCGAACAGCAGTGGCCGCCGGGCCTCGCGCGCGGCGGCGAACACCTCGTCGAAGCGTTCGGATCGCGTCAGCGGCCTGTCCCGCTGCGCCTGCGCATGGGCCAGCCGCCGCACGCAGTTCTCGACGATCACCACCGCGCCGTCGACGATGATGCCGAAGTCCAATGCGCCCAGGCTCATCAGGTTCGCGCTGATCCTGTAGCTCACCATGCCGGTGAAGGTAAACAGCATCGACAGCGGAATCACCAGCGCCGTGATGACGGCCGCACGGATATTGCCCAGGAACAGGAACAGCACCACGATCACCAGCACCGCGCCCTCGAGCAGGTTCTTCTTGACCGTGGCGATCGCCTTGTCGACCAGCCGGGTCCGGTCGTAGACGGGGACGATGCTGACACCCTTGGGCAAGGTGCGGTTGATCGCATCGACCCGCTCGCCGACGGCCTGCGCCACCGCGCGGCTGTTCTCGCCCATCAGCATGAAGACGGTACCCAGCACCACTTCCTTGCCGTTCTCGGTGGCGGCGCCGCTGCGCAGCTCCCTGCCGATGCCGACCTCGGCAATATCGCGCACACGAATCGGCTGGCCCTGCGCGCTGCCGACGATCACGTCGCCGATATCGGCCTCGCTGCGAACCTGGCCTGGCGCGCGCACCAGATACTGCTCGCCGCTGCGCTCGATATAGCCGGCGCCGACGTTGTCGTTGTTGCGGTAGAGCGCGCTGACGATATCCGCGAGCGTCAGTCCGTACGAGGCGAGCTTCTCCAGGCTCGGTGCGACCAGGTATTCCTTGTCGAAGCCGCCGATCGAATTGACCTCCGTCACGCCGGGCACATTGCGCAATTGCGGCTTGACGACCCAGTCCTGCAGCTCCCGCAGATCGGTCGGCGTGTAGGGAGAGCCGTCCGGCTTGCGCGCGGCCTCCTCGGCCTCGACGGTCCACAGATAGATTTCGCCCAGCCCCGTCGAGATCGGCCCCATGGCCGGCGACACGCCGGCGGGCAGCCTGTCCCTCGCCTCCTGGATGCGCTGGTTGACCAGCTGGCGTGCGAAATGAATGTCCGTGCCTTCGTGGAAGATCACGGTGACCTGCGACAGCCCGTAGCGCGACAGCGAGCGGGTCTGCTCCAGGCCCGGCAGGCCCGCCATCGTGGTTTCGATCGGATAGGTGATGCGCTGCTCGGTCTCCAGCGGCGAGTACCCCGGCGCCGACGTATTGATCTGGACCTGGACGTTGGTGATGTCGGGCACGGCGTCGATCGGCAGGCGCGTGTAGCTGAGCGCGCCCAATACCGCCATGCCGAGCACGGCAAGCAGCACCAGCCAGCGCTGCGCGATGGCGAAACGGATGACACGTTCGAACATGGCGATCTCCGGTGTCAGTGCTCGTGCCCGGCAGCGTCCTTGCCGAGATCGGACTTCAGCACGAAGCTGTTGCGCGCGGCATAGCGCGCCCCCGGGACAAGCCCCTCGCGGATCTCGACCAGCTGGCCGTCGCTGCGTCCCGGCACGACGCGCTGCGCGACAAAGCCCTTCGGTCCGGCGACGAACACCACGCGATCGCCGTCGACTTCCTGAATCGCATCGGCCTGCACGGCGACCGGTACCGCGACCTTGGCGGTCAGCACCTCGACGGTGACGAACAGGCCGGGCCGCCAGGCCAGGTTCGGGTTCGTCAGCGTGACCCGGGCCTTGGCCGTGCGGGTCTGCTCGCCCAGCAGCGAGCCGACATACGAGACCTTTCCTTCGGCCTTGCCGTCGGACGCGGCCGAACGAATCCGCGCCGTCTCGCCGACCCGCACGTGCTCCAGATCCTTGGCGGCAACGACGAATTCGGCCCAAACGGTCGACAGGTCCGAGATCGTGAAGATATTGGCGTTGTCTGCCACGGCCTCGCCCAGCGCCAGATGCTTCTCGACGATGACGCCGTCGAATGGCGCGCGCAGCTCGAACTGGTTGAGCCGAGCCGCCGACGCCGTGGCACCGACCGCGGTCAGCTTCTGCTGCGCGTTCTGCACGGCGATGCGCGCCTCCTCCAGCGCCGCCTTCGCCTGCAGATAGTCCTGCTCGGCGGAGATCTTCTCTTCCCACAGCTTGCGTTCGCGCTGATAGGTCGCACGGGCCGGCTCCATGCGGCGTTGCGCGGCAAGCAGCTCGCTGCGCTGATCCGACAGCGCGGTGCTGGCGATCACCGCCAGCAGCTGCCCCTTCCTTACCTGCTCGCCGAGCGTGGCCGGCACGCTCTCGGCGACGCCCGCCAGACGCGGCACCACGTGCGCGGTGCGGTCCTCGTTGAAGCGGATTTCGCCGGGAAACTGCAGGCCCGACTGGATCGTCGCCGGGCCGGCGGTCTCGATGGTGATGCCGGCGCGCTGGATCTGTTCGTCGGTCAATGCGATGGAGGCATTGGCGTCGGCATGCTTGTCCGCGGCCGGCGTTGCGGCGGATGCGGATGGGGAAACGGATGCCGGCTCGGCGCCATGCCCATGTGCGTCGCCGTGGTCCCCGTGCGGGTCCGCCGTGCCCGAGCGGCCGGTCAGCAGCACGGCGGCGGTGGCCAGCGTGCCGACCGCGAGAATGGCCGCGATGGCGGCCTTTTGCTTCGGTGTGATTGCCATGATCGAAATCGGTCCTGTTAGCGTCCGACGATGCGGTCGATGGTGGTGGCCGCCTGATAGGCGCGGGCCAGCACGCCGAGGTAGCGGATGCGCGCCTGGAACAGCGTGCGCTGGGCGTCGAGCACGTTCAGGAAGTCGAACTTGCCGGCCTCGAAGCCGCGCGTCGCGGCCTCGTAGGCGCGCTCGGCCGCAGGCAGCACGGTGGCCTTGAGCGTCTGCGCCGAACTGCGCGATACCGCCAGCTGGTTGCTCGCCTGTTGCAGCTCGTTGGTCAGCCGGATCCGGTTGGCGAGGAATTCATCCGCGGCCTTGTCGGCGCGCCGGATCGATTCATAGAGATTGCCCTGGTTGCGGTCGAACAGCGGCAGCGGTATCGCCACGCCCAGTACCGGCATGGTCCGATTGGCCTCGTTGTCGCGCTTGGTGCCCACGCTGACGGTGATGTCGGGATAGCGGCGGCTGCGCTCGACATCGACCAGCGCCTGCCGGCGTCCCACTTCGAGACGGCTCGCCAGCAGCAGCGGCGAATCCTCCAGCGCGGCCAGAAGCTGCTCCGGCGCGGGACGGGACGGCAGCGCATCGAGATCGCCGCGGACTTCGGTGAATTGCGGCGAGGCGTTGCCCCACAGCGCCACCAGCGCCTGCCGCGACGACAGCAGCTCCGCCGTGGCGTCGGCCAGTTCGAGTTCGGCATTGGCCTGCTCCACCGCGGCGCGGGTCTCCTCCAGCGGCGAGACCTTGCCCGCGGCGACGCGCCTTGCCGCGGCATCGGCGCCCTTGCGCGCGATATCGACCGAGGCGGCGGCCAGCCTGACGCGCTCCTGGGCCACCGCCACGCCAAAGAAGGCGGCGATCACGGTGGCACGCAGATCGGCCTGGGTGCTGCGCCATTGCGCCTGGGCGACGTCGCGGCCCCGCTCGGCGGCGGAAATGCGCGCGGCGCGCTTGCCGCCCAGTTCGATCGGGAGATTGACCTGCGCGGTGGTGGCGCGGCTCTCGCGCCGCGTGTCCTCCATGGCAAGCGCCACTTCGGGATTGCGCAGCGTGCGGGCCTGGCGGATCGCGCCTTCGGTGGCGTCGAGCTCTTTGGCCGCGGCCGAAAGGGAGAAGTTGCCCGCGGCGGCGAGCGCCAGCGCCGCGTCGAGCGTCAGCGGTTCAGCGGGCTCGCGTGGCCATGCGGAGGGCTCGGGCGCGGGTAGCTGTGATTGTGGAGCTGGCGGCGGGTATGGCTGTGCCCCAGCCTGGCCCGTGCCAAGAAGAATCGCCGCCATGCACAGCGGCACCATGAATCGTCGCATCGAATTGCACCTGGAAAAGACACCAAGGGAATCCGGCGAGACGGGAATTCAGCAGGAAATCGAACCGTTCGTCTCGCCGCTCAAGCGAGACGAAGCCACTGCGGGCGATCGGGGGCGCGGGGATGGAGCGAGGTGTAGTGGAAATCGTGCGTCACCAGCACGGCCCGCGGCAGGCGCAGCGCCGGCAGGACGGCCGGCTCCGGACAGGCGAACGGCAGCGAAGCGAGATGGCAGGTGCCGCAGTCGGGATCGAACAGGCCGTTGGCTTCGGTGCCCTGATCGGCGCCGGCCTTGTTGTCGGCCTTCTTGTCGGCATCGGCCGCGCCGTCGCCTTCACCGCGATGCTCGTGCTGATGATGGCCCAAATGCCATTTGGCCGCCGGCCGCTGCTCGTGCTGGCAATACGCGGTGGCCGCGGCCCAGGCGGACTGGAGCGGCAACAGCAGTACCAGGAGGATCAGGAAAAACCGGCGCATCGACGATCGGGACAAGGGCTGCGGGCGGCGGGACATGGGTGCCTTCGCGAGCGGCACAGTGTACCGCAAACGCCCTGTCCCCTCCGCGCCATGTGCCGTCCCGGATATCCGCTTCTGGTCAGCTTTCCTCGACATTGTATTTGGCAAGACCGGACACTAAGCTCGTCGTACGCATGCATGTCGGCGCAAGTCCCGAGCGGCTTGCAACCCACCACGACTCACTACGGAAGAGGAGTCGACGACATGAACATCCTACGGCGATGGCCCAGGATGGCGCTCGCGTGCGCCATGCTTGCGGCCCTGACAGCATGCGGCGGCGGCCACGACGATGACGACGGTCCCGAAGCGGCACCGACCATCCAGCTGCTCTCATCCTCCCCCGACCACGTGACCGGCGGCAACGCGTTGATCGACATCACCGTGCCGCGCCACATCAAGCTCGACCGCCGCCCGCTGCAGATCCGGCTCAATGGCGACGACGTGACGCGGGAATTCCGCCCCCTGCTCGACGACCTTCGCCATCTGCAGGCGGTGGTAACGGGCCTGCGTGACGGCGAGAATACGCTGACCGCGAAGATCGGCCGCGAAACGGCGACGCTGAAGATGACCAACTACCCGATCACCGGCCCGGTGATTTCGGGGCCGTGGCAAACGCCGTTCATCTGCCAGACGGAGAGCTTCGTGCTGCCTGACGGCTCGCGTCTCGGACCGCCGCTCGATGCCAATTGCAGCGTCGCCACGCGCGTGCACTACGTCTATCAGAAGAACACCGGCGGCGCGCTGGTGCCGATGCCGAGCACGACTTCGCTGCCCGCGGATGTCGCCAGCACCACCACGCTGGACGGCCGCACCGTGCCTTTCGTGGTGCGGGTGGAAACCGGCACGGTCAATCGCGGCATCTACCAGAACGCGGTGCTGCACGATCCCACCAGGGAATCGGCGCCCACGCCGCTGAAGCCTCCGAAGGCGTGGAACAAGCGGCTGATCGCGGTCGAGGGCTTCGGCTGTCCGGGCGGCTGGTACATCCAGGGCGCGGCGCAGGGCAACATCTCGGTGGCCGGATTCGACTTCACGCTGCTCAATGTCAGGCGGCTCGGCGAGGGCTACGCCACCTTCGCCAATACGCTGCAGCACGCGTCGAACAACTGCAACGCGGTGCTGGCCAGCGAGGCGGCGATGATGTCGAAGGAGGCGGTAATCGAGACCTTCGGCGTGCCGGTCTTCACCATCAGCGCCGGCTGCTCGGGCGGCTCCTATGGCAGCGCGCAGCCCGCCGACCGCATTCCCGGCCTGTTCGACGGCGTGCTGATCGCCTGCACCTTCCCCGACCCGCTGTCGATCGCGCTGTCGGGCTCGGACGGGCACCTGATCACGCACTACCTGATGGGCAATCCGAACGCGCTGACAGACGCGCAGATCGCCGCGGTGACCGGCTACAAGAGCCGCAAGGCCTTCGAGGATGCCGCCAATCAGGCTGGGCGTACCGATCCGGTGCCTGCACGGCAGGACTTCCCCGGCTACAACTCGGGCGTGTTCAATGCCGCCGTGCCGCAGGAACTGCGCTATCACCCGGTCAATAATCCGACCGGTGCACGGCCCACCGTGTACGACGCCGCCAGGAACATCTACGGCATCGACAAGGCCACCGGCTTCGCGCTGCGTCCGTTCGACAATGTCGGCGTGCAATACGGGCTGGCGGCGCTGAACGGCGGCGCGATCACGGTCGATCAGTTCCTCGACCTGAACGAGAAGGTGGGTGGCTACGACCAGGATGCGAACTATGTCCCGGCCCGCTCGCTCGGCGATCTCGGCGCGATCCTGCGGGCGCAGCAGTCGGGCCTTCAACTGGGCGGCAACGGCGGTCTCGCCACGATTCCCGTGTTCGACGTGACGGGGACCTATAACGAGGACACCGCCTATCACTACCAGTGGTTCCATTTCGCGCAGCGCGAGCGGATGCTGAAAGCCAACGGCGATACCGCCAATCACGTGATGTGGCGCGGCAACCCGGTGCCGGCCGATACCGCGTGGGATACCTTCATCCGCTGGGTCGCGGCCTACAAGGACGACAAGTCCCCCACGCCGCAGAAGCAACGGGTCGTTGCCCACAAGCCCCAGAACGCCGTCGACGGCTGCTGGCGGTCGCAGACGGATTTCGTGGCCGAACCGCAGACCCTGAGCAGCACCCCGGACACGACCTGCAACTCGCTGTTCCCCTCGTGGACCGCGCCCCGCATCGCGGCGGGCGGGCCGATTTCAGCGGACGTGATGAAGTGCACCTTGAAACCGGTCAATCCCGCCGACTACAGCGTGCCGTTCACCCCCGACCAGCTGAACCGGTTGCGCGCGATCTTCCCGACCGGCGTCTGCGACTGGACCCAGCGCGGCGTCAATCAGACGGGCGTGGTGCCGAACGGATCGTTTGGTCCTTCGCCGGTGAATCTGGTGTTTGATATTACGAAGTCGTGAGAGTGGCGGTTGGTATGGGAGCCGGACCGGTTCGGCCGCTCCCATACCGAGGCGCCTGTTGCAGTGGTGGATTGCTGGCCCGCAAAACCTTGGGTGATGCGGGCCAGCGCGCGCCTGGAGGGCAGTGGCTACGGAAGGATGCCGAGCCGGATCTTCATTTCAATCCCCTTTCGTGGCCGAATTCAGACGCGAAGTGCTATCGTTCGCACGACCAAGAAAACCCACCATGGACTTTGTTGTGAAGGAGACAAACTTGAAGCCACGCCTTACCTGCCTTGCGGCCATTGCCTTGATGGCCGCCACCGCTGCACATGCCGCCTACCCCGAACGCCCCATCAAGCTGATCGTCCCCTTTCCGCCCGGCCAGGCGACCGACATCTTTGCGCGGGCGCTCGGCGAGCGGCTGGGCAAGCAGCTTGGGCAGTCGGTGGTGGTCGAGAACCGCGCGGGCGCCGGCAGCAATATCGGCATGGAACTGGCCGCGCGCGCGGCCCCCGATGGCTATACGTTAGTGATGGCCGGCAGCGCGATGGCGATCAATCAGACGCTCTACGCGTCGATCGGATACGATCCGCGCCGCGATTTCCAGGCGATTTCGGGCGTGTTCTCGGTGCCGCTGGTGTTCCTGTCGACGCCTTCGTCCGGCATCACGTCGCTGCCCGATCTGATCGGCAAGGCCAAGGCGGCGCCGGGCAAGCTGAGTTACGCGAGCGCCGGCATCGGGGGCACGCAGCATCTGTCGGCCGAGATGCTGAAGGCGCGCGCCGGCATCTTCATGGTCCATATCCCGTACAAGGGCAGCGGCCCCGCGCAGGCGGACTTTCTGGGCAATCAGATTCCCGTGATGGTCGACTCGATCACAGCGGCCTTGCCGCTGATCCAGTCGAAGAAGGCCGTGCCGTTGGCCGTTACCGCAGGCAAGCGTGTGCCGCAGCTGCCGAATGTGCCGACGGTGCAGGAGCAAGGCGTGCCCGACTTCGAGGCGCTGGGATGGGCGGTGTTGATGGCGCCGGCCGGCACGCCGCCGGCCATCGTGTCGCAGCTCAATGCCGAGACGGTGAAGGCGCTGCAATCGCCCGAGTTGCAGAAGTTCATCGTCGACCGCGGCTCGGAGCCGATGCCGATGTCGCCGGAGCAGACCGCGCGATTCGTCGACAGCGAGATCCGCAAATGGTCGACGGTGGTCAAGCGTTCTGGCGCGAAGGTCGACTGAGTCTGTCGCCCCCGCGAACGCGGGGGCCCAGCGACTCCCAAAGCCACTGGATCCCCGCCTTCGCGGGGACGACGTGAAACGGTCGCTGCCGTGTCCCCGACCCTCAGCCCGCGGTCAGAAACTCCACGACTGCCTGCGTGAAGCGCTCCACCTGCTGCAGATTCGACAGGTGGGCCGCCTCCAGTTCGACATAGGACGCACCCGGAATCGTCTCGGCCATATAGCGGCCATCGGCCGGCGGCGTCGGGATATCGCCGGAGCCCGCGATTACCAGCGTCGGCACGGCGATCCGGTGAATATCGGCACGCAGATCATTGTCGCGAATCGCGCGGCAATTGGCCGCATAGCCCGCGGCATCGGTCGCGCTCAGCATGGCGCGCAACTGCTGCACCAGTTGCGGATTCACAGCAGCGAAGTCCGCCGTCAGCCATCTTTCGACGACCGCGGCCGCGATCGATCCGACCCCATCGCGCTCGACTGCCGCGGCGCGGTTGGTCCAGTTCTCCGGCGGGCCGATGTAGGCGGCGGTATTGCACAGCACCAGCTTGTCGAGCCGCGCCGCCTGATTCAGGCCCAGCCACATGCCTGTGATGCCGCCCATCGACAGCCCACAGAAGTGCGCACGATCGATCTGCAGCGCATCTAGAAGCGCGATCACGTCGCCACCGAGCTGGGCGACGGTATAGGGACCGGCAGGCACGGACGAGCGGCCGTGGCCACGCGTGTCGTAGCGCAGCACGCGGAAATGCTGCGTGAAGGTAGCAACTTGCGGCTGCCACATGTCGAAGTTGGTGCCCAGCGAATTGGACAGCACGAGCACCGGCAGGCTCGGGTCGCCATCGAACTGGTAGTGGAGGCGGACGTCGGAAAGGTCGGCGAAGGGCATGGCGGGAGCGTTTCTCAGCGGGTTCTCAACGTTTCTCGGCGGTTCTGGAGATCAGGATGGGTCGACGGCCGTCGCGGCGCGGCACGCGCACGCGCGAAGCGGCAGCATCATCAGTTCTGCGCGATCGCCGAACCGTGCTGCGCCAGCGGCGTGACCTTCATCTCCATATACGGATACAGCGGCAACGAAGTCAGCAGCGTATGCAGCTCGTCGTTGTCCTTGACGTCGAAGATGCTGACGTTGGCGTACTGGCCCACCACGCGCCACAGGTGGCGCCACTTGCCTTCGCGCTGCAGCTGTTGCGACAGCGCCTTCTCGTCGGCCTTCAGCTTGTCGACCGCTTGCGGGTCGGCCGACTGGGGAATGCGAACGGTCATTTCAACCATGAACAGCATGGCGATCTCCTTGTCGTAGCGGTACGGTCATTGGAGTAGGCGAGCTCATACCGTGGCGATCGGCGTCACGGGCGGACCCATCGCGCCGGGCAAGCGCAGCGGCGGAGCGGCCCGATTCGAGCGGGATGTCAAAGACAGCAGACGCCGTCGAGATAGGCCTTGCGCCAGCGCGTGATCCGCACTTCGGCGAACAGGCCCGCCTGATGGAAGGGATCGGCTTCGATCAGTGCCTGCGCGGCCTCGCGGGTATCGACATCGACGATATAGACACCGCCGCCCGCGTCGCTGCCATCGTCGTTCAGCTTGGCGCCGCAGGCCAGCAGCAGGGACTTGTTGGCTTCGAGGAAGTCCAGATGCGCGGGCCGCTGGGCCTTGCGCACGTGCTGGTGATCGGGCTTGTCGAAGGTCTCGATGATGTAAGGCATGGTGTCTCCTGTGAAGTTGTTGGGGTGGTGCGGCAGCGGACGGTAGCGCGGATCGTAAGGCAGATCGTCAGGCAGGATGATGCCTGAAATCGTCCCGATGCTCAGACAAGCCGACCCGCACCGCCCCCAGGGCAAGGACGCATGCGACCTGTTCCCTCGACGCGCTATCGCAGCCCCAGCATTCGCTCGATATCGAGCATCAACGCACGTAGTTGCGGCCCGGCCTGCTTCTCGACTGCGGCGAAGCTGCCCTGCCCGACCGGCACGCCGCAGTTGAGCACGAACAGCTGCGATCCGACCGGCTGGCACATCGGCACGGCAAAGCCGTAGACCTCGGGCCGCCATTCAGCGCGATTGGCGCAGTAGCCCTGCCGCTCCAGGTCGCGGCGGGCATCGGCAAGCCGCGGCTGCGCGCGGGCGAAGGCCTCGGGGTCCTGCAACCGCAGTTGGTTCAGCACCGCGTCGCGTTCGTGCGCCGGCGCATGGCACAACCACGCGCGGCCGATGGCGGTGGTCAGCATCGGCAGCGCGGCGCCGATCTCCGGCGTCACGATCAGGCTGTCCGTCGAGCGTGCGGTTTCCACATAGATCATCTGCGTGCGATCACGGATGCCGAGCGACACCGCGCCAGACAGCCGGTCGGCCAGCGCCTTCATCAGCGGGCGCGCCAACTGACGCAGATGCATGCTGGCCAGCAGCGGATAGCCCATCGACAGCACCGCCGCGCCGAGCCGGTATTTGCGCAGCACGGTGTCGTGGCGCAGATAGCCGAGCGCCGTCAGCGTATGCGTCAGCCGGGCCACGGTGGTCTTCGACAGCCCGGTACGCTCGACGAAATCCCGATTGCCGAGCATCGCATCCCCGCTGTCGAAGGCCAGCAGGATGTCGATGCCGTTTGCCAGCGTGGCGGCGAACTGCCGGTCCTTGTCGGCAGGCTCGCTCGAAGGCGAGCGGGAATGCGCGGCGCTGGCGCGCGAACCGGGCCGCGTCATCGACGCTTCCCCAGTGCAGCCTCGACCCTGGCCACCATCCTCAGCAACCGCGGCCCCATCTGCCCTTCGAGCTTGCGCGCGGTCATCCGCACGCCCAGCACGCCGCAGTTGAACACCATGACTTCGCCGTCGATACGCGTCGGCAGCGGCGCCGCCACCGCATGAATGTCGCTCTGCCATTCGCCGCGCGAGGTGCAGAAACCGAACTCGGCCATCTCTTCTCGTGCGCGTTCGAGGGCAGGCGCCTGTCGCCGGAATGCCGCCGGATCCGCCTTGCGCAGCGCGGCCAACACCGGCGCGCTTTCCTCGGGCGACGCATGACATAGCCAGGCGCGGCCGACCGCGGTCGGCAGCATCGGGAGCGTCGCACCGATATCGGGCCGGAACGCCATCGCATCGTGGCCGCGGCTGGTCTCGACATAGACCATTTGCGCGCGGTCGCGCAGGCCCAGCGATACGGACCCGTCGATTTCGTCGGCCAGCTGCTTCATCAGCGGACGCGCCAATTGCCGGATGCGCAGCGTTGCCAACAGCGGGTAGCCCAGCGCCAGCGTGGTCGAGCCCAGGCGATAGCGGCGCAATTTCGCGTCGTAGCGCAACAGGCCGCGCGCGGCCAGCGTGTAGGTCAGCCGGCTGACGGTCGCCGGCGACAGGCCGGTGCGCTCGGCCAGTTCCTTGTTGCTGAGCACGCTGTCACCGATGCCGAAGCACTGCAGCAGCGACAGTCCATGCGCCAGCGTGGTGGCAAAAGCCGGATCGGGATGATGGGGGCGTGGAGCCATTGTCTTGCCTCGATTCTGGCCTCGATCATAGCGTGCCCGGCCGCCTGGTCCCCGCCATGTTGTTCAAGATAGCGAAACAACGATCCACTATTTCGGCCCGCGTTGCTACGCTGCCTTCCACTCCGATGCCGGTCCGCAAGACATGTTCCGCGGTCCACCGCCAACCGAAACAGGAAGCCATCACGATGATCCGAGACCCCGAGACTTACCCCGCATTTCTGGCGCAACTGCGCCGCTTCGTGCAGCAGCGCCTGGTGCCGCGCGAGGCCGAGGTGGCATCGCGCGACGAGGTGCCGGCCGACCTGGTCAAGGAGATGGCCGACATCGGGCTGTTCGGCTTTTCGATTCCCGAGGCCTATGGCGGTGCCGGCATGACGACCGAGGAACTGGTGCTGGCCGCGATCGAACTGTCGCAGTGCTCGGTGGCTTTCCGCGCGCGCGTCGGCACCAACACCGGCATCGGCTCCGAAGCGCTGGTCGCCGACGGCTCGCCGGCGCAGAAGCAGCGCTATCTGCCGCGGCTGGCCAACGGCGAGATCACCGGCTCCTTCGCGCTGACCGAACCCGAGGCCGGATCGGACGCGACGGCGCTGACCACGTCGGCGCGCCGAGATGGCGACCACTATGTGATCAACGGCACCAAATGCTTCATCACCAATGCACCGATCGCCGGCCTGTTCACGGTGATGGCGCGCACCGACCCCAACACCACCGGCGCGTCCGGCATCTCGGCCTTCCTGATCGAGCGGGGCACGCCGGGTCTGAGCACGGGACCGGCCTACCGGAAGATGGGCCAGGAAGGCTCGCCGGTGTCGGAGGTCCATTTCGACGATTGCCGCGTGCCCGCGGCCAATCTGATCGGCGGCGTCGAAGGCCAGGGCTTCCGTACGGCGATGAAGGTGCTGAACAAGCAGCGCATCCATCTGTCAGCGCTGTGCATCGGCCCGGCCATTCGCATGCTCGACGATGCGGTCCGCTTCGTCAGCACGCGCAAGCAGTTCGGCGAGCCGCTGTCGAGCTTCCAGCTGGTGCAGGCGATGATCGCCGACTGTCAGACCGAGATTCACGCCGCGCGCGCGCTGGTGCTCGAGACCGCGCGCCAGCGCGACCGCGGCGAGGACGTGACGATGCAGGCCTCGATCTGCAAGTACTTCGCTTCCGAGATGTGCGGACGGGTCGCCGACCGCTGCGTGCAGATGTTCGGCGGCTACGGCTATATCGCCGACTACGGCATCGAGCGCTTCTATCGCGATGTGCGGCTGTTCCGCCTGTACGAGGGCACCAGCCAGATCCACCAGCTCAATATCGCCAAGCGCACGCTGGCGCAGGCCGGCGCGTGATTTCCGACCAGCAGCCAACAGAACACATAGGAGACACCTTGTTCAAGACCCTCGTCGCCACGATGGCGCAGGCGATCGGCACCGCTACGCTCAGTGGCGCGGCCCGCGCCGAAGCGCCCTACCCGAGCAAGCCGATCCGGCTGGTGGTGCCATTCGCGCCCGGCGGTTCCTCCGATATCCTCGCGCGCCTGCTCGCCGACCGGCTGAAGACCGAACTGGGCCAGGTGGTGGTGGTCGAGAACAAGCCGGGCGCGGGCGGCAATATCGCCGGCGAGAGCGTGGCCCGCGCCGCGCCCGATGGCTACACGCTGCTGCTGGCCGCGGCCGGCCCGACCGTGATCAATCCAAGCCTGTACAGCAAGATGCCGTTCGACCCAACGCGCGATCTGGCGCCGGTCACGGTGCTGGCGCGCGAGCACAACCTGATGGCGGTGAAGGCGCAGCTGCCGGTGCGCAACCTGTCCGAATTCCTCGCCTATGCGCGCAGCCATCCGGGCAAGCTGTCGTTTGGCTCGCCAGGCAACGGCACCGTCGCGCATCTCGGCGGCGAGCTGCTGAACCGCAGCGCCGGCCTGCAGATGCAGCACGTGCCCTACAAAGGCAGCGGCCCGGCCGTCGCGGACCTGATGGCCGGCCATATCGACCTGATGATCGACAACATGCCCGCGCTGCTGGCCCAGGTGCAGGCCGGCAAGCTGCGCCCGATCGCGGTCGCCAGCGACAAGCGCGCCGCCGCGCTGCCCGATGTGCCGACCTTCGACGAGGCGGGCGTCAAGGGCTATCTGGTCACCGCCTGGAAGGGCCTGATGGCGCCGGCCGGCACGCCCAAGCCAGTCATCGCCAAGCTGCACGAGGCCTGCGCCCGTATCCTGTCCACGCCGGAGATGCGCAAGCGCGTGATCGAGCTGGGCGCCGAGCCGGTCGGCAACAGCCCCGAGGCGTTCGCCGCGCAGAACCGCAGCGAGACGGCCTGGTGGGCGGCGCAGGTCAAGGCGACGGGCACGCGCCTCGATTGAGGCCCCTGACTCCCTGCGACGTATTCAACCTGTCGCGTTGCCGCCGCACAGCGGTCCGGCGGTGGGCGAGCACAACGCGTCGTTCTATGCCGAACTGGGCATCGGCCCCGGAGAGCTGGCCGCGTTGCGCGACCAGGGCGTGATCTAGCGAGGACTGCTTGCAACTCGGGACCTGTCGCGCACGGCCGCCCCGGCCATTGCGGAATTACATGCCCCTGTAAGAACGACGCGCCCGCATGCAGAACATGCGGTGCGCGTCGCCGATATCACAGCGTGCCGCCGCCGGACAGCCAATACGGCTCGCGCTCGTAGTACTGGTGCAGCTGCGTTCCCCATTGGGGGTCCGCCATGCGCGGCCACTGGTCCTTGTTGAAGCCGGGCGCCGCCTTGATCCGGTCGGCCGTGATGCCGAGACGGAAGCATTTCTGGTCGGTATCCATGACCAGCGCATTCCACGGGATCGCGTGCAGCGTGTCGCCGATGCTCAGGAAGCCACCGGTGGTCAGCACGGCATAGGCAATGCGGCCGCGCGGCACGTCGAGCATGATTTCGCTGATCTCGCCGACGTGCTCGCCGTCGGAGGAATAGACCTCGGTGTCCTCGAGGCTGGAGGCCGCCATCACTTCCGGGCCGGGGCCTTCGCCGACACCCGATCCTACGATGTCGGCACCGCCCTGGTTCGTGCCGGGTTGCGAGGGATTCATCGCCGTCTCCTTGATCATGGTTCGCGGGAACTGGTGTTTCGCAACGACCATGCCATCCCGGTTCGGGCACCCGTCCCCGCCGGCTTTCATCATTCTTTCGCAATCGCCGGCTAAGGTCCTGCCTTTCCCTTCCCCAACCCTGAAAGGAAAGAGGCAGGACATGACCCGATCCCCCTACCCCCGTCGACGTTTCCTGATCCACACCGGCGCGCTCAGCCTTGGCACCGGCCTCGGCCTGACCGCCTGCGGCTCCGACGACTCCCCTGAGGCGCCGGCGGTCATCGTACCGGACAGCGAGCGGCCCAAGCTGCCGTACGGCATCCAGATCGGCGATGTAGGCGGCGGGCGCGCGGTGGTCTGGGCACGCGCGGACCGTCCCGCGCAGCTGCGCGTGGAGTACGACACCACCGACAGCTTCCGCAATCCGCGCAAGGTGCGGGGCCCCACCGTCAGCGCCGCATCCGATTTCACGGGCCGCGTGGAGCTGTCGGGGCTGCCGGCCGGCGAATCGATCTTCCTGCGCGTGGCCTACGACAGCATCGACAACCCGCGGGCGACCGGCGTGGTGGTGCCGGGTCAGTTCCGCACGATTCCGCGCACCGACGCCAATCGCCCCGTGCGCTTCGTCTGGGGCGGCGACGTCGCGGGCCAGGGCTGGGGCATCAATCCCGAGTTCGGCGGCATGAAGATCTTCGAGGCGATGCGCCGCCGCGAGCCGGACTTCTTCCTGCACAGTGGCGACACGATCTACGCCGACGGTCCCATCGTGGCCGAGGCCACCGCGGAAAACGGCCGCGTGTGGAAGAACCTGGTGACGCCGGAGGTCTCCAAGGTCGCCGAAACGCTGGACGAATACCGGGGCCGCTACCGCTACAACCTGATGGACGAGAACGTGCGCCGCTTCTCCGCCGAGGTGCCTCAGATCTGGCAATGGGACGACCACGAGGTCACCAACAACTGGTCGCCGACCAAGGACCTGAGCGCCGATGCGCGCTACACCGAGAAGAACATCGCCACGCTGGTCGCGCGCGCCACCCAGGCCTTCCGCGAATACGCGCCGATGCGGATCGGCAATACCGCGGCGGAGCAGACGCTCTATCGCAAGGTTTCCTATGGCCCGCTGCTGGACGTGTTCGTGCTCGACATGCGCACGTATCGCGGCGGCAATACCGCCAACCTGCAGACCACCGAGAACGGCGACACGGTCTTCCTTGGCAACGAGCAGATCGAATGGCTGGTCAACGGCCTGAAGCAATCGCAGGCCACCTGGAAGATCGTCGCCGCCGACATGCCGATCGGGCTGTGGGTGCCGGACGGCAAGGATGCGGCCGGCAACGCGCGCTGGGAAGCGATTGCCAACGGTAACGACGGCGCCGCCATGGGCCGCGAGCTGGAGACAGCGCGCCTGCTGCGCGCCATCAAGGGCGTGCCCAATGTGGTCTGGCTGACCGCCGACGTGCACTATTGCGCCGCGCACTACTACGATCCGTCCAAGGCCCAGTTCACCGACTTCTCGCCGTTCTGGGAATTCGTCGCCGGCCCGCTGAACGCCGGCACCTTCGGCCCCAATCAGCTCGACGCCACCTTCGGTCCGCAGCTGGTCTTCCAGAAGGCGCCGCCTGCGGGTCAGGCGAACCTGTCGCCGTACTCGGGCTTCCAGTTCTTCGGCGAGGTCAATATCGATCCGTCGACCAAGGCGCTGACGGTGGATTTGCGCGATCTGGATGGCGTCAGCGTGTTCAGCAAGACGTTGGCGGTGGCCTGAGGCCGCGGACGCTGGCGAACCTCTATGGTGTTCTCCCTCTCCCCCTCAGGGGGAGAGGGTTGGGGAGAGGGAGGTGGTTTCGAACGATGGCCACATAGCGACCGCCGCTTGCCCTCTCCCCCGGCCCCTCTCCCGCAAGCGGGAGAGAGGAGAATACCCATGCTGCAACACGGTCACTGCGGCATTTCACCGCTAGCGCAACATGAACGACATCGCCGACAGGCAGTTGAGCATGCGCACCGCGTCGTTCACGCTGGCGGCATCGAAGCGCAGCGTGACGCCGTCGAGCCGCTGCAGCGCGGGCCATTGGCAGAACAGGTCGGCATGCGCGGGCGTCAGCGTCCGCAATTGGCACGCCACAGGGCCCGGAATGGTGAAGGGCCGCACCGCAGTCGGGTCGGTCCGCAGCGTGCGGACCGCGGCTTCCGCCGCCGCGGCGATCGCCTCACAGGCCGCGGCGGGCGTCATCGAGTCTCCGGTGCCCTGCCCCTGCGCGAGCTTGGTGGCGACATAGCGCACCCACGGCAACAGCCCCGACGTTTCCTCGACGAAGACATCGTCGCCGCTCGCCATCAGCACCGGCACGCCGGCCTCGCCCGCGAGTCCGGCATACAGCCCTGCTTCGCCCAGCTCGAAGCCGTTCAGGCTCACGCTGGCAAACGCGCTGCTGTTGATGGTATGCGCCAGAATGCCGCGTCCCTGCGCGCGGCCGTGATAGCCGACCATCAGCACGCCATCGCAGCCCTGCTCGATGCCGCTCATCATGCCGGCATACCGCGGCTTGCCGAGCACGAGGCGCACGCGCGGGTCCAGCAGGTCGGGCAGCAGGTTGCGAAAGCCGCCATGCGAATCGTTGACCCAGACGGACTCGGCACCGGCGGCAAAAGCGCCGCGCGCCGCGGCGTCGGCCTCGCGCGTCATCCAGACGCGGGCGCGCTCGTACTCGCCGTTGCCAGGGCGCGTCTGTTCGGGATGGAAGACGCCGGCGACGCCCTCGATATCGGTGGAAATCAGGATCTTCATGGGAATGGCGCGCGGCAAGCAGAGCGACGGCGCGGGCAGTTCAATCGTCGGACTTCAGTTCAGGCATCAGTGCAAGCAAGTGCTGGCGGCAATGGCCGTCGCGGCCGCTGACGGTCTCGGCATGCCACAGCGCATGCAGGATCGCCTGCTCGACGCTGTCGGCCACGGCATGGAACAGCGGATCGAGCGCGGCCTCGTGGACCATCGCGACGGCCGGCATCGGTGCGGCCCCGTCGTGCGGCACGGTATACGCGGTGCTGAAGGCCAGCGCGATATCGCCGGAGCCGTGGCCGTAGACCGAACCGGTACGCGCCAGCCCCGCCCCGGCACGCCGTGCCAGACGTCCGAGCTGGCGGGAATCGAGCGGCGCGTCGGTGGCGACGATCATGATGATCGAGCCCTTCTCCGGCGCGGACTCCGTTGCAGAGGCCGCCGCCAGCCGTTGCGACAGTTCCGGGCCGACTCGTCTGCCGGCCACCGTCAGCATCGACGGCGTGCCATAGTTGGCCAGCACCATCGCGCCCACGCGGTATGGGCCGGCAACACGCGACGCCGTGCCGATGCCGCCCTTGACGCCGAACGCCGACATGCCGCGCCCGGCGCCGACCGCGCCTTGCGCAACATCGACGTCGGCCGCGGCGCAGGCCTGCAGATAATGCGTTTCGCCGACGGCCATCGCCTGGATATCGTTCAGATAGCCATCATTGCACTCGAATACCAGTGGATTGACGGTGGGCCAGCCGCGGCCGATCTCGGCATGCGAGGCGATCGCCTGCCGGATCTGCGCCTGCGCCACCGCGCCCACCGCAAAGGTATTGGTCAGCGCGATCGGGGTCTCCAGCACGCCCAGTTCGTCGACCTGCACCAGCCCGATGCTCTTGCCGAAGCCGTTGAGCACCGCGGTCGCGGCGGGCACCTTGTCCAGATAAGGATCCCCGGCGTGCGGCAGCACCACGGTGACGCCCGTCTGCAACGCGCCATCGGCCAGCGTGCAATGGCCGACGCGCACGCCCGGCACATCGGTGATCGCATTGCGCGCGCCGGCCGGCAGATCGCCGATATGCGGCGGAACGCCGGGCGCGACGCAGGGTTCGTGCGGCATGGCGACGTCCCCGGTCAGCGGCGATCGATCTTCGGATCGAGCGCGTCGCGCAGCCCGTCGCCGAGCAGGTTGAACGCGAGCACGGTCAGGAAGATCGCCAGGCTCGGGAAGATCGCCACATGCGGGGCCGTGACCATATCGGCGCGCGCTTCGTTCAGCATCGCGCCCCACTCCGGCGTCGGCGGCTGCGCGCCCAGGCCGAGGAAAGACAGGCTGGCCGCGGTGATGATCGAGGTGCCGATCCGCATCGAGAAATAGACGACGATCGACGAGATCGTGCCCGGCAGGATATGCCGCATCAGGATGGTCCAGTCGGACGCGCCGATGCTGCGCGCGGCCTCGATATAGGTCAGGCGCTTGAGCATCAGCGTGTTGCCGCGCACCAGCCGCGCGAACGCCGGGATGCTGAAGATCGCCACCGCGAAGACCACGTTGACCATGCCGTTGCCCAGGATGGCGACGATGCCGATCGCCAGCAGGATGCCCGGGAACGCGAACAGCACGTCCGAGATCCGCATCACGATCCGGTCCCACCAGCCCTCGTAGTAGCCGGCCAGCAAGCCCAGCAGCGTGCCGACGATGGCGCCGACGATCACCGAGAAGAAGCCGGCCGCCAGCGAGATGCGCGTGCCGGCCAGGATCCGGCTGAAGATGTCGCGGCCCAGCGAATCGACGCCGAACCAGTGCGCCGCCGACGGCCCGGCGTTCAGCGCGTCATAGTCGAAGTAGTTCTCGGGATCGTAGGGCACCAGTTGCGGCGACAGCACGGCGACGATCACCAGCAGGATCACGAACACACCGGCGGCCAGCGCCAGATGCTGACGGCGGAACTTGCGCCAGAATTCGGTCCAGGGCGTGCGGACGGGCTCGGCCTGCGCCGCCGCGCCCTTCACGTCCGCCGCGGCGGCCTCGTTGGCCACGGTCGATAGCTCGGTCATGGACGGCCTCACTTGTAGCGGATGGTGGGGTTGATCACCGTGTACAGCAGATCCACCACCAGATTGATCAGAATGAATTCGAGCGAGAACAGCAGCACCTCGGCCTGGATCACCGGGTAGTCGCGCATCTCGACGGCGTCGACCAGCAGCCGGCCGAGGCCCGGCCAGTTGAACACCTTCTCGACGACGATCGAGCCGCCCAGCAGAAAGCCGAACTGCAGGCCCATCATCGTGACGACCGGAATCATCGCGTTGCGCAGGCAGTGCTTGGCGACCACCAGCGACTCGCGCACGCCCTTGGCACGCGCCGTACGCACGTAGTCTTCCTGCAGCACCTCGACGAAGGAGGCCCGCGTAAAGCGCGCCATCACCGCGGCCACCGCGGCGCCCAGCGTCAGCGACGGCAGGATGTAGTGCTTCCAGCTTTCGGCGCCGATCGATGGCAGCCAGCCGAGCTGGACCGAGAAGATTTCCATCAGCAGCATGCCGAGCGCGAAGGCCGGAAACGAGATGCCCGACACCGCCAGCGTCATGCCGATGCGGTCGGGCCAGCGATTGCGCCAGACCGCCGAGCCAATGCCGATCAGCATGCCGAAGACCACCGCCCACAGCATCGAGGCGACGGTCAGCCACAGCGTCGGGAAGAAGCGGTCGCCGATCTCCTCGCTGACCGGACGCTTGGTGCGCAGCGAGGTACCGAATTCCCCTTGCAGCGCATTGCCGAAGAAGGTGACGAACTGCTCGTGCAGCGGCTTGTCCAGGCCCAGGTCCTTGCGCACCAGCTCGACGGTGGCGGCATCGGCCTCCGGCCCCGCGGCGAGGCGCGCCGGATCGCCCGGCAACAGATGGACGAACAGGAAGACCAGCACCGCCACGATCAGCATCGTCGGCACCACACCCAGCACGCGCTTCAAAAAGTAATTCAACATGACGACTCCGTGGGTCTGCGCCGATCGGGGGTCGGCGACCGGTGCAGACACCGGGGGGCTTGCAACAATGGCAATGAACGTGGCTGCAAAGACCGCCGGCCGCCCGCCCCGCCCCCGCATACCTGGGACGGGCGGCGCTGCGCGGCTTACTGCGAGCTGCTCTTGATATCGATGTTCTCGAACTCGAACGAGCCGTCGGGCATCACATAGGCGCCGCTCAGCCGCTTGCTGCGGGCATACAGCACCTGCTCGGTCACCAGGAAGGCCCACGGCGCATCGGCCCAGATGCGCTGCTGCGCGTCCTTGTACAGCCGGGCCTTCTCGTTGCGATCGGTGGTACGCAGCGCGCCGGCGATATCGGCATCGACCTGATCGTTCTTGTAGTACGCCGTGTTCAGCAGCTTCGGCGGCATCGATTCCGACGCCAGCAGCGGACGCAGCGCCCAGTCCGACTCGCCGGTCGACGAGGACCAGCCCACGTAGTAGATGCGCACGCCGGCGTCCTCGGGCTTGGGCACGCTCTCGACCTTCTCCACGCGCTGGCCGGCCTCGAGCGCCTGCACCGAGGCCTTGATGCCGACCTGCTGCAGCTGCTGCTGCACGAACTGGATCACCTTCTGCGCGGTGGTGTGGTTATAGGCCGACCACAGCGTGGTTTCGAAGCCGTTCGGATAGCCGGCCTCCTTCAGCAGCGCACGCGCCTTGGCCGGATCGTACGGCCACGGGCCCAGCTTCTCCGCGAAATCGACGCCCGGCGGCACCACGCCTTCGGCCGGCACCGCATAGCCGGCGAACGCCACCTTGGCCAGCGCCTGCTTGTTGATCGCGTAGTTGATCGCCTGGCGCACCTTGGGGTCGTTGAACGGCTTGACCATCGTATTGAGCGACAGATAGCGCTGGATGATCGACGGCGCGGCGATGAGGTCGACCTTCGGGCTGGCCTTGAGCACCGCGGCCTGCTCGAACGGAATGCTGAAGGCGAAGTCCGCCTCGCCGGTCTGCATGATGGCCGAGCGGCTGTTGTTGTCGACCACCGGCTTCCACGTGATGGTGTCGATCTTGGGCAGACCGCTCTTCCAGTAGCCGGCAAACTTCTTGCCGCGCAGATGGTCGGGCTGCTTCCACTCGACGAATTCGAAGGGCCCGGTGCCGACCGGATGGAAGGCGATGTCCTTGCCGTACTTCTTCAGCGCGGTCGGCGAGATCATCACGGCCGACGGGTGCGCCAGCACGTTGATGAACGGCGAGAACGGCTCCTTCAGCGTGATCTTCACCGTGGTCGGGTCGACCACCTCGGCGCGCGCGACGCGGTTGAACAGCGTGTAGCGCTTGAGCTTGTTGGCCGGGTCGGTGACGCGGTCCAGATTGGCCTTGACCGCGGTGGCGTCGAAGCTGGTGCCGTCGTGGAACTTGACGCCCTTCTTGACCTTGATCGTGTAGACCAGTCCGTCCTTGCTGACGTCGTAGCTGTCGGCCAGCACGTTGACCAGCTTCATGTCCTTGTCCAGACCGAACAGGCCCTGGTAGAAGGTCTTGGACACCGCCTGCGACAGCGTGTCGTTCGAATCGTAGGGGTCGAGCGTCGTGAAGGTCGAGGCCACCGCCATCACCGCCTCCTTGGCGGCGAAGGCCGGTCCGGCCGCGAACGCGGCCATCAGCAGGCCGCCAGCAAACAGGCGCGCCGCGCCACTTCGGGACAAACTGGCTTGCATCATTGTCGATTCTCCTTGGTAAGACTGGCAGGGTGATCGGGCTGGATCGGCTCTTGACGGCTTGCAGCCCGGGTTGGCTCAATAAGCGCCGCCGACGGCGTGCCGGGCAACGAAGTGGTCCGGCGCGACGGCGACCAGCGGCTGCACCACCGGTTCGTCGCCGATCGCGCGGATGGGGCTCGGCAGCTCGTCGGCCTGGGGCTCGCGCCGCAGATGCCGGCGCGCGGGGTCGGCCACCGGCACCGCGGACATCAGCTTCTTCGTATAGGGATGCTGCGGATTCTCGAAGATCGCGCGGCGCGGGCCGATCTCGACGATCTGCCCGAGATACATCACAGCGACGCGATGGCTGACGCGTTCGACCACCGCCATATCGTGCGAGATGAACAGGAAGGCGATACCCATCTCGCGCTGCAGGTCGAGCATCAGGTTGACGATCTGCGCCTGAATCGAGACGTCCAGCGCCGATACCGACTCGTCGGCGATCACCACCTTCGGGTTCAGCGCCAGCGCGCGTGCGATGCAGATGCGCTGGCGCTGGCCGCCCGAGAACTCGTGCGGATAGCGCGCGGCATGCGCGGGCGACAGGCCCACCTTGTCCAGCAGCCAGGCCACGCGCTGCTCGGCCTGCTTGCCGCTGGCGACCTTGTGCACCAGCAGCGGCTCCATGATGGAATAGCCGACCGGCACGCGCGGATCGAGCGAGGCGAACGGGTCCTGGAAGATGAACTGGATATTGCGGCGCAGGCTCTGCAGCGCGGGCCCCGACAGCGCGCCGATGTTCTGGCCGGCGAATTCGATGGTGCCGCTCTGGCTTTCGACCAGGCGCAGCAGCGAGCGGCCGGTGGTCGATTTGCCGCAGCCCGATTCGCCGACCAGCGCCAGCGTCTCCCCGGGATACAGATCGAAGCTGACGCGCTCCACCGCGTGCACGCGGCGCGTCGGCCGGCCGAACAGGCCCCCGGGCACGTCGAAGCGGGTCACGAGATCGCGCACGCGCAGGATCGGTTGGGCCGAGGCATCGGGACGCGTCGCCGCAGGCGGCGTATCGCTGCCGACATCGGCGCGCGCATGCCCATCGCCGCCCTCGACCCGCACCAGCGGAAACTTGGCCGGCAGATCGGTACCTGCCATCGCGCCGAGCTTGGGCACCGCGGACAGCAGTGCGCGCGTGTAGGGATGCGCGGGCCGCGCGAACACGGTCGGCGCCTCGCCCTCCTCGACCTTTTCGCCGCGATACATCACGAGCACGCGGTCCGCCATTTCGGCCACCACGCCCATGTCATGCGTGATGAACAGCACGCCCATCTGCATCTCCGCCTGCAGATTGCGGATCAGCTGCAGGATCTCGGCCTGGATGGTGACGTCCAGCGCGGTCGTCGGCTCGTCAGCAATCAGCAGCGCGGGCCGGCACGACAGCGCCATCGCAATCATCACGCGCTGGCGCATGCCCCCGGACAGCTGGTGCGGATAGCGGTCCAGCACGCGGCGCGCCTCGGGAATGCGCACCAGCTCCAGCATCCGCAGGGCCTCGGCACGGGCCGCCGCGCGGCTCTTGTTCTGATGCAGGCGGATCGATTCCGCGATCTGCTCGCCGACCGGGAACACCGGATTGAGCGAGGTCATCGGCTCCTGGAAGATCATCGCGATATCGGCGCCGCGGATGCCGCGCATCGTGCCGGCGTCGGCGTTGGCCAGGTCGAGCACGTCGCCGCCACGACGGCGCAGCATCATGCTGCCGCTGGCGATGCGTCCGCCGCCATGCTCGACCAGGCGCATCAGCGCCAGCGAGGTCACCGACTTGCCGGAGCCGGACTCGCCCACCACCGCCAGCGTTTCGCCGCGGTCGATATGAAAGGACAGTCCGCGCACGGCCTCGACGGTGCGTTCGGAGGTGGCAAAGCGAACCGTCAGGTCGTTGACGGACACGACGCGCTGCGGCGGCAGCGCGAGGCTGGATGCGGTAGACGCGGAAGACGGTGTGGCCATGGAGTGTTCCTCGAAACCTGCGGGCATGGTGTCAGCGGTAGATCGCCACGTGGACCGGCTCGCCGACGCGGGCATGGCCGCGGTACATGCCTTCGGTGTTGAACGGCAGCGCGACGTTGCCGGCCGCGTCGATCGCGACCAGCCCGCCCCGGCCCTGGATCGCGGGCAAGCTCTGCATCACGACCGCATGCGTCGCCGCTTCCAGCGTGCTGCCGGCATAGCGCATGCGCGCCGAGATGTCGTAGGCGGCCACCGCGCGGATGAACATCTCGCCGGTGCCGGTGGTCGACACGGCCACGAGTTCGTCGGCATAGCAGCCGGCGCCGATCACCGGCGTATCGCCGACGCGGCCGAGCTGCTTGTTGGTGATGCCGCCGGTGGACGTGGCCGCGGCGAGCCGGCCCTGACGGTCGAGCGCGACCGCGCCGACGGTGCCGAACTTCGTGCCGGGATCGAGCGGCTCGGCGCCGGCTTCATCGGCGTTGGCTCGGGCGGCCAGCGTGGCGGCATCGTGATCCAGCAAGGCCATGCCGCTGCCCGCACGGGCGCGTTGCCATTGCGCATGGCGCTCTGGCGTGTAGTAGTAATCGGCCTCGACCAGCGGCAACCCCTGCGCCTGCGCGAAGGCTTCGGCGCCTTCGGCGGCGAACAGCACGTGCTCGCTGCGCTCCATCACCGCGCGCGCCGCCAGCACCGGGTTGCGCAGCCGCTTGACGCAGGCCACCGCGCCGGCGCCGCGCGTGGCGCCGTCCATCACCGCCGCGTCGAGCTCATAGGTGCCGGCATTGGTCAGCACCGCGCCCTTGCCGGCATTGAACAGCGGGCAATCCTCGAGCAGCCGTACCGCTTCGGTTACGGCATCGACGGCGCTGGCGCCCTCGGCCAGCAAGCGCTGGCCGGCGTGCAACGCGTGTTCGAGCGCGGCGATGTACTGCGCTTCCTTTCCCGCGTCCATCGCGGCGCGGGTGATGGTGCCCGCCCCGCCATGGATGGCGATCACGGGAGTGCGCTTGGAGGTCGATCGTTCTACGTTCATGGTGCTTGGTCCGCCCGCATGCAGGCAATTCGGTAAGGCTCGGGAGCGTTATTCGGTGCCGGTGTCCGGCCGTCGGCGCCGTGGCGCCTTGCCGGTGCCAGGTCGGGGCCTGGATTGCGTGTCCCCGGCCGCCGCCGTGCGGCTGGAGTCGCCGCCGGCATGGGTGTGATGCAGCCACGGGAGCACGAATTCGGTCATGTCGGCGGCGGCCTTGACCGAACCGGTGGCGCGGTGCGCGACCGCGCCGCACAGCGCCTCGATCATCGCCAGCACGGCCGCATCCGAGTTCGGCGACAACTGCCGGCCGGCGCTGACATACAGCGCGATATCGGCGAATGGGGCGAGCGGCGAGGTCGGGCCGTCGGTCAGCGCGAGGATCCGGGCGCCGTGGGCGCGCGCGCGTTCGGTCAGCGCGACGCTGTCATAGACATAGCGGGGAAAGGCGATCGGAATCACCAGATCGCGGCTGGTCAGCTTGAACAGCTGCCGCGCCGCGGTCGACGCGCCGCCAACGCCGGCAACGGTGATCACCGTGCGGCAGTACATGTCGAGCCCATGCTGCAGCAGCCCTGCCAGATAGCCGCTGGCGCCGAAGCCCAGCACATAGACATGCTCGGCTTCGAGGATCGCCGTCACCGCGCGCTCGCACGCATCGGCATCGAGCGCGCGGCGGGTCGCCTGCAGGTTGCGCTCGTTCTCTTCCAGCGAGGCCGCGATAATTTCCGTGACGGTGGCCGGACGCTCCAGTTCGGTGCGCAGCTTCTCGACCGGCGCCAGCGTGGCCTCGAAACCGCGCACCAGTTCGGCGCGGAACTGCGGGTAACCGTCAAAGCCCAGCGCATGGGCAAAGCGGTTCGCCGTCGCCACCGATACCTGCACCGCCTGCGCGAACTCGTCGATGCGCATCGTGGCCGCGCGGAACGGGTTCGCCAGCACGTAGTCCGCCATGCGCTGGTGCGCTGGCGTCAGCGACGGAAACACCTTCGCAATGCGCTGGGAGACCGTGGTCTCGGGCATGGCGTCTGGCGCGGAATCGGCCGGCTTGGCAGCCGGGTCCGGACGGGAAGCAGTCATGGCTCTGCGGTGAGCCGGACGCAAATTGGTGCATCCGGCGAACGGCTATCGATGTAAACAAATTTACACGCAATAGCCGTGCCATGAAAATAGAGTTTACGAGAGCAAGGGTTTACCCTGCATCTATTTGGCGGCTTCGCTCCCTGCTGTCATTGACTGTGCTGCCCAACTCGTTTAGATTGCCTGGATCGAAGCGACTGACCGGATGAGATTGAGCGCTTCCCAGCGGCGAAAGCCGTACTCGCGCAAGGCGGGTCGAAAGTGGTGTCCGGATCTGCTGTACAGAAAGGCGCCCTAGTGGCGCCTTTTTTATTGTCCGCCTACCTTTTGGTCGCGACTGGGTGACCCAGGTACACCTTTCCGCAAAGCAGGACAAAGCCGATGGAACCAAGAAGGACCGGCGCCCTTTCGGTCTGGTGGTAGGCGCTCTCCACGACCAGATTCAGATCCTGAGACTGCCTCCGGTCTCCCCCGGGTCGGCGGACTTCAAAGAACACGTGATATGGACCTTTGGGGTCCTCTACGGTCATCGAGTAGGCCCAGTTACGTCGTGACGACGTCTGCCAGACTTTCGCCTTCGGGTGATTGAGCGCATGGATCACGCTGGGAAGCTTGCGGGACAGGCGGTAACGCACCGGGCAAAACGCACGTGGCCGGTCCGTGGTGCCATCGAAGATGGGTTGTCTGGGGTCAGGCATCGCATCCAGGCACCTTTTCGTGAAGCAATGATTCGAAAAGGTGACGTGCATGCGAAGGGTCTTTTTTTGGCGAGGCCGCTTTCAACTTCCAAAGAAAACGGCTCCAAGTGTGCGAAATCGATGAGCTCGCCCTCGACCGCTACAGGCGGGAAATAAGGCCGTGCCACGGGCTGGTCCTTGCAGTGGCCCCTTGAACGAGGCACCAAGCGGCGATTCTCGGACAAGCGCCACCGTATCGCTTGCCATGCGGAACGCTTCTTGCAGCTTTCGAACTTCCCCGAAAAGCAGGAGGCACCCATGCCAGCGCAACGCCGAATCCTGGTGGTCGCGACCAATGTCGACCAGTACCAAAAAGTGGGCTTTCGTACCGGCCTGTGGCTCAGCGAACTCACGCACTTCTGGGATGTGGCCGAGGAAGCCGGCCATACGCTGCAGCTGGCGTCGCCGTCGGGCGGCAAGATCCCCATCGATCCGGAGAGCCTGATGCTGTCGGAACTTGCACGAAGTGCCGGCATGCGCAGCAGTGTTTTCAAACGCTATGAAGACCGGATCTTCATGGATCTGCTGAACGAGTCGGTCAATGTGGCAGCGATAGAGCCGGGCGAGTTCGATGCGATCTACCTGACCGGCGGGCATGGCGTCATGTTCGACTTCCCGGGCTGCGAGTCGCTGGCGCGGCTGATCGCGGCGATGTACGAGCAGGGTCGCGTGGTGGCGGCGGTGTGCCACGGTCCGGCCGGGCTGCTGGACGTCAGGCTGAGCAATGGCGAGCTGCTGGTGCAGGGCAAGCGCGTGACCGGCTTCTCGTGGAACGAGGAGATCATGGCCAAGCGGGACTTCGCGGTCCCGTTCGGGCTCGAGCAGGAACTGGGCAAGCGCGGCGCGCAGTACAGCAAGGCAATGCTGCCGTTCGCGCCCTATGTGGTCGAGGATGGACGCCTGATCACCGGACAGAACCCCGGCAGCGCGTATGGCGTGGCCAAGGCGGTACTGCGCACGCTGCGGCTGTCGGAGCCCGCCGCCCAGCCGGCTTGAGCCCGGCCAGCAGACTACGGGCGGCGGCAGAATGAACGCTCAGGCCGCGCCGCCCTCGTCCATCGCCGGCAACACCCGGCCCGGATTCATCAGGTTCTTCGGGTCCAGCGCCCGCTTGACCTGCCACATCAGCTCCAGCTCGACCTGCGACTTGTAGCGGCGCAAGTCGTCGCGCTTGACCGCGCCGATGCCGTGCTCGGCCGAGATCGAGCCGCCTTCGCCGTGGGCCAGGCCATCGACCAGATCGGATACCGGCTTGTACCACTGCGCGAGGAAGGCCCTGGCATCGGCGTCCTTCGGCCGCAGCGGATTGAAGTGGACGTTGCCATCGCCCATATGGCCGTAGATCACCATGCGGGCATCGGGCACCAGCGCCAGCACACGGCGCGAGGCCTCGCCGACGAAGTCCGCGATGCGCGACAGCGGCACCGAGACATCGCACTTGATGCTGCCGCCGGTGCGCGTCTGCGCGTCCGAGATTTCCTCGCGGATGCGCCAGAAGGTCTGCGCGTCGGCACCGCTGGCGGCGATCGCCGCGTCCTGCACCAGTTGCTGTTCGTAGCCGCTCTCGAGGATTTGCAGCAGCGTCGCTTCGAGGCCGGCGGCGTCGGCACCGGAACTCAACTCGATCAGCACCATCCAGTCGTGCCGCTGCGCCAGCGGCGAGGCGACATTGCCCAGATAGTGGAGCACCAGATCGAGCGCCGGGCCCGAGATCAGCTCGAAGGCCGTGACGGCGCCGCCCGACAGCCGCTTGGCCTCGCCCAGCAGGCGCACGGCCGCGTCCGGCGACGCCACCGCGACAAAGGCCACCGCGCTCGCACGCGGCTGCGGCATCAGCTTGAGCACCGCCGCGGTGATGATGCCGAGCGTTCCTTCGGCGCCGATGAACAGGTGCTTCAGGTCGTAGCCGGTATTGTCCTTGCGCAGGCCGCGCAGCGACGAGTAGATGCGCCCGTCGGGCAGCACCGCCTCGATGCCCAGCACCAGGTCGCGCATATTGCCGTAGCGCAGCACCGCGGTGCCGCCCGCATTGGTCGACAGATTGCCGCCGATCTGGCACGAGCCCTCGGAGCCAATGCGCAGCGGAAACAGGCGCCCGCCCTCCTCGGCCGCGGCGCGTGCGGCGGCCAGCGTCACGCCGGCCTGCACGGTCAGCGTGTCGTTGACGGTGTCGATCGCCAGCACCTGGTTCATGCGACGCAGGTTCAGCACCACGGCATCGCCGCGCGTGTCCGGCACCGCGCCGCCCATCAGCGACGTATTGCCGCCCTGCGGCACCACCGGCACGTCATGCGCATGGCACCACGCCATCACCGCGGCGACCTGCTCGGTGGTCGACGGCAGCACCACCACGCTGGCCTTGCCGCGGCTGATGCGCCGGTAGTCGGTGACATAGGACTCGGTATCGGCCTCGGCGACGAGACAGGCGTTGTCGCCGACGATGGCTTGCAGCGCGCGCAGGGTGGCGTCGCGGGGGGAACTATCCAGGGACATGGTGCGGAGAAATCGGGAAAGCGTTCAGTAGGCGGCGGAGGACTGCTGTGCGGGCACGGCGCCTTGTTCGCGGAAGGAGGCGGCCAGCTGGCGCGCGGCCTTGGCGAACAGCAGCACGTCGACGCCGGTGGCGACGAAGGTGCAGCCCAGCTCCAGATAGCGCCGGGCCAGCGCGGCATCGGATGTCAGCGTGCCCGCTGCCTTGCCGCTGGCGACGATGGTACGCATCGCGTTCTCGATTGCGGCCTGCACTTCGGGATGGCCGGGATTGCCGCGATGCCCCATCGAGGCGGCCAGATCGGCCGGCCCGATAAAGACGCCGTCGATGCCGTCAACCGCACAGATCTCCTGCAGATTTGCCAGCGCGGTCACCGTCTCGGCCTGCACCAGCAGGCAGACCTCGTCGTCGGCGACATCGAGATAGTCGCTACGGCCGCTCCAGCGCGAGGCGCGCGCCACCGCGCTGCCGACGCCGCGGATGCCCTGCGGCGGATAACGCGTGGCGCTGACCAGCATGCGCGCCTGCTCGGCGGTATCGACCATCGGCACCAGCAGCGTGGACGCGCCAATATCGAGCAGCTGCTTGATCAGCGGCACGTCCCCAGCCACCGCACGCACCACGGGCGCGCTCGGATACGCGGAGACCGCCTGCAATTGGGCCAGGATGCTGCGCACATCGTTGGGGGCGTGTTCGCCGTCGATCAGCAGCCAGTCGAAGCCGGCCGTGGCGGCGACCTCGGCGAGATACGGCTCGGCCATCGACAGCCACAGGCCGATTTGCGGCCGGCGGGCGGCCAGCGCGGTCTTGAAGGGATTGGATGCGGGCATGACGGGTCCTGTCAAAGCGATGCGGGTTCGATGGACATGGCGACTGGGCTTTATACGGCTTCGCTCGGCCTCAGTCCAACTGACCCTGGCACAAATACTTCAAATGCAGATAATCGTCCAGCCCATGACGCGAACCCTCACGGCCATAGCCGGATTCCTTGACGCCGCCGAACGGCGCCGCCTCGGCCGCGATCGCGCCCTCGTTGATGCCGACGATGCCGGTCTCCAGCGCCTGTGCGACGCGCCAGATGCGGCGCACATCGTTCGAATAGAAGTAGGCGGCGAGACCAAAGGGCGTGTCGTTGGCGTGCGCGATCACCTCGTCCTCGCTCGCGAAGCGGAAGATCGGCGCGACGGGGCCGAAGGTTTCCTCGCAGGACAATGCCATCTGCGGCGTGGCGCCGATCAGCACGGTCGGCGCGTAGTAGTGCGGACCGTCCGCGGCACGCACGCGCTTGCCGCCGGTGACGACGCGCGCGCCCTTTGCTACAGCGTCCTCGACATGGCGCGCGATCTTGTCGACCGCGCGCGCGTTGATCATCGGGCCGATCTGCGAGCCTTCCTCGCTGGCCGGACCGACCTGCAGCGCGCCGACGCGGCGAGCGAGCCGTTCGACGAAATCGTCGTGAACGGCCTGCTGCACGTAGATGCGATTCGGGCAGACGCAGGTCTGGCCGCCGTTGCGGTACTTCGATGCCATCAGCCCTTCGACCGCGGCGTCGAGATCGGCGTCCTCGAACACGATAAAGGGCGCGTTGCCGCCGAGCTCGAGCGACAGCTTCTTCAGCGTCGCCGCGGACTCGCGCGCCAGATGCTTGCCGACCGGGGTCGAGCCGGTGAAGGTGATCTTGCGCACGCGGCTATCGGCGAGCCAGACGTCGACCACCTCGGGCGTGCGTTCGCGCGAGGCGGTGACAATGTTCAGCACGCCCGCCGGCACGCCGGCAAGCTCGGCCAGATGGACCAGCGCCAGCGCGGTCAGCGGCGTGTCCTCGGCCGGCTTTGCGACCACGGTGCAACCGGCCGCCAGTGCCGGCGCGATCTTGCGGGCGATCATCGCCAGCGGGAAGTTCCACGGCGTGATCGCCGCCACCACGCCGACCGGCTCCTTCAGCACCAGCATCTTTCGGCCGGGCACCGCCTCGGCCACGATGTCGCCGCAGATGCGGACCGCCTCGGCGGCGAACCATTCCACGTACGAGGCGCCGTACTGCACCTCGCCGCGGCTCTCGGGCATCGGCTTGCCCTGCTCGGCGGAGATGATGCGGGCCAGGTCTTCCTGGTGCTCGAGAATCAGCGCGTGCCAGCGCTGCAGCAGCCGCGCGCGTTCCTTCGCCGGGCGGCGGCTCCAGCCGGGGAAGGCGGCGTGCGCGGCATCGGCGGCGCGGCGCGCATCCTCGGCGCCGCTGTCCGCGACCTGCGTCAGCGTCGCGCCGTCGGCGGGATTGGTGACGTCGAGGCGGTGGCCACTCGCGGCGGGCTGCCAGTGCGGGCCGATCAGGTTCTGGCCGCGCAGCAGCGCGGCGTCGGAAAGCTGCAGGGACATGATGCGATGGAGGTCGTGGAAAGGATGCGGCCGATCAGCTGACGATGCCCATATGCCAGGGCACGAACTCGTTGTCGCCCAGGCCGAGCAGCTCGCTGCGGGTCTTCTCGCCGGAGGCCACACGCAGGATGTGTTCGAAGATGCGTTGCCCCATCTCGGCGACGGTCAGTTCGCCATCGACGATGACGCCGCAGTTGATGTCCATGTCGTCGGCCAGGCGCCGATACATCGGCGTGTTGGATGCGAGCTTGATCGTCGGCGCGGGCTTCGAGCCGAACATCGAGCCGCGACCGGTGGTGAAGCAGATCAGATTGGCGCCGCTGGCAATCTGGCCGGTGACCGCGACCGGGTCATAGCCGGGCGAGTCCATGAAGACGAAGCCGGCCTTGTCGATCGGTTCGGCGTATTCGTAGACCGCCTGCAGCGGCGTGGTGCCACCCTTCATCGCCGAGCCCAGCGACTTCTCGAAGATATTGGCGAGCCCGCCCTGCTGGTTGCCGTGGCCCACCACGCCGTTGAACTGCGCGTTGTGGCCTGCGGTATAGCGCTCCCACCAGGCCAGCCGGTCGAGCAGCTTCTGCCCGACCTCCGGCGTCACGGCGCGCCGCGTCAGCATGTATTCGACGCCGTGAATCTCTGGCGTTTCGGACAGGATCGCGGTGCCGCCGTGGCGCACCAGGATGTCCATCGCCGCCCCGAGCGCGGGATTGGCGGTGATGCCCGAGAACCCGTCGGAGCCGCCGCATTCGAGGCCGATCTTCAGATGGCTGGCGGGCACGGGCTGGCGTTGAGCGGCGTTCGCCGCCGGCAGCATCGATTCGATCGCGCGGATACCGGCGGCGATGGTCTCGCGCGTGCCGCCGCTGTCCTGCATCACCATCGTATGCAGATGACTTCCGGGTTCCAGCTGTTGCGACTCGACCAGCGAGGCGACTTGATTGCGTTCGCAGCCAAGGCCCACGAGCAGCACGCCCGCCAGATTGGGATGGCGCGCATAACCGGCCAGCGTGCGACGCAGCAGATCGAAATGCTCGCTGGGCGAAGACATGCCGCAGCCCGTCCCATGCGCGAACGCCACCACGCCGTCGACATTCGGATAGGCCGCCAGCCGCTCCCGCGTGAAATGGTCGGCGATATGCCGGATCACCGTGGCCGAGCAATTGACCGACGACAGGATGCCGATGAAATTGCGCGTGCCGACGCGGCCGTCGGCGCGCACAAAGCCCTGGAAGGTCGCGCGCTCTGCCTCGGGCACATAGTCGACCGGCCGCACGTCGCTGCAGAAGGCCGGATCCCGATAGAAGTCGACCAGCTTCAGATTGTGCGAATGCACGTGCTCGCCTGCCGCGATATCGCGGTCCGCCACGCCGATCACGGTGTCGTACTTGCGCACCGGCTCGCCCTTCGCGATTGCGCAGGCCGCGATCTTGTGGCCGGCCGGCACCTGGGCCCGCGCGCGCACGCCCAGCTCGGGCAGCGGCTGTCCCAGCGCCAGGTCCTGGCGCGCGATGAGCACGTTGTCGTTGGCGTGCAGGCGGATGACGGCATTGACGTTCACGTCGAGCAATTCCTGTGGTTTGCGGGGGCAATCGGCAATCGGCAATCGGCAATCGGCAGCTTGCAGGATCAGCTCTGCTGCAGCATTTCCTTCAGCTTGAGCCGCTGGATCAGCTGGGTCTCCTGCTCGTAGACCGTCGCCACGTACTTCTTGTAGTCGGGCCCGTCGAGGTACATCACCGGCGCGTCGATGCGCGCGGCCACCTGCTTGAATTCCTTGCTGGCGACGGCGGCGCGGAAGGCGTCGCGCAGCTGCTTCTCGATGGCAGGGTCCAGACCCTTCGGCGCGCCGATGCCGTTGGGCGCTTCGACCACGACGTCGTAGCCGAGCTCGCGCAGCGTCGGCGTGTCCTTGAAGCGCGGCGTCCGCTGCTCGCCCCAGGTCGCCAGCAGGCGCAGCTTGCCGGATTCGACATGCGGCGCCCACGAGCTGGAATCGGCCAGCAGGTCGACCTGCCCACCCAGCACGTCCTGCAGCGCCGCCGAGCCGCCCTTGTAAGCGATCGCGTTGAAACGCACGCCGGCGGCCAGCGCGAACTGCTCCATGCCGACATGGGTCGCGCCGCCGATGCCGGCGTGGGCATAGGTCAGCTTGCCGGGATTGGCCTTGGCCACCGCAACGACTTCCTGCAGCGTCTTGTAGGGCGAGCTTGCCGGCACCGCGATGCCGAAGGTCTGGCCCGAGGTGCGCGCCAGATAGGTCAGCTCGGTGCGGGGATCGATTTCCAGCATGCCGAGCTGCGAGAAGCGCGTTACCGAGATCGGGATCTGGCCGATGGTGTAGCCGTCAGGCTTGGCGCGCGCCAGCGCGCGGGTGCCGATCATGCCCGAGGCGCCGGCGCGGTTCTCCACGACGATCGACTGCTTCAGGATGCCCGAGGCGACCTGGCACAGCGCGCGCATCGATTGATCGGCGGTGCCGCCGACCGGCCATGGGCAGATGAAGGTGATCGGGCGTTCCGGATAGGCGGCAGCGCGGGCACTGCTGGCCAGCAGCATGCCGGCGGTACCGGTGGCAGCCGCCGCCGCGGCGGTGGCAACGCCGGCGCTGGCGCCCAGGATCAGGCGGCGGCGCGCGGGATTGGTGGGGGAATCTTGGTTCATTGTCGTCCTCGCACTGTGTTATTGGTGGTGGCCGCGGTGGTGGCCGGCGCGCATCGAGGCAACGCCATGGGCGGCATTGTGTCCGGCTATGACATAACGATCCAATCCAATATCGTCATTGCTTCATAACCTTCAGGTTAACAAGGCTTCGAGGTAGACTGCGCGGCATGCCCCATATCGACCGCGCGCTGCGTTCCAATATCAAGCTACGCCATCTGCAGCTGCTGGTGGCGCTCGACGAGTTCCGCCATCTCGGCAAGACCGCCGAATTCCTGTCAATCAGCCAGCCCGCTGTGTCCAAGACGCTGACCGAGGTCGAGAAGATGCTGGGCCTGGTGCTGTTCTCCCGCTCGACCCGCGGCACCGAGCCGACCGCGGCCGGCGAAGCGCTGATCCGCTTCTCCCGCCGCGTGCTGGCGCAATACGACCGCACGCGCGAGGAGATCGACGCCGTGGATACCGGCGCCGCCGGGCGGGTGCGCGTCGGCGCGATGGGCGCCGCGCTGCCGGTACTGCTGGCGCGCGCCACCGCGCGGCTGAAGGCGCGCTCGGCACAGGCCACCGTGCTGATCGAGGAAGGCGATCTGACGCATCTGTTGCCCAAGCTGCGGCTGTCCGAACTGGACCTGATCGTGGGCCGGCTGGAACCGGGCTATGCGGCGCCGGACCTCGCCACCGAGGCGCTCTACAACGAGCCGATGGTCGCCGTCGTTCGCCCCGGCCATCCGCTCGCCGACAAGCGCAAGGCGGTCTGGGCGGACCTGGCGAAGCTGCCCTGCGTGATGCCGCCACCGTGGGCGTCCCTGCGAGTCAAGCTGGAACAGGCGTTTCTCGCGCAGGGCCTGGAGCCGCCATCGGACCGGATCGAGACCTCGTCCTATCTCGCGGTATCGACCTTCGTCACCCAACGCGACGCCGTCGGCTTCCTGGCGCGCTCGGTGGCGAAGCAGTTCGCCAGCGAAGGCAGGCTGGAGGTCGTGAATATCGCCGTGCCGATCGAGTTGCCGCCGGTGGGGATCATTACGCTGCGGGCATCGCGAGAGGCCGGTCTGGGCGCGAGTGCGGAGCATTTGATCGATTGCCTGCGGTTGGCGGCGGCGGAGATGGAAACCGGCGAGAAGCCGGCACGACGGATACGAACCACAAGGTGATCCGGCACGCGATCGCCCTGAGCGGTGGGTTCAGTGCCACGCTGCGCTGTTCGGATCCCAGCGCGCAGACGCTTCCTCCGGCCGCGCGAGCCTGGCGATGACCGGCCCGAAGAAGCGCCGCAGTTCCTGCAGCAATTCAACGAATGGCGGCGGGCGTAGCGTCGGTGGACTCCGGCGCAGAAATCCAGTCCACAAGCCCCGCTGCTCCGCGATCTTCGCGAACACTTCGGTCAAGCCAACCGGCATTTCGGTAGGGATCGCGGTTTCGCGGCGCCGCAATGTTCCATGGATGGCCTCCATCAGCGTGGAAAGCTCAAACGGGAACGTGCGCATCATGACCCAGATGTCATGAAAGTCCTTGATTCTTCCATTGGCCTCGCCGAAGCGAATCATCGCCTCGAATTTCTCTGCCACCACGGTTTCGGGCGGATACATCAGGATGCTGGGGGCTGGAAGATCGGGCAGCATGGCCGGAAAAGTGCGGCGATTCGGGCACGGGTGGACATAGTCTCCGAATCCGATGTCCACCTGCACGTGGATGACCGCCTTGGCCAACTCTGCTTTCAAGCTCAATTGAACGCCCCGGTACTTGTTTGCTTCCCGCACAGGTTCGGCTTTCAGTGTGGCGGCATCGAAAACGATGCCATCGTCGGGTGCTTCAACCGCGCAAATGTCCGTGAAAAGATCAATGATGGCGCTTGGATCAGGGTCGCCCACGCCGAGCAGATCGAGATCCCCGGACGGACGGAATACATGCTCCGGCCAAGTCAGAAACAACATGGCACCCTTGAGAACGTAGCGCTCCGCCGCTTTCGTTTGGCCAAGGCGATAAAGAAGACGTTCGATCGCAAAGCGGGTCAGGACGCGCTGATAGTCGTCACCGCGTTCCCTGGCGTAATTCAGCAGTCTCGCCCTGACGGACCGTGCGAAACTTCGAGTGGCGCCCTCCTTCATAGCATCGCCTTGATGTAGGGCTCCATCCGCTTTGCTACACGATCCAGCGCCGCATGTCTCATCAGCTCGCTTGCCGTGGTTTTCCGTTGCTCCAACGCATTGCGTAGCGCTTCGATGGCAACGTCCTCACCGACATGGCGCCGATGCTTGAAGCAGTCTGCAATCGTCTTGGCGACTCCATACATCGGCACGGCCACGCCTTCTATTCGGACATGTTCGATCCCTGAGGTTAGAACCTCTCCGGTCGCTCGAACGATCTCGAGTTTGATGCCTTCGCTCTTCGGCGCCCTGGCCTTGTGAGGGATGGTCATCCAAACGGCGTGTGGCAGCTGGGTAGTCAGCCCGTGATACCGGAGAGCGCTGACGAGACTGATCACCCCGTTCGGCACCAGACGGGCGGCTTCAGCCAGATTGTGAGCGGCACTCTCGCCCACAAGCCCCGCATCCTGGTAAAGGCCGCGGCCCAGGCGGACGAGCTCGCCAGCGTCGGTCAGGCGCTTCAGGTAGACCAGCGGGATGCCCGCAGCCTTGAAGTCACGAGCTCGTGCGATGCCGCGATCTCGGGCAACGCACAGCGCCCGTTCGCGATGGGTCAGATGGCGAGGTGCCATGTTGTTATCAGATGTCGGCAAAAATGGTAAAACTGCCGACATATGGTAACGGCTTTGCAGTGGTAGCGACATGGTTTCCTTCGAATGGTGGCGTTCGGCCGACAGGCCGCACGTCTGCGGACAGTGAAGGTTCCTGTGTATCGCGGGCCACCGCAAACAGTCAGGTCAGCGGGAAGCGTAGTAGCGAATTGCGAAAGGCGGCGATGGATACCGATAGGGTAGAAGTTGGCGTCGACATCAAGACGTTCGGAAGACGGCGTGCGCCGGGAACGCGCTCCAAACGAGACAGAAAACGCTGGCCCTCGGCTGCCGAGCCCGACACTCATTTGCCCTTGGTAAGCGCCTCGATCGCCCGAGCCGCCGCCAGATGCTGCGGCACCGACAGGCCCTGCGTCGCCGTGGCAGGCGCAATCTGCGCGCCTTGCGCGCTGCCGCGGGCCGTGAAGTCGGCGCCGGGCGCGTACACGTTGCGTGCGATCGCGCCGACCTCGGCGTCGGACAAGTCGGCAGCCACCAGCAATTGAGCGGCGACGGCGACGGTTGGAACGCTGCCAACCTGGTTCGCGTAGGTGCCGGCGGGCACCGTGTAGCGCAGATACCCGCGCCCGGAATCGGCGAGCGCGGAAGCGGCCTTTTCGCTCAGCGGCAGCAGGCGCAGCGGAATCGCGGTCAGGGCGTCGCGGATGCTTTCCGACGGCACGCCGATGATCTGGATCACGGCATCGACCTCGCCTTGCCGCAGCGCCACCAGCGAGGCGTTGATGCCCAGCTCGCGCCCGGCAAAATCCGCTGGCTTCAGGCCGTGCGCGGCGAGGACACGCAAGGCCGTCCGCTGCGACGCGCCGCCCTTCTCGCCGATGGCGATGCGCTTGCCGCGCAGGTCCGCCACGGTCTTGACGGCCGCATCGGCGCGCACGAGAACATGAACGGCTTCGGGATACAGGCTGCCGATCGCGCGCAGCGAGGTAAACGGTCCATCGGCGGCGAAGTCGCCGTCGCCCCGATAGGCGTCGAGCGCCGCATCAGCCTGCGCCAGCGCGAGCGAGGCCTTGCCCTGGCGCAGCATGCGCAGGTTCTCGTCGCCGCCGCGCGTGACGAGCGGCACTACGCGGGTTCCGGGCTTGGCGGCGAGGGCCTGGGCAAAGCGCAGGTATTGCCCGCCCTCGGCGCCGGCTGCCAACGGGTAGCCCTGCTTGGCGCGTGCCAGCCTCGCGCGGATGCTGGCATGCGCGGCGGCAAGTTCCTGCGTGATCATCGCGTGCTGTTCGGGCGAGGATTCAGCCGGCACGGATTCGACGATGCGGCGCATGGCCTCCAGCATCGCCGCCGCGCCTTGCGGTGCGCTGGCCGCATAGGCCGGCGCGGCGACCGCGCGATAGCCTCCCGACACCACCGGGATCCAGCGGCCATTCTCTTCGCGGTACACCGCGGCGCCGTGCGCGCGAATGATGTCGCCCGCCTTGTTGCCGCCCAGGGCGATTCCCTGCACGCCCTTGGGCGCCGCACCCAGCGCCGAGATCAGGCCGGCGACGCCGGGCGCATCCCATGCACCGAAGTCGAAGTCGCGCGTCAGCTTCAGCTCGGCGTCGAAATAAACGACACGCCGTTGTTCGCCGGGCGGACCACGGCGGTCCGTTTGCGAGCCCTGGCGTCGCAGCTCCGCGAGTTCCACCGTCCCGGGCGGCAGCGCTTGCGCCAGCCGCGTGGCGACATCCTTGCGCAGCGCGTCGGCATCCGGTCCGCGTTGGCATCCCGCCAGCAGCGACACGACGATCAGGGCAAACAGCGCGGAGAACAGGCGGCGCACGATCAGCCTCCCATCAGCGGCATCGCCAGCATCAGCGTCAGCACGAACGCATTCATGATGTCGACGAAGAAGGCGCCGGCCAGCGGCGCCACCACGAAGCTCTTCGGTGCCGGCCCGTGCTTGGCGGTGATCGCCTGCATATTGGCCATCGCGGTGGCGGTCGAGCCCATATTGAAGCCGATGAAGGCGGCCGACAGCACCGCGGCTTCGTAGTCGCGCCCCATGAAGCGGAAGCAGACCAGCACCACGTACAACACGATAAAGACCACCTGCATCGCGATGATCGCGAGGAACGGTCCCGCGGACAGCGCCACGTCGACCAGATCGAGCGCCATCATCGTCATCACCAGGAACAGCGACAGGCTCACATTGGAAATCAGCTCCGCCGGCCGGTCGTCGAAGCGCACGCCGGCAAGGGGAAGCAGGTTCCGGATCGCAATGCCGGTCAGCATGCACCACAGGAAGCCGGGGATGGTGATGGCCTGGCCCGAGAACAGCGTGGCGAGCCAACGCCCGACCACCACCGCCACCAGGATGCCGCCAAGCGCGCCCACCGCGGCGACGGTCGTAATCGGAAAGCCATGGGCTTCGGCGGCGACGCTCGCTTCGTCCTCGCCCTGCGAGCGCAGGCGATATCGCGAGATCAGATACTGCGCGACAGGCCCCGCGATGATGCCGCCCACGATCAGGCCGATCGTCGCCACCGTCATCGACAGTTCCATCACCGACTGCAGATTGTTGATCTCGGCGAAGCGCTCGGCATAGGCCGCGCCGGTGCCGTGCCCGCCGACCAGCGTGATCGAACCACCGACCAGCCCGAAGATCGGATGCAGGTCCATCGCCCTGGCCATGCCGACACCAACGGCGTTTTGCACCGCGATATAGGGGAACAGCACGATCAGGAAGATGATCAGCGCCTTGCCGCCTTGTTTCAGCGCGCGCAGGTCCGCGCCCATGCCGACGCCGGCGAAGAACATCAGCAGCAGCACGGGCTTGATGCCGGCGTCGATGACGACGCGGAAGTCGAACAGCGCGGCCGCGATCGCCGCGGCGGCGGCAAACAGGATGCCGCCGGTGATTGGATCGGGGATGTTGTAGCGCGACAGAAAGGCGACCCGGCGATTGATCAGCGTACCGAGCAGCAGGACCAGCACGGCGATCAGCACCGAGGTGACCGGATCGAGGCGAATCTGCATCGAGTTCCCATCCTTGCCCGCCGGTACCGGCGGAAAAGTGACGCGTATGGATCTATGCCAGCATAGACGCGACAAATGCGAACCGCAATGCGCAAAAAAAATGCCGGACGCGATTCACCGCGTCCGGCATTCGGTCAAGAACCTGCGGAAAACTACGCCGCCGACTGCGTCAGCTCCGGCGTGCCCGGCGCAACGGGCGCGACGGTCTCGCCCGCCATCGCCTTGCGCAACTGTTCCTTGTCGAGCTCGCCCTCCCAGCGCGCGACCACGATCGCGGCGGTCGCGTTGCCGACCAGATTGGTCAGCGCGCGGCATTCCGACATGAAGCGGTCCACGCCCAGGATCAGCGCCATGCCGGCCACCGGCACCGAGGGCACCACCGCCAGCGTGGCCGCCAGCGTGATGAAGCCCGCGCCGGTCACGCCGGCAGCGCCCTTCGAGCTGAGCATCGCCACCAGCAGCAGCAGGATCTGGTCGCCGAACGACAGGTGGATGTCACAGGCCTGCGCGATGAACAGCGCGGCCATCGTCATATAGATATTGGTACCGTCCAGGTTGAACGAATAACCGGTCGGCACGACCAGGCCGACCACCGACTTGGCACAGCCGGCCCGCTCCATCTTCTGCATCAGCGTCGGCAGCGCCGCTTCGGACGAGCTGGTGCCCAGCACCAGCAGCAGTTCCTCGCGGATATAGCGGATCAGCTTGACGATCGAGAAGCCGTTATAGCGCGCCACCAGTCCCAGCACGATCAGCACGAACAGCAACGAAGTCAGGTAGAAGGTGCCGACCAGCATCGCCAGGTTGGCCACCGACTGGATGCCGTACTTGCCGATGGTGAACGACATCGCGCCGAACGCGCCAATCGGGGCGACCTTCATCAGGATCGAGACCAGGCGGAACACCGGCAGCGTGACGGCCTGCAGGAAATCGACCACCGGCTTGCCGCGCTCGCCGACCAACGCCAGTGAGATGCCGAACAGCACCGCGACGAACAGCACCTGCAGGATGTCGCCATTGACCATGGGGCTGAGCACCGTGGTCGGGATGATATTCATCAGGAAGCCGGTGATGGTCGAATCGTGCGCCTTGGCGACGTAGCCGGACACTGCGTTCGAATCCAGCGAGGCCGGGTCGATGTGCAGGCCGTGGCCGGGCTGGACCACGTTGCCGACGATCATGCCGACTGCCAGCGCCAGCGTCGAGAACGTCAGGAAGTAGATCATCGCCTTGCCGGCGACGCGGCCGACCTTCTTCAGGTCCGACATGCCGGCGATGCCGGTGACCACGGTCAGGAAGATCACCGGCGCGATGATCATCTTGACCAGCTTGATGAAGCCGTCGCCGAGCGGCTTCATGCTCGAACCGATATCGGGCCAGTAGTGGCCCAGCGCGATGCCGGCGACGATGGCGACCAGCACCTGCACGTACAGATGGCGATAGAACGGACGAGGCTGCGCGGCCGTGGCCGCGGCGGTGTGGGTGTCGATCATGCGGGTGTCCCCTGCCAATGGGCTGCCGGGCGCCATGCGGGGGCACGCGGCGGCGAGTTTCTTGAAATATCCTGGCCGAGCGGATGCGGCTCCGGACCAGCCGCTATCGCAATGCGTGTGCCAGCTGAATGTCTTTCACAACTCTTTGATCTTTAAAGGAAAAATTCAGAAGCGCTGCGCGGCCCGCTGGCGTTTGAGTGGAAATCCACATAGAATTCGGCCCGGTTGTGTGGATATCCACACAACTTGAGCCGCACACGACTCCGAATCCGGACCACAAGGTTCGCCCCTCCCACGCCTCCCCACTACCCTGCTGTCGATGGCTCAGCCGCCCGCCACCACCCTGCCGACCGACGACACGCCCGCGCGCCGGTCCTTCTCGCCGCGCGCCGCTGCCGCCGTCGCCCTGGCGGTGCTGCTGATGCTGGCGCTGACGGTCGCGGTACTGCGGCTGGTCGAGCGCACGGCCCATCGCGAGGCCGCCGCGGCAGTCACCCAGCGTGCGCTGACGGCCGCGCAGTTCAACGTCGCCACGTTGCGGCGCGATCTCGAAAAACACCGTGCGCTGCCGTTCGTGCTGGCGCAGGACCCGGACCTGAAGACCGCGCTGGCAACGGGTGATCCGCAGCGCCTTGCCGCGCTGAACCGCAAGCTCGAGACTCTGGCGGCCGGCACCGGGGCGTCGGTGATCTATGCCGTGGACCGCCGCGGTCTGGCCGTCGCCTCGAGCAACTGGCGCGGTCCTGACAGCTTCGTCGGCGAGAACTACGCCTTCCGCCCCTACTACCAGGGCGCGATGGCCGGCGGCGCCGCCGAGCACTTCGCCCTTGGCACGATCAGCCGCCGCCCCGGCCTTTACCTGTCGCACCGGCTCGACGATGCCGGCGGACAGCCGGTGGGCGTGGTGGTCGTCAAGGTCGAATTCCCCGCCTTGGAGGAAGACTGGGCGCATCTGGCAGAGCCTGTCTTCGTCACCAACAGCGATGGCGTGGTACTGCTGACCAGCGAGCCCGGCTGGCGCTTCCGCTCGCTGGTGCCGTTGGGCGAGGCGGCGGCCGAGCAGTTGCGGCGCAGCCTGCAGTTCGGCGACGCGACCTTCGCCCCGCTGCCGATCCGGCCGTTTGCCGCCGCACCGGCATCCAAGCCGCTGGTCAGCGGCGACGAAGTCCGTGCCGACGTGCCCGGACACCCGGCCGGCGACAGCTATCTCCATGTCGCGCTGCCCGTGCCGTCCACGCATTGGACCTTCCATCTGCTGGCGCCCAGCCGCGCCGAGCGCACCGGCATCGCGGCGCGGATGCAGGCGCAGGCGCTGGTGGTGCTGCTGCTTGCCTATATCGCCATCGCCACCGCGGTTTACGCACGGCGCCGGCTGCGGCGGCACAACGCGCAGCAGGCCGCGATCCGTGCCGAGCTGACCGCGCGGGTGCAGGCGCGCACCGCGGAACTGCAGGCAGCCAACGATCAGCTGCGCGCGGAAATGGAGGAGCGCCGCCAGGCCGAACTGCGGCTGCATGCCGCGCAGGAAGAACTGGTGCAGGCGAACAAGCTGACGTTTCTCGGCCAGATCGCCGCCGGCGTCGCGCATGAGATCAATCAGCCGGTGGCGGCGATCCGCAGCTATGCCGATAACGCCGGCAGCTATCTGGAACGCGGCGAGGCCGAGGGCGCGCGCTCGAGCCTCGTGCGCATTGGCGCCCTGACCGAGCGCATCGGCGCCATCACGAGCCAGTTGCGCGCCTTTGCCCGCAAGGGTTCGGGCGCGCGCGAGCCGACGCCGGTGGACGAGGCGATCGAAGGCGCCTTGCTGTTGCTTGGTCCGCGCCTGCGAACGCAAACCGTTGCCCTGGTGCGTTCCGGCGACAACGGCCTGCACGTGCAGGCCGAACGTCTGCGGCTCGAACAGGTGCTGGTCAATCTGTTGCAGAACGCGCTGGATGCCGTCGCCGGGCGCGACGATGCGCGGATCGACATCGCGACGCATGCGGACGGTTCGCGCGTGCGCATCGAGATCGCCGACAACGGCCCCGGCATTGCGCCCGAGATCGTCGAGCGGCTGTTCACGCCCTTCTCCACCTCGAAGCCGGAAGGCATGGGGCTCGGGCTGGTGATCAGCCGCGACATCGTCGCCGACTTCGGCGGCACGCTGGATACGCGCCCCCGCGGCGACGCAGCCGGCGGCGGCGCGATCTTCACCATCACATTGAATTCAGCTCCATGATGCAAACCACTGAACGCCAAGCCGGCCAGGGCCCGGTACGCCGGGTCGCCCTGGTCGACGACGACCACGACGTACGCGCGGCCGCGGCCGAGAGCCTGACGCTGGCCGGCTATCGGGTCGACGCGCACGCCAGCGCGCAGTCCTTTCTCGACAGCCTGCGCGACGGCTATCCCGAGGTGCTGGTCACCGATATGCGGATGCCGGGGCTCGACGGCCTGCAACTGTTCGAGCGCGTGCTGGAGCGCGACGCCAGCCTGCCGGTGATCTTCATCACCGGCCATGGCGATATCGCGCAGGCAGTCGAGGCGATGCGCCGCGGCGCCTACGATTTTCTGGAGAAGCCCTACGCCACCCACCGCTTGCTGACCGCTGTCGGCCATGCGTGGGAACAGCGCCGGCTGGTGCTGGAGAACCGCCGGCTACAGGACGCCGCGGCGCAAGCCGAAAGCGCATGGCCGCTGATCGGCGTCACGCCGGCGATGGAGCGGCTGCGCCAGACCATCCGCCATATCGCGGACGCCGACGTCGATGTGCTGGTGGTGGGCGAAACCGGCAGCGGCAAGGAAATGGCCGCGACCGCGCTGCATCGCTGGAGCCGGCGCAGCGCCGGCGAACTGGTCGCGCTCAATTGCGCGGCGCTGCCCGAAAGCGTGATCGAGAGCGAGCTGTTCGGCCACGAGCCCGGCGCCTTCACCGGCGCGCAACGCAAGCGGATCGGCCGCATCGAACACGCCAACGGCGGCACGCTGTTCCTCGACGAGATCGAAGGCATGCCGGCGTCGGTGCAGCTGAAGCTGCTGCGCGTGCTGGAGACACGCAGCGTCGCGCCGCTGGGCACCAACGAAATGCGGCCGGTGGACCTGCGCGTCATCGCGGCCAGCAAGGTCGATCTGGGCGACCCCGCACAGCGCGGCGATTTCCGCGAGGATCTGTACTACCGCCTCAACGTCGTCACGCTGTATATGCCGCCGCTGCGCGAGCGGCGCGAAGACATTCCGCTGCTGTTCGAGGTCTTCACCGGCCAGGCCGCGCGCCGCTTCCAGCGCGAGGCGCCGCCGGTCACCGATGCCGTACGGCGCTACCTGAACACGCACGCCTGGCCGGGCAACGTACGCGAGCTGCTGCATTTCGCCGAACGCTTCGTGCTGGGGGTGCATACGCTGCCGGCGCCTCCTGCTGCGCAGAGCGTGACGTCAGGCGGTACAAGCAGCGAAGGCACGCTGGCCGAACGGATGGACCGCTACGAAGCCCAGCTGATCCGCGACACGCTCGCCGCGAACGGCGGCAATGTCCGCGCCACGCTGGAATCGCTGGGGATCGCGCGCAAGACCTTCTACGACAAGCTGCATCGGCATGGGATCGAGCGGCGGGAGTATTTGTCGGAGAAGGCGGAGTCGTGATGGAACGCTCCGACCGTGGCGCGAGCTGATTCGGCTAGTGCAATCTGGGTTGGTATGCCACTCCGAAGCGTCCGGCCAAGTCGGCCAACCGCTTATCGAGCGACCATAGCTTTGCGCTTGGGGTGATCAGGGTGGATGCCAGCAGCGCCATGTCGACCAGGCCACATCCGAGCCCATACAGCCTTTCCCGCTCGATAAACTGCATCACCTCATGCAAGGTCGCTTGATTGCATGGCTGCAACAAACCAATGTCGTTGAGCGTGGTAAGGCGCGGTGCTGGCGGCGTTCCGCAGGCCAGTTCCGCAACCACCATGGGGTGCGTCAGGGCCTGGTCCATCACGATGAGGTCGATCAGAGCCGCGTTACGGTTCCTGAAGTGATCGACCCATACCGAGCTATCGATCAGCACACTCATTTTGCCGGCGGCTCCTCGCGCCGGCGTGGAATGTCCTCCATATCGGGAGCCGCACCGCCGAGGGCTGCAAGGCGCTTCGCCGCCTGGACTCGTACAAACGTCTTGATCGCTTCTCGGAACAGATCCGATTTGTCCATGCCGGGGTCGGCCATCTCCAGTGCCTTTTCGTAGAGTGCATCATCGATCGTCACTGTCGTCCGCATGGCTGATCTCCGCTTCAATATTGAAGCCAATATGCATCAATTTTGGCATCAAAACAAGGGTCACAGTTGGGCGCCCACCAAAGACAGGAGTCCTCACGATCGCAGGAGCCGCGACATTTGACCGCGTTTGAACTCACGCGCCCCCGCCTCCCTCAATCCACTGTAATCCCCCGTTGCCGGATCACCCCGGCCCAGCGCGTCGTCTCTTTCTGGATTGTCTCGCCCAATTGCCGCGGCGTGCCGCCGCCGACGTCCATGCCGAGGGTCGCCAGCTTGCTCTTCAGGCCCGGATCGGCCAGCACTTCGCCGGTCTGGCGGCTCAGTTGCTCGACGACCTCGCGCGGGGTGCCGGCCGGGGCCATCAGCGCATACCAGGACACCGCCTCGAACTGCGGGAAGCCCTGTTCGGCGATGGTCGGCACATCGGGCAGCACGGCCGAGCGCTTGCCGCTGGCGACGCCCAGTGCGCGCAGCCGGCCCGCCTGGATATACGGCAGCGCCGCCGACATCTGCGCGAACATCATCGTGACCTGGCCGCCGACGAGGTCCGTCATCGCCGGGCTGACGCCCTTGTAGGGCACGTGGATCAGCTTGACGTTAGCGTCGAGCTGCAGCAGTTCGCCGGCCAGATGGGCCTGGCTGCCGGCCCCGGGCGAGGCGAAGGTGAGCTTGCCGGGCTGCTGGCGGGCCAGCTTCAGCAGATCGCCGAGGGACTTGGCCGGAACGCCGGGATGGACCACCAGCACGTTCTCGGCCGTCGCCAGCATCGTGACCGGCGCGAGGTCGGCCGCCTTGTAGGGCAGGTTCGGCATCAGCGAAGGATTGACGGCGATATTGCCGACCGGCACCACGGCCAGCGCATACCCATCGGGCGCCGCCTTGGCGACCTGATCGACGCCGATCGTGCCCGCCGCGCCGGCCTTGTTTTCGACGACGACCGGCTGGCTCCAGCGCTTCGACAGCCCATCGCCGACCGCGCGGCCCAGCACGTCGGCCGGGCCACCCGCCGCAAATGGGACCACCAGCCGGACCGGCTTGGCGGGATATGCCTGCCCGCCTCCGCCCTGCGCCGACGCGCCGAGCGGCACGCTTGCCGCGAGCAGCGCGCCCAGTATCGTGGAAAGCAAACGCATCATCGTGATTCTCCCGAGTGGATCAGGCCAATGGACCGGATGGGTCCGACAAAGAGTCCGACAAAGGGTGCGACAAAGCTTGCGACACGGGCGGCAGCAACGACTGCGAAGCACCCTGCAAAACAGGGGTCGCCGCGGTCAGCGCCACACCGGCCCGGTCGGCCTCGCGTGCCCACCGAACCAGGCGCCGGTAATCGCCAGGCTCCATCGCGGCAAAGCGCGACAAGCGCAGCGAGGCGAGCGCTTCAGCGCAGTCCGGATCGCGATGGGCGTCGAGCAACGCCTCGCGCAGCCTCGCCGCAACGTCTTCGTCGATGCCGGGCGAGGCGACCAGCGGCGGAATCGGCGAGGACTGCGTCACCGCCAGCGTACGCAAGGCGGCGATCCGCTGCGGCGCATGCAGGCGCAGCAGGTCCAGCACATAACTGTCGACCACGCCGACTTCCGCGCGTCCCGCGACCACCGCGTCGATGACGTCCTGCGGTGTCGGCGTGGCGTCTTCGGTCGGCAGATACAACGCCCCGTCGACCAGCCCGAACTCCATCAGATAGCGGCGCGGCGCGTTGTAGCCCGAATTCGATTCCGGCAGCATGCACGCAAGGCGCGTGCCGAAGGTCTGTGCCAGCGAGGTGCAGGACGCATCGGCGCGCACGATGAACTCGCTGAAATAGCGCGGCAATCCGCCGTAGCGCGGCAAGTCGGGCACCGGCGCGGCCAGCAGCCGGTAGCGCACCGGCGCCGTCGCAAAGGGATAGCCGCACATCAGCACGCAGGCGCAATCGTCGCGCTCCCACAGTGCCCGGATCGGCGCCGGCGCATCGTGCTCGACATAGTCCAGCGCCACGCCGGCGCGCTGCGCCACGCGCATCAGCAGCGTCCGCCAGGCCTGGCTGGCCTGCGGCGACACCGAGTACATCCGTGCATTGGCGATCATGCGTAGACCAGCCTTTGGCCGACGCCCATGCGCTGCGCCTTTTGCATGATCGCGTGGCCCAGCGCGATGTCGCTGAGCGACAGGCCGCGATGCCAGAACAAATTGGTCTCGTCGTCGCTCTGCCGCCCCGGCTTGCGGCCGGCGACAATCTCGCCCAGTTCCGCGTACAGCGTCTGCTCCGACAGCTTGCCGGCCTCGACATGCGCGCGCAGCGAACCGAACATGCCGCCCTTGCACTGGCTCCAGTCGTCGACCACCAGCTTGTCCATGATGTCGGTCAGCGACAGCTCGACCGCGCTCATCGTGCCGTAGGGCACGACGAAGGCGCCGCGCGAAATCCATTCAGTCTTCAGCAGCGGCGTCGGCCGCTCGAGCCGCGAGGCTTCGACGACGATATCGGCGCCGCGCACGCACGACTCCCAGTCCTCGGTCACGACGATCGGCTTGCCCAGGTCGCGCTCGAGCTTCGCGGCGAATGCCTCGCGGCTTTCGGGGCGGCGGGAGTGCACGCGGATCTCGTCGAAGTCGAACAGGCTGTCGAGCAGCCGGATATTCCAGTACGAGGTCCCGCGTGCACCGATATGGCCGAGCACCTTGCTGTTGCGTCGCGCCAGATGACGCGCCCCCAGCGCGGTCAGCGCACCGGTGCGGGCGTCGGTGATGAAGGTCGCGTCGATCACGGCGACCGGCATGCCGGTGCGCGGGTCGAACAGGTTCAGCAACGCCATTTCGGACGGCAGCCCTTGCTTGTAGTTGTCGACGAAGTCGCCGACGATCTTGACGCCCGCCAGTCCGAGCGGCGCGACATAGCCGCGCAGCACGTTGAAGTGCCCGTTGAAGGCGGGGTCCGGCATCAGATGCATGCGCGGCTCGATCACGGTCTGCCCATTGCCCTGCGCCACCAGCCCCTGCTCGACCGCGGCAAGAATCTCCGCATCGGTCATCGCCAGCTGCGCGATGTCCTTGCCGTTGAGGTAGGTCAGATGGATGTCGCTCATACCGTCTCCTGATGTCGTCGAATCGTGGAATCGCCAAAATCAGTGTAGGGAGCGCGGCCATGACTGTCATATGCTTATATATCGGTGACGCTTAACATCGTGTTATGTGATGAAAATCAATCTGCGCCAGATCGAAGTCTTCCGCGCGGTAATGCTGACGGGCTCCATCAGCGCCGCCGCCAAGCTGCTGTACGTCTCGCAGCCGGCCATCAGCCGCCTGCTGTCGCATACCGAGCAGCGCCTTGGCTTCGCGCTGTTTCGCCGCACCAAGGGCAGGCTGTATCCGACGCCAGAAGCGCGCCGCATGCTGGCCGAGGTCAACTCGGTCTACGAGGGCATCGAGCGCGTCAACGAGATCGCCGAGGACCTGGCGGCGAACCGCACCGGCAGCCTGCGCGTGTCGTGCAGCCCCAATCTGGGGCAGACGGTGCTGCCGCGCGCGATCGCCCGCTTCCGTCTGGCGCATCCGGAAGTCCGTATCGTGGTGCGCACGCAGATTCCGGCCAATATGCTGCGCGCGCTGCTGTCGGGGCAGGTCGAGCTGGGCGTGTCGACCATGCCGCTGACGCATCCGAATCTGGAGGCGCGCGTGCTGGCGCGCAATCCGATCGTCGCGCTGGTGCCGGAAGGCCATCGGCTCGCCGGCCGCAGCGCGGTGCGGCCGGCCGACCTGGCGGGCGAGGCGCTGATCGGCTACGGCGACGATGTGCCGTTCGGCCTGCTGATCCGCGAGATGTTCGGCGGCGAGGCGGACCAGCCCGACTTCAGCGTGCAGGTGGAACAGGCCCACGTCGCCCGTGCGCTGGCGCAGGCCGGCGCCGGCGTGGCGCTGGTCGACGCGATGACGGTGTTCGGTCAGAACTGGCCCGATATCGTCGCGGTGCCGGTCAAGACCCGCATCACCGCATCGGCGCAGATCTTCCACGTCGAGACCGAACCGCTGTCACGGCTGGCGCTCGATTTCGTCGATACGCTGGTGGCGATGATGAAGCGATGAAGCGATCAAGCACGGAGCCGCGCGCCGGTGCCGGCCCTGCCGCTAATGCACGATGCCGCCCTTGACGAAGCGCACCGGCTCGGCATCCATCCGCAACAGCAGCGCTGTCAACCCATCCGCCGTCGGCTTGTCGCCAGCAGGAGGCTTCCCTGCCTGCCCCGACTCGCACAGCAGATCGGCATCGGACCAGCCCTTGCGCTGCCGCGTACCGCGCGCGCGCAGCCAGCCGTCGCGATCGGCCAGCAGCTCGGTGCCGGCAAGGCGTTCGGGCGCAACGCCGGCGAGCCGCGCGACCGCATCCCAGGCTTGCGGGGACACCGCGGCGCAATCGCTGCGAAACTGCGGCACCGATTCGGGTGGCTTGCCGTCGGTCGTGACCAGCAGGGTCAGGAAACGCGGATCCTCCAGCGGGATGCGGTCAGGTGATCCATCGAAGGCGACCAGCCGCAGCCGCTGGCCGTCACGCCACTGCGCCAGCCGGCGCGGCGTGCCGGTGCCGCAGCGTATCGTCATGTCGGGAACCGGTACGGCCATCGGCCAACCGGCGGCCGACTTGGCGCCCTCACCCGCCGCGAGCGCCTTGGCGTAGTCGAGCACCGCCCAGATCTCGTCGTCGCGCAAGACCCCTGCAAACGCCGGCATGACAAGGCTGCCGTCGTCATCGCGCATGCCATCGGCGATATGCCAGAACAACTCGCCATCTGCCCGACGCCCCAGCAAGGGACCGACCAGCGTCGGCGGCCAGCGCGGCAGCGTCGCCGCCAGCGGCCCTTCGCCGCGGCCGTCGTCGCCGTGGCAGGCCGCGCAATGCTGGCCATAGATCCGTGCGCCGACGGCGATCGCTTCGACCGAGAACCCCGTCGGACCCGCATGAAAGCTGGTCGGCGCGGCCGGCGCGAACAGCAGCGCCGGCGCGGGCCAGGGAGCGAGCAGCAGGCTCGCGGCGGCGATCGTCAGCAGCGCCGCGCGCCGGCGCCGCCATGGCAGCGCCAGCAGAATCGCCGCCAGCGCCAGCGCGACGGCGATCGCCGTCCATGCCAGCTGCCTTGCCACGCCGAGATCGATCAGCAGGGTTTCGCCGGCGATGCGATGGCTCCAGGGCCAGGCCGGCTGTCCGTGCGCGTCGCCGGTCAGGCCCAGCGCATGCCATAGCCGCAGCAATCCGGACTGCGCCCGCTCGACGATGGCCAACAGCGTATCGAGCCAGGCCGGCAACACCACGCCGTTCATCGATCCGTTCGCCCCATCGCTTCGGCCATCACCAGCTCGCGTCCAGACCCAGGTGGCGCAGCGCCTCGTGCCGCATCGCGGTCAGCCGTGGATCGCCGCGATGGCGCGGATACGGCAGATCCACCTTCAGTTCGGCGCGGATGCGCGCCGGCCGATCGCTGAACACGATCACGCGCTGCGCGAGAAACAGCGCCTCCTCGACATCGTGCGTGACCAGCAGGGCCGAGAATCCGGCGCGCTGCCACAGCGCGACGAGTTCGCTCTGCATCGCCAGCCGCGTCAGCGAATCGAGCTTGCCAAGCGGCTCGTCCAGGACCAGCAGGCGCGGATCGTTGACCAGCGCGCGTGCCAGCGCCACGCGCTGCGCCATGCCGCCGGACAGCTGATGCGGGAAGGCCCGCGCGAAGTCCTTCAGGCCGACCCGTTCGAGCGCGGCGTCGACGCGATGGTGCTCGCGGCCCAGCAGCCCGCGCGCCTGCAGGCCCAGCGCCACGTTGTCCCAGACGCGCCGCCATGGAAACAGCGTCGGGTCCTGGAACACCACGATGCGCGACGGGTCCGGCTCGGCGATTGTCGCGCCGTCCTGCAGGATCTGCCCTTCCACCGGCGCGTCAAGGCCCGCGACCAGCCGCAGCAAGGTCGACTTGCCGCAGCCGCTCGGCCCCAGCAACGCGACGAACTCCCCGGGCTCGACGTTCAGATCGACGCGGTCGAGCACCTGCAGCCGCGTCTCGCCTTCGCCGAACCAATGGCTGACCTGCCGCACCTCGATGCGCGCCCCCGCGCCCTCCCCTTCGATGACCCCGCCCGTCCCGTCGTTCTTTTCGTGATGGCGCCGGCCCCCCGATGCCGGCGTCCCTGTAGCCTCTACCCTGTCCGCAATCGCCGCGCTCACCATTTGACGGTCCCCTTCTGCCACGACAGTGCCCGGTCGCGCAGCGCAAACAGCAGCGTGATGACCCCGGAAAACAGCAGCGCCATCACGATCAGCGCCGCGTACATGTTGACGTACGAGGCCCAGCCCTGCGCCCAGGTCAGATACCACCCGAGACCGGACTTGACGCCCATCATCTCCGCGGTGACCAGCACCGAGAACGACGCGCCCAACCCCATGAACAAGCCGACGAACACCTGCGGCAAAGCCGCCGGTATCGCCACGCGCAGCACCAGAAACCAGCTTGAGGCGCCCATCGTGCGCGCCACATCGTAGTAGCGCTTGTCGACGCTCGCCACGCCCGACCAGGTCAGCACCGCCACCGGAAACGCCGTGGCCAGCGCGATCAGGAACACCGCGGCCGAATAGCTCGACGGAAAGAAGTAGAAGGTCAGCGGCAGCAGCGCGGTCGACGGCAAGGGACCGAGCACGCGCAGCACCGGATGCACCCAATAGCCGATCCGGCGCGACCAGCCGATCGATACGCCGATCAGGAAGCCGACCACCGCGCCGTGGGCGACGCCGAAGCCCAGCAGCTTCAGCGTATTCAACGCGCTGTCGCCGAGCCGGCGCCAGTCGTCCAGATAGACCTCGATCAGCGCCTGCGGCGGTGCGAAGAACGGCGTCGGCAGTGCCGCGGTCTTGGCGGTCAGATACTCCCAGGCCGCCAGCACCAGCGGCACGGCGACCAGCCACGGCCCGGCAGCGCGCAACGCCGCCCAGCCGCGGTGCCGCGCCCATAAGCGCGCACCGACCGCGGCGGCCAACGCAAGCACAGCCGCCACGAACAGTGCCGCGATGCCCAGCTCGGCGGTATAGGCCCAGTCGCTGAATCCGGCGACGCGATTGGGCCAGCGCCAGGTCAGCAGACCGAAGGCGGCCCAGGCCAGCGCGGCCACGTAGCCTCCCCACCATTGCTTCGGCGCGGCCGCGCCCACCGCCGAAGCAGAGCCAGAAGCGCGCCCAACCGGGCGCGTCGTCCGGCCGGCGTCGCGCGCCGCCTCGAACGCAGGTTGATGCGTACTCATGATTTATCCTAGGACATTGGCATAGACGTGTTGCGCAAGGCGTTGCGGATCGGTGGTCTTCTTGATCACGCCGATCTTGCGGAAATCCTCGGCATAGAAGGCGATCTCGTCGCGCAGGTCGATGCCGGTCGGATGATGGGTATAGGTCAGCGTCGCGTAGAGCTTGCGCAGATCGTCCAGCGAGATCTTCGGCGAATACTTGGCGAACACCTTGGCCGCCTCGTTCGGGTTCTCGTGCACGAAGTCGGTGGCCTGCACGATCGCGCGCGCCAGCGCGGACGCCGTGGGCCGATCGTTGCGGACCAGTTCGCCGCGCGCCCCAACCACGCAGCAGACCTTGCGCGCGTATTCGCCCGTCAGGTTGGTCGCCAGTTCGACGTAGGCGCCGTTGGTGCGCTTCTCCAGCAGATAGAGATTCGGATCGCCGTCGGCGATCGCCTGGATCTCGCCCTTGTCGACCGCGACGCCGAGCAGGTCGGCCGGATATTGGCGCCAGGTCACGTCCTTGTCCGGATCGATGCCGTTCTTGGCCAGCAGGATCGTGAAGAAGTGCTTGCCCGGCGCGGCCAGATCACTGACGCCGACCGTCTTGCCTTTCAGCGCCTGCAGGTTGGTGACGCCGGCCGCCTTCGCGCCGACCAGCCGCACGCAGCCGCCGTGCGAGCTGCCGATGATCTTGACGTCGAAGCCCGCCTCCAGCGGCTTGAGCCAGCGGTGAATCATGCCGACCGCGGCGTCCGCCTTGCCGGTGGCGATCGATTCGAGCAGTTGGTCGGTCGAGCCGCTGTAGTTGATCAGATCGACCTGCAGGCCGTTCTTCTCGAAGAAGCCCTTCTCCTGCGCGACCACGATCGGCGTCAGGCAGAACGAGTTCTGGTTCCAGGCGAAGGTCAGCTTGCGCGGCGCGGACCAGGCGCGTCGGCCGAGCATCAGCGCCGGAGCGGCGATGGCCGCGGCGCCGGCCAGGCGCAGCACGTCGCGCCGCCGCTGGACGGTCGGCGTGGTTGCGGCTGGGGGTTCGAGTTGGCTCATGGTGATACGGCTCCCGTGGTTCGATGTGTTGTTGGTTTCGTCTCGATATGTCCGAGTGCGTGTCGCCGGCGCGGCGGCCAGGCTCATGCCGCTTGCAGTTGCCCCGGCTGTTGTTGTTGTCCTTGTCGCTGCCGCTGCGCATCCCGTTCTGCCACCAGCGCGCGCAGGCGTGGAATCAGCTCGCGGCCGTAGTCGATCGCATCGTCGAGCGGATCGAAGCCGCGGATCAGGAAGGTGGTGACCCCCAGTTCGTAGTAGTCCAGCAGCGCGTGCGCGACCTGTTCCGGCGTGCCAACCAGGCCGGTCGAATTGGACCGCCCGCCGGTCTCGCGCGCGATCGCGGTCCACAGCCGGGAATCGACGCGGTCGCCCTGCTCCGCGGCGGCCAGCAGCCGGCGCGCGCCCTCGCTCTGCTGCGGCCCGCCGCGGCTGTAGCCCTGCTGCACGCGCAGCGCGCGGGTGCGTTCCAGAATGCGGTCCGCTCGCTCCCACGCCTTCTGCTCGGTGTCCGCCAATACGGGACGGAACGACACCGAGAAGCGGACCTCTCGGTCGTGACGCGCGGCCTCGGCGCGTACGCGCGTGGTCAGCTCGCGGACCTGGTCCAGCGATTCGCCCCACAGCGCATAGACGTCGGCGTGCTTGCCGGCGACCTCGATGGCTGGTGCCGAGGCGCCGCCGAAGTAGATCGGCACGTGCGGCTGCTGGGCCGGCTTCACTTCGGAAAATCCTCGCTGGAAGCGGTAGTAGCGGCCTTCGTGATCGAAGGGCGCGGGCTCGGTCCAGATGCGGCGCAGGATGCCGAGATATTCGTCGGTGCGTGCATAGCGCTCGTCGTGATCGAGATAGTCGCCATCGCGCTTCTGCTCGTCGTCCGAGCCGCCCGAGATGACATGCACGCCGAGCCGGCCGCCGCTGAACTGGTCCAGCGTCGCGATCTGCCGTGCGGCCAGCGTCGGCGAGGTGAAGCCGGGCCGATGCGCCAGCATGAAGTGGATCCGCTCGGTCACCGCGGCCGCATACGAGATCGTCAGCGTGGCCGACGGCCCGGTGGAATGATGCGGCACCAGGATGCGGTCGAAGCCGGCCTGCTCGTGCGCCTGCGCGAAGGCCCGCACATAGTCGCGATCGACGACGGGCCCGCTGGGTGGATGGATCTCCGATTGCTTCTGGCTCTGGATCATGCCGATGATGTCGACGCTCATGGGTTCTCCTGTGTCGCCCGCCGCAGCCACGGCGGCGGAATCTGGCGACAACCGTAAGGCAAACCCGCGCGCGGCCGAACGAATAAAAACGACACTCCATATTCGATTTGCATCGTTCATCGAAGCGGCATCGCGGCGTTACGCTAGGCGCCGATCCGAATTTGCACAGGGAACACCGCCATGCCTTCTTCCACCTTGCGCCGGCTGCCGAACAGCGAGCTGCATCTCGACCGCATGCTCGACAACACGCTCGACACCTTGCGTGCCGCCTTCGCATCGACCGCCGCGCGGCACGATGCCGATGGCAGCTTCGCGCACGACAACTTCGCGCTGCTGCATCGCCATGGCCTGATCGCGCAGGTCGTGCCGCAAGCCCATGGCGGTGGCGGCGCTAACCTGGCGCAGGCACGCCGCGTCGTCGCGGCCGTGGCGGCCGGCGATGCCGCCACGGCGCTGGTGCTGACGATGACCTATCTGCAGCACCGCGCCATCGCGCGCGACGACAAGCGTTGGCCGTCAGCGGTCGCGCAACAGGTGTTCGACAGCGCCGTGTCCGAGGGCGCGCTGATCAACGCCCTGCGCGTCGAGCCCGAACTGGGTTCGCCTTCGCGTGGCGGACTGCCGGGCACGGTGGCGACGCGCACCGCGGACGGCTGGCGCCTGCATGGGCGCAAGCTCTATTGCACCGGCATCCCGGCCCTGCGCTGGCTGGCGGTCTGGGCGCGCACCGACGAGCCGCAACCGCGCGTCGGCGTGTTCCTGGTGCCGGGGCCGGTCGATCCGGTACGCGGCATTCGCGTGATCGAGAACTGGAATCACCTGGGGCTGCGCGCTTCGGGCAGCCACGAGACGGTGCTGGACGATGTGTGGATCCCACCGGAATTCGCGGTGGACATCCGGCTGCCTGAACAATGGGCGCCGGCGAGCGCCAGCCAGGTCGATGCCGACGCCAACGCCGATCAGCAGGCATGGATGGTGGTGCTGCTCGGCAGCCTCTACGATGCGGTCGCGCGCGCCGGCTTCGACTGGATTCGCGAGTTCGTCCGCACCCGTGCGCCGGCAAGCCTGGGCGCGCCGCTCGCTACGCTGCCCCGTGTGCAGCAGACCACCGGGGAGATCGCCGCGTTGCTGCAGGCGAATCGGGCGCTGCTCGACGACGCGACCAGGCGCGTCGATGCCGGCCAGCCTCCGTCATTCGGCGACAGCGGGCTGTTGAAGTTCACCGTGACCGGCAATGCGATCCGCGCGGTCGAGCTGGCGCTGCAACTGGCCGGCAATCATGGACTCCGTCGCAACAACCCGCTGGAGCGCCATTACCGTGACGTGCTCTGCAGCCGCGTGCATACGCCGCAGGACGATGCGATCCTGATCGCCGCGGGCCGGCATGCGTTGGCGTGAGCCCTCAACCTGACGAAGCCGGTCGCCCGGCGATATGCTCGCTGGCGCCGCGCTCGAGCAGGCGAAGGGCCTGCGCCGCCGGCACCGGCGGACTGAACAGGTAGCCCTGCCCCTCGTCATAGCCCTCCTCGCGCACCGCGGCGAGCTGGCTCTCGGTCTCGATGCCCTCGGCGGTGGTGACGAGCTTGAATGCCGCGCCGAGGCTGGCCACCGCATGCAGGATCGCGCGGCCCTCGTGGCCGCCATGCACATCGGTGACGAAGGAACGATCGAGCTTGATCTTGTCGAAGGCAAAACTGCGCAGATAGCCCAGCGACGAATAGCCGGTGCCGAAGTCGTCCATCGCGATGCGCACGCCGATATCGCGCAGCGCCTGCAGCGTCGACAGGTTCGACTGGCTCTCCTGCAGCAGCACCGACTCGGTGATCTCCAGCTGCAGCCGCGCGGGCGACAGTCCGGCTTCGCGCAGCGCGTCCCGCACCGTCTCGACCAGCGCGGGATCACGAAACTGCAGCGGCGACAGGTTGACGGCCACCGACACCGCCTGGGGCCATGCCGCCGCCTGCCGGCTCGCCTCGCGCAACACCCATGCGCCGATCGGCACGATCAGGCCGGTTTCCTCCGCCATCGGCACGAACTCGGCCGGCGGGATCATGCCGCGCTCGGGATGCTGCCAGCGCAGCAGCGCCTCGAAGGAGCGGATCTCTCCCGAGCGCAGGTCGTACACCGGCTGATAGTGCAGCAGCAACTGTCCGTCGGCGAGCGCCTGGTGCAGATCGCGCTTGATCGCCACGCGGGCGCGCAGCTGCGCGTCCATGTCGGCGTGGAAGGCGAGCACGCTCGAGGCGCCCTCGCGCTTGGCATGGTCGAGCGCGATATCGGCGGCACGCAGCAGATCGTCGGGCCGGTCGCCGTGTTCCGGCGCGAGCGCAATGCCGACGCTCGCGCCAATAGTGACGGTATGTCCGTCGATGGTGAACGGTTCGGACAGACACCCCTGGATGCGACGCGCCAGGGCCGCCGCCTGCTCGCCATCGGTCACGGGAATCTGCACCACGACGAATTCGTCGCTGCCCAGCCGCGCAACGGTATCGGCCTCGGTCAGGCAACTGCGCAGCCGGTCGGCGACCTGGCGCAGCACGGCGTCGCCGACCGCATGGCCAAAGGTATCGTTGACGCCCTTGAAGCCGCTCAGATCGAGGCAATGCAAGGCGGCGCGGCCGCGCTCGCGCAGCAGCAGCTCCAGATGCTCGCGCAAGGCGACGCGGTTCGGCGTACCGGTCAGGGCGTCGTGCCGGCTCAGGTAGGCCAGGCGCTGTTGCGCGGCCAGGCGCTCCTGCTCGGCGCGGCGGCGTTCGGTGATGTTGCGGAAGAAGATCGACAGGCCCTCGGGCGTCGGATAGGCGTGCACCTCGAGCCAGATCGCCAGCGGCGGCAAATATTCCTCGAAGGCCACCGGCACCTGTTCGTCCAGCGCGCGCCGGTAGTGCCGCGCGAACACGCCGTCGGCCTCCTCCGGAAACATGTCCCACAGGCTGCGGCCGATCGCCGGGGTGCGCTCCTGCAAGGCGCGGGCGGCGTTGCCGTTGAAGTAGGTCAGGCGCCAGTCGCGGTCGATCACGATCACGCTGTCCATGGTGCTCTCGAGCACCGCGGACAGCCGCTGCGCCAGCTGCTGCGCCTCGCGCTGCGCGCGGTCGGCCGCCTCGCGCGCCTGCCGCGCCTCGGTGGCGTCGAGCGAGATCGCCAGCAGGCGCGCCGGCCGGCCCTGCTCGCCTGGGATCGACGCCGTCACGGTATCGAGCCACTGCACGGCGCCGCTGCGGGTGTGGCGGCGGATCGTGAAGCTGCCGATGCTGCCGGCCCGCGCGGCGTCCATCGCCTCGCGGGCGTCGGCGCGGCAAGCTTGCGGCAGCAGATCGATCCAGCGCTCGCCGAGCACCGCTTCATCGGGCTCGATCTCGAGCAAGCGATAAGCGGTCGCGTTGGCGTACAGCACGCGCCCTTCGAGATCGAGCACGCGGATGCAGTTGGGACTGTTTTCCAGGATGCTGCGGCTGAATCGTTCGCTCTCGCGCAGCGCTGCCTCGACCCGCACGCGGTCGTCGATGTCCTCCAGCGTGCCGTACCAGCGCACCACGCGGCCCTCGCCGTCCCGGCGCGGGGCCGCACGCGAGCGGAACCAGCGGTATTCGCCATTGCGCATGCGCAGGCGGAAGGTCTTGTCGAACGGCGCACCGCTGTCGACGCTGGTCTGCCAGCGCCGCAGCGTGTCGTCCAGATCGTCGGGGTGGACCTGCTCGGCCCAGCCGGTGCCCTTGCCCTGCTCCACCGATCTGCCGGTCAGTTCCTCCCAGCGGGGCCCGGCCTCGGACACCAGGCCTTGCGCATCGGCAGTCCAAGGCACCTGCGGATTGAGCTCGACCGAATGGCGGTAGTGCTCTTCGCTCTCGCGCAGCGCGCTCTCGGCCCGGCGAATATCCGTGATATCGATGATCGAGGCGATCACCACCGGCAGCGGTGCCCCGTCGGGCCCCGTCAGCATGACACGGCGCTTGCGGGTGGCCAGCACGCGCGTGTTGCCGTCGGCGGCGGTCAGGACTTCCTCGACCTCGCGCTCCTCGCCGGTATCGAACACCTGATCGTCGACCGCCCAATAGCCGTCGGCCTGTTCCCTGGGCAGAAAGTCGTGATCGGTGCGGCCAATCAGGGTGTCGCGGCTGTGACCCATCAACTCGCACATCTGGTCGTTCAGCAACAGCCAGCGATGCGCGCGGTCCTTGACCAGCACGGGATGGGGCAGCGCGTTGAGCAGCGCCTGCAGGGCGGCCGCGCCGCGGTCGCCGCGAAACAGCGCAAACGGTTGCCGGCCATCCTCCGATGGCGCTTCTTGTCGGCCTGGCGCGGCGCGAGGAGTCATGGGCGTGTTGAAGGTTGCATGGCGGACGGACGGCACGGCGCGGGGATGACAGTGCCGGTGCCGGCGCCATTGGGCGGCACTGTAGCGCACATGGGACGCCCATTGCTATCCACCGCAGTCCGACACCCGATGAGCGGCAATCCCGTCATGGACGACCACGGCGGTCGCGTTTCGCCAGCGCGTGGCAAGGAAGCTTAGCTTCATATGCAACTGGTTGCACACGGTAACGCGCACTGCTATTCTCATTGCAACTGGTTGCATAGCGCGAACACGCCGGCATACGGATCGGGCCCGCCACCGCGCCGACCGGTAACCATGACCCGAAGAGGAGAGCCTGATGGAAATCGACGACCAGCCCTTGTCCGACGCTGCCCGCCGCACGCTGGCGACCTGGCATCAATTGCTGGAGCGCAATGCGATGGAGGAACTGGACCCGCTGCTGTCGGACCGGATCGTGTTCCGCTCGCCGGTCGCGCATACGCCCTACCCGGGCCGCGACGCGATCAAGCTGGTGCTCAAGACCGTCAACACGGTGTTCCAGAACTTCCGCTATCACCGCACCTTCGCCAGCAGCGACGGCAGCAGCGTCGTGCTGGAATTCAGCGCCGAGGTCGACGGCAAGGCGCTCAAGGGCATCGACATGCTGCGCTTCGACGAGGAAGGCCGGATCGAGGAGTTCGAGGTGATGGTGCGCCCGATGAGCGGGCTGCAGGCCCTGGGCGCGGCGATGGGCGAACGGCTGGGGGCCGCCCGCGAGACGCTGACCGGCAAGGTTCCGCGGCGCTGAGCCGGCGGCGCCTTTGCCCGTGGATGGAGCGGTGCTGGCCGCTCAGTGGGCGCAGTCGGCGCAGTCGGCTCAGTCGGCTCAGTCTGCGAACGCGCCGGCCTTGCGCAGCATCGGCTGCCACTTGTCGCTTTCGGCCTTGAGCCAGGTCTTCAGCCCGTCCGGCGTCTGCTTGGCCGGCGGCACGATCTCGGCGCCCAGCTCGTCCAGACGCTTGACCACCGCCGGGTCCTTCAGCGCGGCCTGCAGCGCGGCGGTCAAGCGCGCCACCACCGGCGCCGGCGTGCCCTTGGGCGCGTACACGCCGTGCCACACCTTCATCTCGAAGCCCTTGAGCCCGCCTTCCTGCAAGGTCGGCGCATTGGGCAACGCACGGATCCGCTGGGGCGTGGTGACACCGTACAGCTTGACCTTGTTGGCGGCGATCTGCGGCAGCGTGGCGGTGGTCTGGTCGCACAGCACATCGACCTGACCGCCCAGCAGCGCGGTCATCGCCGGCGCCGTGCCCTGGAAGGGAATCACGTTCAGCTTGACGTTGGTGGCCTGCTCGAACAGCAGCCCGCACAGTTGCGAAACCGCGCCGAGGCCGGCGTTGGCCAGATTGATCCTGGACTCGTTCTGCTGCACGTAGCGGACCAGTTCGGCGGTGTTGTTGGGCGGCAGGTCCTTCTTGCCCAGCAGCGTCATCGGCACGTCGGCGACCTGGCCGATGTACTCGAAGTCCTTCAGCGGGTCGTACGACAGTTTGCGGTACAGCGCCGGCGCGGTCGCCATGCCGTTGTGGTGGATCAGCAGCGTATAGCCGTCGGGCTCGGCGCGGGCCACATAGGCCGGCGCGATGGTGCCGCCCGCGCCGGTGCGGTTCTCGACCACCACGCTTTGGCCCAGGTGCTTGGACATGGCCTGCCCTAGGCTGCGCGCGACCACGTCGGTGGGACCGCCGGCGGAGAACGGCACCACCAGCGCGATGGGCTTGTGCGGGAAGGGATCGGCCGCCTGCACGCCTGCGGCGGCGAGCAGGCCGAGCGCCGCGACGGTCAGGCAGCGCAGCGAAGCGAACGGTCGAAGGGAATGGGCGGACGCAATACGAACAGCCATGGCGATGTCTCCGAATGTAATGCCCTGCGTACCCAGGGCTCGAACTCGCCGTAGTGTCGGCCAAGCGACCGCTTCGGCGCCATCTGCCATTGCTTAAGCCATCGTACGCGTCAGTGGAAGCCGGGTTTATGCGGATCGTTGCTGCCGGTCCTTGCTGCGGAGCGTCGTTGCGGCTGGTGGCTGGACCGTTCCGGGGACGGATCAGCCTTGCGGCGCGCCTTGCCCGTCCACCGCGGCCATCCGCTCGAGGTGCGCCACCAGCATGCGCGCGGCCGGCGACAGGCTCTGCTCGTCACGGAAGCAGATGGCAAAGCGCCGATGCGCCCAGCCATCGGTCAGCGGCACCACGCGCACGTCCAGACTCGCGGCGACCGGTTCCACCACCTCGCGCGGCATGATCGCCAGGCCCAGCCCGGCGCGCACGCAGCGCAGGGAGGCGTCGAAGGTCGACACCACCGCGCGATAGGTCACCGGCCGGCCGACGATGGCCGCGTGGCGCGCCAGCATGGTGTGCACCGCGGTCTGCGCGGGCAGGCCGATATGGTCGAAGTCCAGCGTATCGGCGAACGCGCATGCGTTTGCCTCGGCCAGCGGGTGCGAGGCTGGCACCACCGCGGCCAGATGGTCGGCGCGATAGGGGCGCGTGGCGAGCCCTTCGAGATCGGCGGCATCCCAGCAGATGCCGAGCGGCGCGGAGCCTTCCCGCACGGCACGCACGACCTCGCGGCTCACTCCCTCCTCGACCGAGACGCGGATATCGCGATGCTCGGGCTGCTGCAGGAAGCCCGCGATATCGTCGGGCAGCGACTCCGCCATCGAGGACACGGTGGCCAGCAGCCTGACCTGCCCCTTGATGCCGGAGCCATAGTCCGCCATGTCCCGCGCGACCCGATCGGCCGCGGCCAGCATCGCCCGCGCATGCTCGAGCAGGATCTCGCCGGCGGGAGTCGGAATCACGCCCCGCCGACGGCGCTCGAGCAACTGCGCGCCGACCGTATCCTCGAGCTGCGCCAGCCGCTTGCTGATCGCCGACGCAACGATATGCTGCTGCTCCCCGGCCCGCGCCATATTGCGCGTCTCGCAGACCGCGACAAACAGGCGCAGGCTGGTCAAATCCAGGTCCCGCATCGTGGGCTTGCTCCTTGGCGTTGCGTCATGCACTTTCGACTACGCGCATCTCCACGTGCATACCGGCCGCGGCTGCCATATTCACCAGGGCATCGAGACCGAACAAATTGATCTTGCCGCGCATCAGGTCCGAAATGCGCGGCTGGGTAACGCCGAAAATCCGGGCCGCCTCGGCTTGGCTCATTTCGCTGCGGGTGATGTAGTTCTTCAGCGCAATCATCAGCTCGGAGCGCAGCTTCATGTTCTCCGCTTCGGCCGGCGTGTTTTCGATGGCGTCCCAAACGCTTGCATACTGGTTCTTGCTCATTGCCCTTGCTCCTTGAGCAGTTCGCGATAACGCCTGATGGCGAGGTCCAGGTCCGGCTTGCTCGTCTTCTCTGTCTTCTTCTGAAAACAGTGAAGCACGTGCACCGCGTCGGCAAACTTCGCTACGTAGAGCGATTATACAAATTTTTATATAAGCCGGATAGATGAATTGCCCCACCCCACATCCACCACCTATCCCGTCGCAAGCGGCGCCAGCCCGCGCTTCTCCCGTGCCCGATTGCATGCGTCGGTCCCTGCGCTGAACTCTCGGCATGGAGAAGAGCGTTGCGGGTAGATCGTGCAGGACACGGCGCTGCCGATTTCGCCGGCGAGGGCGACGCAGCGTGGGCGGCGGGTATCGGTGCCGCGCATGGCCACTAGATGAGGGGTGATGGGCACCGTCAAGGCATGGGGAACGGTACCGGTGGGGTGGGCGTCGGTTTCGGCCCAGTAGAACGACACACGGAAATGTGCGCAGCAGGCGCCACAGCTCAGGCATGGTTCGGACATCGGGGTTCAGCGATTCAGCGATTCGGCAAAACGGCAAAACGGCCGCAAATATAGCAGCGCGGCCGACATCGCGGCTCCCTCTCCCGCTTGCGGGAGAGGGATGGGGAGAGGGCCGAACGGTACAAGACCCGGCGCTGCCCGCCCCGGCCCGCGCCGCCTCACCACGTGTATTTCACCCCCACCCGCACCACGTACTGGTGGTAGCTCTGCTCGCCCCACGTGCCCGCCAGGTTGGCCCAGCCGGTCCAGCGCTTGTCGAGTTGCGCATTGACGCCGAGCTTGGCCTCGTAGCGGTTCTCGGGATAGAGATCGCCGACGGTGACCCGGTCGAAGGTCATGCGGCGATCGGTGTCGGCGTGCCACCAGTTCAGCGTCAGATAGGGCTGGATCCGGCGCGTGTCGCCCTGGACGAAGGTGCGATGCAGGCGCACGCCGAGGCGGGTGATCGGGCCGTCCGAATCGCCGCCGGCGATCCGTGTGCCGTTGGCCTCGGCGATGTCGTCTTGCCGATAGTCGACATAGATCAGCTGCGCCTGCGGCTCGACCACCCAGTCGCCGCGCAGCGGGATTGCATAGCCGACCTCGCCCGACACCGCAAGTCCATGCGCGTCGTACTTGACCGACGGCAGCCCTGCCCCCTCGACACGCTGGTCGAACCAGCCGTACTGGAACCAGGTATCGACATAGGCCCCGAGCTTGTTGTCGTCGTTCTGGTACCAGGTGCCATAGACGCCGGCGCTGAAGCCGTCGACCTTGCCGCGCGCGCGCGCCGGATTGTCGATCGCCTCGGCATCGGTGCTGGCCGCCAGATAGCTGCCCATCACGCCGAGATGGACGCGGTCGGCGGTGCCGAACAGCGGCCACTTCGCCAGCTCGGCGCCGCCCTGCAGCAGAAAGGTATCGGTATCGACCTTGAAGTTGCCGTCGCGGCTATGGCTGCCCTCCCACTTGCCGACCATGCGCAGCCATCCCGAGCGCGGCTGCTGGCTGGCCGCAGCAAAGCCCTGCGATTCGACGAATTGCGGCTCGCCCAGCCGGTCGTGCAGGCTGTGCACGAACATCTCGCCGGCGACGCGCCGATTGGCGAGGTACGCCGCCGCTTCGGGCCGGAACAGCGGCTGCGGCGGCTGCGGTCCGGGCGGCGTCGGTTGCCGCTCCGAACGCAGATACCACGACTGCGGCGACGAAGGATCGACGCTGCCGCGAAACAGCCGGTATTCGTAGGCGCCGGCCACGACGCGGCCGTTGAGTGCGAAAGCGTCGGTCGTGGTGGTGGCGCCGCTGGTCGCCTCGACCACCTGGATACCGTTCGCGGTCGTCAGCGCGCCCGCGCCGCCGGCGTTGATGATGCGCAGCCGCGACTGCCCGCCCGCACTGCCCTGCACCACCAGCTTGTCCGACGGCGAACCGTCGCCATCGAGCCGCGTGTTCAGCGCGATCAGCCCGCCGACCCCGGTGTATTGCTGTACGGTCAGCGTCTTGAAGGCGCCTGCCACCGGCGGCGCAAATACCACCTGACTCGCATCGACGGTCAGCCGGGTCAGATTGGAATTGCCGGTCATGTCCCAATGCGTTGCCCGTCTCAGGGTCACATCCGACACGCTGCCCGGCTCTGTCAATGCCGCGCCGGTGATCCGGCTGTTGTCCGCGACGATCGTGCCGAAACCAGGCTCGGGGCCCGTGGTGACGATCGCGGTGCCGGTCGCCATCGCAGGATCGCGCTCGGTCGTCACGGGGTTCGACGACGCCTCGTTCGAACCCTGCTCGCCCGGGGGCTGCATGGTGCGGCGCGCCGCCGTGGTGAAGGCGTCGTTCGGACCGACCCGCAGCCATAGCGTGCCGCCGGTGACAGTGGCATCGGCCAGGCCGACCGTCGCGGTGCCGCCCGCCACGGCGATGGCAGGACCGGAGGCACTGGTCAGCCGACTGCCGCCGACGAAGTCCGCGCGCGAGTGAGTCCCCGACAGACCCGTGAGGAACAGGGCCGACGCATCGGCGCCGCTGGCCTCTGCCGCGATCCCCGTCGCGGTGACGGCTGCGCCCTGGTACACCGCGAACGCATGGGCGCCGCTGCCCTGCGTGGTGATCGCGGGGCCGTCGAGCGCGGCCGACGAGCCTTCGCCGATCGCGCTCAGGCCATGACTGCCAGTGCCGGTGGTGCGCACGCTGCCCCGCGCCATCGTCAACGTACCTGCGCCAAACACGGCGGCACCCGGCGCGTCGGCACCGGCGGTCGAGACGGCAATTTCGGTGGCGTTCAGCGTGGTGCCGGCATCGCCGACGAACAGGCCAACGGCGCGCTCGCCGCCGGTCGTCACCGCGCCACGCAACAGCGAGATGCTGCCGCCCGCGCGTGCATAGGCGCCGTATCCGTCGATGCCGGCGGTGGTCACGGTGCTGTCCGTCGCGGCAAGGCGGCCGGTGTGGGCGGCGAACCAGGCCGCGGCACTGTCGCCGCGGATATCGACCGCCATCCGCGCGGCGTCGATACCGGCATCGTTGGTGGCGAAGGCGCCGTGCGCGTTGCTGCCGGCGGTCGTCACCGTCGCGTCCGAGATCGCGAGGCGCGCGCCGGGCCCGCCCATCCCCGATGCGCGCACCGCAGTACCGGTGGGCCCTTCGGTGGCGATGGATCCGCCGTTCATCGTGATCGCGGCGCCGGTCTGCGCGTTGAGTCCATACCGGCCAGCGGCTGCGGCCTCGCGCACCGTGATGGGCACGCGCGTCAGCGTCAGCGTGCCGCCGCCGATCGCCATCGCCCCGCTCCCGCCCCCGGTCGTCGTAATGGCCCCGTCGGTCAGCGCGGCGGTACTGCCTGCGCCCTGGACCAATATCCCGTGCGCGCGCAGGTCGCCACTGGTGCCGCCGGCGGTCGCGATCGTCGCACCGGTCAAGGCGACACTGCCTCCGGAAAACACGCCGACGCCGAATTCGCCGTTCGCGCTGGTGCCGATCGACAGGCCGCCCGACGATCCAGCGCCCGGCGCCGTCTCGACGACGGCGTTCTGCTCGACGCGCAGGGCCTGCCCCCCGGCCGTGCGCGTCAATAACCGAATGGGGCCTTGCGAGGTATCGAACACCACGCGGCTGCCGTTTCTGGCGACCAGCGCCCAGCCTGCGCCGGGCGTGGCAGGCACGTCGATCGTGGTATCGCTGGCCACGAGCGCGTCCTGCGCGTCGAGAATCACGGAATTGGTAATCAGGCCCGGGCCGATCGGCGTCTGCGCCTGCGCCTGTGCGCCGAGGGCGCTCAGTGCGGCCAGTCCGATGCAATGCCTGACCAGTGGTTTGCCGCGCCGCGTGGGCGATGGACGCGGGGGACGCACCCCCGCTTGCTGACAACAGGTTGTGCGCATGACAGTCTCCCCGGTATCGAACGACATGCCGGCGGACCGTCGTCGGATCCGTGCCGCAACCTTCGTCAAAGGTCTGCGTGGGGCCCGCCTGCATGGCGGTCTATTCTGCGACTGTCGTGCGCAGAGGGTGAGCGGTTTTTTCCCGCGGATTTTTGATCTGCGGCGATACCGTCACCGGCCGCGTCTCGCTGCCGGCGCATGCGGATACGCATGCCGCCAGGGCCGCCGGAGCAAGCGCACGGACTTCAATCGAGGCTCAATTTCGCCTGCGCCGCGACCTTCTTCCACTTCGCGATTTCGGCGCGACGGAAGGCATCGAGTTCGGCCGGCGTCGAGCCGACGGTCTCCGCGCCGAAACCGGCCAGCTGTTCGGCCACGACCGGGTCCTTCAGCACCTGCGCCAGCGCGCGCGAGACCTGGTCGACGATCGCCGGCGGCGTGCCGGCCGGCGCAAACACCGCGTTCCACTCATAGCTCTCGTAGCCGGGCACGCCCGCCTCCGCGATGGTCGGCAGGTCGGGCGCGGCCTTCGATCGCTTGGCGCCGCCGACGGCGACCGCGCGCAGCTTGCCGTTCTTGATGTGCTGCCAGGCCGAACCCATGCTGGCGAACATCACCGGCACCTGGCCCGCCATCACGTCGACCATCGCGGGACCGCCGCCCTTGTAGGCAACATGCTCGAGCCGCGTGTTCGCCATCAGATTGAACAGCTCGCCGGCCAGATGCTGCGCCGAGCCATTGCCGGCCGAAGCGAAGTAGACCGGCTTGCCGGCATCGGCCCGACCCAGCTTGATCAGGTCGGCCACCGTCTTGACCGGATACGAGGGCGTGACCACCAGCGCATTGGGCACGCGCAGCAGCAGCGACACCGGCGCGAAGTCCTTCAGCGTGTCGAACTGCATGCGGCTGTGCAGCGCGGGGTTCTGCGCGTGATTCGATGCGTCAAGCATCAGCGTGTAGCCATCCGGCTTGGCACGTGCCACATAGGCGCCGCCGATCATGCCGCCCGCGCCGCCGCGGTTGTCGATCACCACCGGCTGGCCCAACAGGCTCGACAGCTTCGGCGCCAGCAGGCGCGCGACCACGTCGACAGTGCCGCCCGGCGGATAGGTAACGACCAGCGTCACCGGCCGCTCCGGATAGGCCCCGGCCGCGGGCGTGGCCACACCAGCCAGCAGCACCGCGGAGGCGACCAGCAGACAGGCGCCGGCACGGCGCGACAGCTTGTGGAACAGGTCAGGCAGCATCATGCGAAGTCTCCTTGAGTTGGAATTGGAATAAGGTCAGCGCGGTATCGCCGAGCAATTGCCGGCGCTGCGCGGCATCGTCGATCCAGTCATCGAGCCATTGCCGGGTCGCACCGTAGGCCACGTGACGATGTTGGGTATGGGGCCAGTCGCTGCCCCACAGCAGGCGGCCGGCGGTGAAGGCCTCCAGCAGCCGCTGCGCCGCTAGCCGCCCAGCCTGCGCGCACTGCGCATCGGGCCAGTTGCGATAGGCGCCGGACAGCTTGACCCAGACCCGGCCGCTGTCGGCGTGGCGCAGCAACTGCTCGAAACCGGGATCGGCCACGCCCAGCGCCGGATCCGGCCGGCCGAAATGATCGACGACGATGCGGCAGCCGGCCGCCAGCAGCGACGGCATGACTTCCCGCAGCCGCGCCGCGGGCAGATGCACCTCGACGTGCCAGCCGCGAGCATTGATGCGCTCGAGCAAGCCGCGCCACGGCGCCGAGCCGAGATCGGGCGCCGGCAGGCCGATCAGGTTCAGCCGGATGCCGACCACGCCGGCGGCCGCCATCGTCGCGAGTTCGGCATCGTCGATCGCCGGGTCCACCACCGCGACGCCGCGCAGCCTCGCCGGCCGGGCGCGCAGCGCCGCCAGCAGGTAACGGTTGTCGGTACCGAGAAAGCTCGGCTGGACCAGCACGCCGCGGCTCAGCCCATGCGCGTCGAGCAGCGCCAGGTAGTCGCCCAGCAGCGCGTCGTGGTCCGGCCGGTAGCGCCGGACCGCCGCCAGTGCCAGGCCGTGCTCGAACACATGGGCGTGCGAATCGACGGCCGCGGTCACGGACGCTGGCGGCGCTGGCGACGCTGGCGGCGCGGATGACAAGGAATGCAACAAGGCACGACTCCGGACGGCAAACGGGTAAATGGATTGGAACGCAAGCTGGGAGGGATTCTAGGAAGCGCTGGTATAGTTTTCTATTATCAAGAATGTTTTTATTCATATCGTTTCAATATGGAAACCCGCCACCTGCGCTACTTCCTGGCCGTGGTCGACCATGGCAGCGTCAGCCGCGCCGCCGACTGGCTGGGCATTGCGCAGCCGGCGCTGAGCACCGCGCTGGCCCGCATGGAGAAAGACCTCGGCGTCCGGCTGTTCGAGCGCTCGCGCCGCGGCGCGCAGCCGACCGCGGCGGCGCTGGCGATCCTCGACGATGTGCGCACCAGCGTCGATCGCATCGACGCGGCGGCCCGGCGCGCGCAGGAGATCGGCCGCGGCAGCGCCGGGCAACTGACCATCGGCCTGGTGTCCTCTGCCTTGTTCGATACGCTGCCGCGCGCGCTGCGCGAATTGCGCCGGCGCGCCCCGGGCGTGCGGGTGATCCTGCGCGAGATGAGCAATGCCGAGCAGGCCGAGGCGCTGCGCACCGGCGCCATCGACCTTGGCCTGATGCATACGCCGGTGGCGGTGGGCGGACGCATGCGCGAGCGTCCGCTGCTGCGCGATCGCCTCGTTGCCGCGATTCCCGACGAACTCGAGCCCGGACCGGATGGCAAGGTCTCGCTGGCGCAGATCGCCGAGGCCGGCCTGGTGCTGTATCCGCAGGCGCAACTGCCGGCCTTCCATGCCGGCATCCTCGATGCGATGCGCAAGGCCGGCCACGAGGCCCACGTCGCGCAGGAGGCCAACCGGACGCTGACCGTGCTCGCTTGCGTCGCCGGTGGCTGCGGCGTGGCCCTGTTGCCGAGCTGGATCCGGTCGCTGAACTTCCGCGGCGTGCGCTTTTGCGAGGTCCGCGACGGCGACGCGCTGCCGACCTTCGACCTGTCGGCGATCTGGCCGGCGCGCTCGGTGCCGACGCTGGCCGATCTGTTCGCCAGCCTGGAGATGGGGCCGGCGTAGGGTACCTACACGGCAGGACCGGCACGGTGGCGTGCCGATGGGTCCGTGGCATGGCGTTTGCATCGTCACCGCGCACGATTGCCGATCCGCGAAGGAGTGACCATGCGCCCGTCCCGTCCCGTCACCATCGTCATCACCGGCGCGTCCAGCGGCATCGGACGGGCCACCGCCGAAGCCTTCGCCCGCACCGGCGTGCGCCTGGTGCTCGCGGCGCGCGGGGAAGCGGCGCTGCGCGAAGTCGCCCATGTCTGCGCGTCGCACGGCGCCGATACGTTGATGGTGCCGACCGACGTCGGCGACGCGGAAGCCGTCGCGGCGCTGGCCCGGCTCGCGGCCGACACCGGCGACGGCCGCATCGACGTCTGGGTCAACAACGCGGGCGTCGGCGCGGTCGGCCTGCTCGAACAGACGCCGGTACACGCGCACGAGCGGGTACTGCGGACCAACCTGATCGCCTACCTGTACGGCGCCCACGCGGTGCTGCCCTATTTCAAGCGCGAGGGACACGGCACGCTGATCAACGTGCTGTCGATGAATGCCTGGTCGCCGTCGGCCTATGGCGTGTCCTACACCGCCAGCAAATATGGCCTGCGCGGCTTTAGCGAGGCGCTGCGGGCCGAGCTGCTGCCCTTCCCCGGGATCCACGTCTGCGACATCTTTCCGGCGGTGGCCGATACGCCGGCGTTCCGGCATTGCGCCAACTACACCGGCAAGGCGATCCGGCCGCCACGGCCGCTGGTCGATACCCGCACCATCGCCCGCGCCATCGTGCGGGCGGCTGCGCAGCCGCATCGGCAAGCCACCACCATCGGCGGCGCGGCGTGGCTGTCCCGCGTCGGCAATCTGCTCGCGCCCGGCCTGACTCGGCGCTTTTCCCAGCAGCTGGGGCAGCGCTACCTGGACCGCGCCGACCACGCGCCGCGCACCGACGGCAATCTGTTCGATCCGACCGAGGGCTATATGGCCGTGGACGGCGGCTGGCGGAATCGCACCGAGGCGTCGCGAGCGGCGCAGGCCGGCCTGATCGGCGCCGGTCTGGTCGCCCTGGGCATTTGGGCGCTCTGGCGGCGACAGTCCGGCCAGGGACCTGCGACCTGACCTCGCGTGCCGGCCCCGTCATGCTGCACCGCCGCACGATCGCGCGTTTTGCTTCACAATAACGCCGAAACCGGCCGCCCGAATCTCGAAGAGCGTGTCAGCGGGCCGCAGAGCCCGCGCCCCGGTTCATCACAAGACCCAAACAACACGCGTTCCGCGCGCTCTCTTGCAGTCATCTCCTCATGTCCGCCCCTGACGGTAGCCCATACGATCCGATCGCCTCCATTTCCCATGACGCTCCCGCGTCTTCGCAGGCTCCCGGCACGGCCGAGCGCCGCGCCGGGCGGCTCGCGCTGCTGGCGCTGGGCGTCGGCGGCTTCGCCATCGGCACCGGCGAGTTCGTCATCATGGGCCTGTTGCCCGACGCCGCCAGCGACCTCGCCATCACGATCCCGGCCGCCGGCCACCTGATCAGCGCCTATGCGCTCGGCGTGGTGATCGGCGCCCCGCTTCTCGCGGTGCTCGGCGCCCGCCTGCCGCGCCGCACGCTGCTGCTGGCGCTGATGGCGGTCTTCGCCCTCGGCAATTTCGCCAGTGCGTTGGCGCCGGGCTACGGCTCGATGATCGTCGCCCGGCTGCTGACCGGCTTTCCGCACGGCACCTACTTCGGCGTGGCGGCGCTGGTCGCCGCCAGCCTGGTCGCGCGCGAGCGCCGCGCGCAGGCGGTCGGCATGGTGATGCTGGGCCTGACCGTCGCCACGCTGGTCGGCGTGCCGATCGCCGCGGCGATCGGCCAATGGCTTGGCTGGCGCTCGGCGTTCGCGCTGGTCGGATTGATCGGCGCGCTGACGGTGCTGCTGGTCTGGCGCTGGGTGCCATTCGTGCCGGCCGACCGCCACGCCAGTCCGCTGCGCGAGCTGTCGGCGCTGGGGCGCAAGCAGGTCTGGCTGACGCTCGGCATCGGCGCGATCGGCTTCGGCGGCATGTTCGCTGTGTTCAGCTATATCAAGCCGACGATGATCGAGCTGGCGCATATGCCGGCCAGCGGCATTCCGTTCGTGCTGGCGCTGTTCGGCGTCGGCATGGTGATCGGCAATCTGGCTGGCTCGAAGCTGGCCGACAAGGCACTGATGCCGACCATCGGCGGCGTGCTGGTCTGGTCGGCGGCGGTGCTCGGCGCCTTCGTGCTGACCGCCCCGCATGCGTGGCTGGCGTCGGCCAATGTGCTGCTGATCGGCACCGTGGTCGCGCTCGGACCGGCCCTGCAAATCCGCCTGATGGACGTCGCCGGCGATGCGCAGACGCTGGCTGCGGCACTCAATCACTCGGCCTTCAATATGGCGAATGCGCTGGGCGCCTGGCTCGGCGGCGTGACCATCGCGGCCGGTCTTGGCTGGCAATCGACCGGTTGGGTCGGTCTGTTGCTGGCCGCGGGTGGCTTGCTGGTCTATCTGCTGTCGCTGTCCGACGCCTCGCGCCGCGGCGCGCCGGCCACCGCCTAGCGCGGCGGCGGGGCACCGCCGCCGCGACGTCATCGCGCTGCGCTACCATGGCGCTCCCTGCACCCGAGCCCACGCCAGCCCCCATGGAAACAGAACCGATGCCGGCCACCAACGGCCATCGTCCAGCCCCGAACCGGCGCCCGGTGTGGGAGGTGTTCCGGGCCTTCCTGCGGCTGGGCCTGACCTCCTTCGGCGGCCCGGTCGCGCATCTGGGCTATTTCCATCAGGAATTCGTCGTGCGCCGCCGCTGGTTCGGCGAACGCGGCTATGCGGATCTGGTCGCGCTGTGCCAGTTCCTGCCCGGCCCGGCCAGCAGCCAGGTCGGCATGGCAATCGGGCTGTCGCGCGCGGGCTTTGCCGGCATGCTGGCGGCCTGGGTCGGCTTCACGCTGCCCTCGGCCATCGCGCTGATCCTGTTTGCGCTGACCTTGTCGACCTGGGGCAATGTGCTGCCCGCCGGCATGCTGGCGGGGCTGAAGATCGTCGCGGTGGCGGTGGTCGCCCAGGCGCTCTGGGGCATGGGCCGCTCGCTGTGTCCGGACCGCCCCCGCGCAACGGTCGCCGCGGCAGCGGCCTGCGTGGTGGTGCTGGTGCCCGGGGCGCTGGCCCAGGTAGCGGTGATGGCGGTGGCCGCCGTACTCGGCCGCGCCATGCTGAAGACTGCGCCGGCCGCGGAGCACGATGCCTTGCCGATCGCCGTCGATCGCCGGCTCGGCGCGCTGCTGCTGTCGATCTTCGCCGCATTGCTGGCGCTGCTGCCCCTGGCGGCGCAGACCTGGCCCGGCCAGGCACTGGCGCTGACCGATGCCTTCTATCGCGCCGGCTCGCTGGTGTTCGGCGGCGGGCACGTGGTGCTGCCGCTGCTGCAGGCCGCGGTGGTCCCCACCGGCTGGGTCGACAACGACGCCTTCCTGGCCGGGTACGGCGCGGCGCAGGCCGTGCCCGGTCCGCTGTTCACCTTTGCCGCCTTCCTCGGCGCCGCGATGCGCATCGAGCCGAGCGGCTGGGCCGGCGGCGCCCTCTGCCTGGTCGCGATCTTCCTGCCGTCCTTCCTGCTGGTTGCCGGCGCGCTGCCGTTCTGGGAACGGTTGCGCCGCAGTCCGCATGCGCAGGGCGCACTGGCCGGCGTCAACGCGGCGGTGGTCGGCGTGCTGTTGGCGGCCTTGTACGATCCGGTCTGGACCAGCGCGATCCATCGCCCGGCCGACTTCGCGCTGGCGCTCGCGGCGCTGGTGGCGCTGATGTTCTGGAAGCTGCCGCCGTGGCTGGTGGTGCTCGCCTGTGCGTTCGGCGGCTGGGGGCTGTCGCTGTTCCCGCTCTGATCCGATCCCGGTCCGATCAACCGATCGAAATCGGCGCCGTTGGCATGCGGCGTGCTTGAAACGGGCAACGCGGCTCGCCAGCACCGCTGCCCACGCGCCATGCCCCCGCCATCCCGCCCCACCCCACCCGACGACGCGCCTGACCATGCGCCCGCGCCTTCCGACCAGCGGCCCGCCACGCTCGATGCCTGCCGCCGCTGCGACCTGTGGCGCAATGCCACCCACGGCGTGCCTGGCGACGGCCCGACGCCGGCGCCGGTGATGGTGGTCGGCGAACAGCCGGGCAATCAGGAAGACCTCGCCGGCAAGGCCTTCGTCGGCCCGGCCGGCCGGCTGCTCGACGAAGCGTTCGCCAAGGCCGGCTTGTCGCGCGAGTCGGTATTCCTGACCAACGCGGTCAAACATTTCAAATGGGAACTGCGCGGCAAGCGGCGGTTGCACAAGACCCCGGCACAACGCGAGATCGAGGCGTGCGGCTATTGGCTCGAGGACGAATTCGAGCGCGTTGCGCCGCGCGTGGTGGTGGCACTCGGTGCGACGGCGCTCAAGGCCGTGCTGGGCGTCAAGGCGACGTCGCTGCGCAAGGTGCTGGGCCAGCCGATCGAGCACGATGGCCGCACCGTGATTCCGACCTACCACCCGTCCTATGCGCTGCGCGTGCCCGATCCCGCGGCCCGCGAGGCCGCCTTCGATGAGATCGTCGCCGCATTGAAGCTGGCCGCGAAGTTCAGCGGCAAGGCCACGCGCAAGCGTGCCGGCGCGGCCGTGACGAAACGGGCCGCCGCACCCCGATCCAAGCCGGCTTCCAAGCCAGGTCCCAAGCCGGGTCCCAAGCCAGGTTCCAAGCCGGCAGCGAAACCCTAGCGCCGGTCGGCGCCGTCCTCGTCCTCCGGCTCGGACTCGGCGCCGCGATCGGTCAGCCAGGGCCGGCCGCGCGTGGGCGGATGGACCGGCACGCGCTGCTGCATCGCCGCCTTGGCCAGCATATGCGCGCTGATCGGTGCCGTCAGGAACAGGAAGGCGGTCAGCAGGATCTCGTGCAGGCTCCAGCCCTGTCTCACGCTGCTGAAGTAGACCACCGAAGCGATCACCACGCCGCCGACGCCGAGCGTGGTCGATTTGGTCGGCCCGTGCAGCCGCATGAAGAAGTCCGGCAGGCGCAGCAGGCCGATCGCGCCGACCAGCGTGAACAGGCTGCCGACCAGCAGCAGCGCGCAGACGATGGCTTCAAGGTAGAACGGCATCGCGCTCTCCCTACTTCAGCTCGATGATGTCGCCGCGCTGCAGATACTTGGTCAGCGCGACCGTGCCGATGAAGCCCATCACCGCCAGCAGCAGCGCGACCTCGAAGAACTGCGCCGAGCCAAGCCAGATGCCGAACACCACGATCAGCGCGATCGCGTTGATATTCAGCGTATCGAGCGCGACGATGCGGTCGGGCAAGGTCGGCCCGATCAGCAGCCGCAGCAGCGTCAGCAGGAAGGCGATGCCGAGCAGCGCCAGCGAAATCGGAATCACGACGGCAAGCATAGGAAAATCTCCCTCAAGGGTGCCTCGTAGCGCGACTTGATGCGCGCGATCATGTCGTCCGCATCGTCCAGATCGAGCACATGGATCAGCAGACAGCGGCGATGGTCGCTCAGTTCGGCGCAGACGGTGCCCGGGCTCAAGGACACGATGCTGATCAGCGCGGTCAGCGCGATCTCGTGCTCGGACTCGAGTGGCACCTCGATAAAGGCGGGCTGCAGGCGCGCGCCACGCACCAGCACCAGCCAGGCGACATGCGCGTTGGCGACCACGATGTCGATCGCGACATGCCAGACCAGGCGCAAGGCAAGGCCCGGCCGCGCCAGCCGCAGCGGCCGCAGCCACAGGCGCCGCTCCACGCGCAGACCGATCGCCCACGCCAGTACCGCACCAAGCAGCCAGTCGGCCGGCGCGGCGGCATTGCCCAGCAGCAGCCAGACCGCGAGCAGCATCGCGCTGAGCCAGGGGTGGGGCAACAGGCGCCGCATCATCGTGCCGGCTCCGTCGGCACGCCCAGCACCGCGCGCGCGTAGGCGGCGCGGTCGAACAGTTGCAGCGCGGTCGCATCCAGATAGCCGGACAAGGGCCGCGCGAACACGACCAGCGCCACGCTGCAGGCCAGCAGCAACGCGCAGCAGATGAGCTTTGCTGCGTCCGGCCGGCGCACCGGCGGCGTACTGGCCTCGGGCCGCGTCGCCATGCCATGCTCGTGCGCGGCAGCCGCCGCCGGTGCCTGCCACAGCAGCCGGCTGCCGGTGCGGCTGATCGCGACGATCAGCGCCAGGCTTGACACCAGCACCGCCGGCCACAGCACCGCCGCGCCGTTCCACTCGCCATACAGCGGCGCCGCCTGCATCAGCATCACCTTGCCGATGAAGCCCGACAGCGGCGGCAGGCCCACCACGGCGATCGCGGCGCTCAGGTACAGCGTGCCGGCCAGCCGCGAAATGCCGCCGCCGACCGGCATCCTGCCGGACGGCATCTCGAGCGAATCGGCCAGCAGGAACAGCGCGGCGGTGCCGACCGTGGTGCTGGCGAGGTAGTACAGCGTCGCGCTCCAGGCCTGCGGCGTCTGGATCGACACGCCCGCGCACAGCAGTCCGACCGACACCAGCACGAGATATCCGGTCAGCCGTTTCATCGAACGCGCCGCCAGCGCGCCGCACGCGGCCAGCACCATCGTGACGATCGCCAGCCACCACAGCCAGTGGTGCATGAAGCCGGCGAACCAGCCGCGTCCGCCGTCGAACAGCAAGGCGTGGCAGCGCAGGATCGCGTAGATGCCGACCTTGGTCATGATCGCGAACAGCGCGGCCACCGGCCCCGCCGCCGCGGCATAGGCGCGCGGCAGCCAGAAGGACAGCGGAAAGATCGCCGCCTTCAGCCCGAACACCAGCATCAGCATGGCGCCGGCCGCCAGCGCCAGCGGCACCTCGGATGGGGCCAGCCGCACCAGCCGCTCGCCGAGATCGGCCATGTTCAGCGTGCCGGTGATGCCGTACAGCACGCCGATCGCCAGCAGGAAGAACGACGATCCAACCAGATTGAGCACGACGTAATGCAGGCCGGCGCCGATCCGCTCGCTGCCGCCGCCATGCACCAGCAGCGCATACGAGGCGATCAGCAGGATCTCGAAGAACACGAACAGGTTGAACAGATCGCCGGTAAGGAAGGCGCCGTTCAGGCCCATCAGCTGGAACTGGAACAAGGCGTCGAAATGCCGCCCGGCACGGGTATCGCGCTCGCCGGCGCTGAGCACTGCGGCCGCGCCGAGCAGCGCCGTCAACAGCAACATCAGCGCCGCCAGCCGGTCCAGCTGCAGCACGATGCCGAACGGCGCCGCCCAGTTGCCGAGCGCGTAGACCGCGATGTTGCCGCTGGCCGCCCGGTCGACCAGGTACGCCGAAACCGGCAGCAGCGCCAGCGTGGCCAGCACGCCGAGCCAGCGCGAACCAGCGCGCCAGCGGGCCGGCAGCACTACCAGCAGGCCGCCGCAGAACAGCGGCAGCAGGATGGGCAGCAGCATGGCGTGGTTCATCGCGCCTCCTCGCTGGTCGGGGTTGGCGCCGTCGATAGCGAGGCCGTGCGCGCCCGTTCGGCATCCTCCGGACGTTCCGGCTCAGGTGGCTGCCCCGGCGCCGCCGACGATGGATCGGCCGGCTCGTCGCCATCCACATGATCGCTGCCGCGCAAGGCCCGCGAGCGCAGCGCCAGCACCATGACGAAGGCCGTCATCGCGAAGCCGATCACGATCGCCGTCAGCACCAGCGCCTGCGGCAACGGGTCCGCATACTGCGCGCCGGGCGCGATGATCGGCGGCTTGCCGGTGGTGAGCCGGCCCATGCCGAGCAGGAACAGCGTCACCGCATAGGTCAGCAACGTCAGTCCGAGCACCACCGAGAAGGTACGGGCGCGCAGCACCAGATAGATGCCGCAGGCGGTGAGCACGCCGACGGCAGCGGCGAACAAGGCTTCCATCAGGCGGTCTCCGCAATCTGGCGCGCGGCGGCCACCCGCTTGTCGCGCACGCCCAGGTGGGACACGATCAGCAGCACGGTGCCGACCACGGTCAGATAGACGCCCAGGTCGAACAGCAAGGCCGTCGCCAGTTCGATCTCGCCGATCCAGGGCAGATGAAAATGGCCGAAGGCGGTCGTCAGGTACGGATAGCCGAAGGCCCAGCTGCCCAGGCCCACCAGCCCGGCGAGCAGGATGCCGGCGCCGGCGACCGCGCGATGATGCAGCGTGATGCGCGACTCGGTCCACAGCACGCCGCTGGCAATGTACTGCAGCAGCAGCGCGACCGCGGTGATCAGCGCCGCGACGAAGCCGCCGCCAGGCAGCTGATGTCCGCGCAGCAGCATGAAGATCGCCACCAGCATCGTCAGCGGCAGCATCAGCCGCGCCAGGATCGCGAGCAGCAGCGGATGGCTCTGGCGCGACCACGGCATGTCGTTGGGGCCGGCCGTTGGCGCCGGCAGGCGCAGGCCCTTCAGCAGGGCATGCACACCGAGGCCGGCGATCAGCAGCACGCAGATCTCGCCCAGCGTATCGAAGCCGCGGAAATCGACCAGGATCACGTTGACGACGTTATGCCCGCCGCCTCCCGGCACGCTCTGCGCGATAAAGAAGTCGGCGATGGTCTGGTGCGGGCGGGTCATCACCGCGAACGCGGCCACACCCACGGTTCCCCCGCCGGCCAGCGCCAGCGCGGCATCGCGCAGATGCCGCGCGGTCCCCGCCTGCTCGGGCAGATCGACCGGCAGGAAGTACAGCGCCAACACGAGCAGGATGATGGTGACCACCTCGACCGAGATCTGCGTCAGCGCCAGGTCGGGCGCCGAGAAGCGCGTAAAGGCCAGCGCCACCATCAGCCCGCACAGGCTCGCCATCAGCAGCGCCACCACGCGCTGCCGGCGCGCCGCCACCACCGCGAAGGCGCCGATCGCCAGCAAGACCAGGCCGGTCGCCGTGACCGCGTCCACCGCCGACAGCGGGACCGGTCCCTGGGCCCGCTCCAGCTCGAACAGATAACGCGCCGGCAGCAGCACCATCGCCGCGATGGCGAAGGCGAGATAACGCTGCAGCGAGCCGTTCTCGAACAGCAGCGCCAGCCGTCCGGCGGCAAGCTCGATGCGCCCGATCGCATCCTCGAAGCGGTCGCGCGCGTTCAATTGCGGCAGCTTGGCGTGATAGTGGCGGAACGAATCGCGGCGCAGGAAGAACAGCGCGCCGCCCACGGCCATCGACAAGGCGCTCATCGCCAGCGGCAGGTTGAAGCCATGCCACGGGCTCAGGCTGTAGATCGGCAGCGGCGCGCCCATGGTGCCGCGCGCGGCCGCATCGAGCAGGCCGGCAACCGTGTGGTTGGGGAAGAGCCCCACCACCAGGCATGTGACCACCAGGATCTCGACCGGGATCTTCATCCAGCGCGGCGGCTCGTGCGGCGGATGATGGGGCAGATCGTCGGGCTCGCCATCGAAGAACACGCCGTGGATGAAGCGCAGCGAGTACGCGACCGTCAGCGCGCCGGCGGCCGTCGCCAGCGCCGGAATGGTCCAGTTGAACGGACCCAGCAGGCCCTGCGCGAGCGTCTCGCCGAAGAACATTTCCTTGCTGAGGAAGCCGTTGAGCAGCGGCACGCCGGCCATCGCCAGCGAGGCGACGATGGCCAGCAGCGCGGTGTGCGGCATGTACCGGCGCAGGCCGCGCAGACGGCCCAGATCGCGCGTGCCGGTCTCGTGGTCGATGATGCCGGCCGCCATGAACAGCGAGGCCTTGAACACCGCGTGGTTCATGATGTGGAACAGCGCGGCCACCGTGCTCAGCCCGGTGTCGAGTCCGAACAGCAGCGTGATCAGGCCCAGATGGCTGATGGTCGAATACGCGAGCAGCCCCTTCAGATCCCGCTGCAGCAGTGCCATGCCCGCGCCCACCACCAGCGTGGCCAGGCCGGTCAGGCTCAGCATGTAGAACCACCAGTCGGTGCCCTCGAGCACCGGATACAGCCGCGCCAGCAGGAACACGCCGGCCTTGACCATCGTGGCCGAATGCAGGTACGCCGAAACCGGCGTCGGTGCCGCCATCGCGTGCGGCAGCCAGAAGTGGAACGGAAACTGCGCCGACTTGGTGAAGACCGCGAGCAGCACCAGCACGATCATCGGCGGATACAGCGGGTGCTTCTGCACGGTGCCCGCGCTGGCGATCACGTCCGACAATTCCATGCTGCCGCAGATATGGCCGAGCAGCAGCACCCCGGCGAGCAGCGCGAGCCCGCCGCCGCCTGTGACCGTCAGCGCCATGCGCGCGCCCTTGCGGGCATCGGAGCGATACGACCAGAAGCCGATCAGCAGGAACGAGACGATGCTGGTCAATTCCCAGAACACGACCAGCAGCAGCAGATTGCTCGAGAGCACCACGCCGAGCATCGCGGCCATGAACAGCAGCAGCAGCGCGAAGAAGCGCGCGGTCGATTGGCTGCGCGACAGGTAATAGCGCGCGTACAGCAGCACCAGCAGGCCGATGCCGAGCACCAGCAGCGAGAAGGCGAAGGACAGGCCGTCCAGGCGCAAGCTCAGCGCAAAGCCCAGGCTATCGAGCCACGGCATGCGCCAGGCCAGCACCTCGCCGCTGAAGATCTCGTGCCGCACGCTGGCCAGCAAGGCCAGTCCGAGCATCGGCGTGCCAAGCACCAGCGGTGCGGTCAGCGGGCGCAGATGGCGACCGACCAGCGGCGTCAGGATGGCCGCGCCCAGCGGCAGAGCGATCAGCCACAGCATCACCATCTGTCGTCTCCGGCAGAGGATGCGGAAAGGCGAATGAAAGGGAGCGGGCGCAGCCGCGCCGAGCATCGTGTGCGCAACATGAGGCTATTGTGCCCCATGACACCGTGGGCGCGGCGATTGTTATGTCTGCCCTAAAAATAATTCACATCGAACAGCTGCCCCTTCGGCGCGGTCCTGCATGCCGCACCGGGTGTATCACCGCATTCCAAAGTTCGCGGCCATTCGGGATAGCACGAGGTTGGATCGGCCCCCGGCGCCTACATATACTGGCATGCGGCCTGCAACGATGGCCGCACGACGCATCGTCCACGAGCAAGCACACGCACCGCGCCGCTACCCCTGCGGCGCGGGACGACCGCACAACACCGAACCGGGAGCGGAGAATGGGGATGCTGACTGAAGAACAATACCAAGCCACGCAGGAATCCCGCCGCGCCGGACTTCGCGCGCTGCGCGCCGCGCTGCTGAAATCCCACAAGGAGATCATCCAGCACGACCGTAACGAATATGAACGCCTCTATGGCCCGATTCCCGCGGGTCAGTTCGTGCAGATCGTCACCGAGGACAACTACTTCCGCTGGCTCGATCCCCTGTCGCGCCTGATCGTCGAGATCGACGAGGAGCTCGATGGGCCCAAGCACCACGACGGCACCTGCCGCGCGGTCGCCGAGGCAGCGGCGCGGCTGTTCAGCACGCAGGGCGACCCGGCGTTCCGCGAGCGCTATCACGAGGCGTTGCAGGACGAGCCCGCGGTCACCGTGGCGCACGGGCAACTGATGTCGGTAATCGCACAACTTCGCAAGCTGCCCTAGTGGACGAGCAAGACAAAGACGCGGGAGCCTTGCGGCTCCCGCGTTCGTTTGCTGACACATCGGCCGCCCCAGCGAACGCGGGGAGCCAGTGAACTGGAAGTCCCTGGATTCCCGCATTCGGGGGAATGACGTGGGGATCAGCCGGTGCCGCGGGCCTTGTCGCCCTTGCCGCTGACCTTTCCGCTTCCCTTGCCGGCCTGGCCCGCGCCGTCGTCCTTGTCAGGTTCGACCGCGATCGGATCGCTGGCCGGGAACGTTTCTTCCAGCGCCTCGTCGAGATTGCGCTCGGTGCGGTCCTCGGCCGCCCCGCCCTTGCCTTGCTGGCCGGAACGGGGAACCGCGGTGTCGGGCTTGCCGGTCTGGGGCATCGTCCATCTCCTTCGCGTCGCGACGTCGGGGGCCGGTCAGGTTGCGCGATAGCGATTGCGCAGGTCACGCACCAGGTCATGGTTGCGCAGCACGCCGTGATACTGGCGTTCGACCAGCGCGCGCACTTCGAAGCTCAGATCGTCGTGCTGAAGGGCGTCCGCGTATTTCTTCTTGGCCACGTCCTCGCCGCGCTCGCACTCTTCCAGGATGGACAGGTCGGTGCGGTTGGCGACGGCGCTGCGCAGGCTCACCCAGCCGCGATGCAGCGCGCCGGCCACGCTGCCGCCCTCTTCCGGCCGGCCGCCAAGCGCGATCACCTGCGACTGCAGTTCGCGGATGGCGGCGCCGATCTCGGTCGCGCGGCTGGTGAACAGTTCCTTCAGCTCGGGATTGGTGGCATCCTCGGCGGCCTTCAGAAAGCCTTGCTCGCCGTCGCGCGACACCTCGATCAGTTCGTTGAGCACATCGACGTTCTTGTCTGCCATGGCGACTCCTCGTTATCGTGATGCCGCCGCATGCCGCGGCGGCGGTTGCAGGACGTATGCAGCGAGGCTGCAAAACGGCGCGCACCGCAAGCGGTGCGTCCATGCATTCACGATAAGAGAAGCGGCCGAGCCGGACTGTAAGCAGGCTCCCCGAGCGGTTGTCGGTCGATGCCTACAGGGTTCCCCCCAAGGGCTGGCGACTCGATGCGCAGTGCGAAGTCAGTCGAGCAGATGCCCCAGCCGCACGCGCTTGGTGGCCAGGTATTTTTCGTTCTCGGCGTTGGCCGGCACGCTGTGGCGCACCTGCTCGAGCACGGTGATGCCGGCCTCTTCGAGCTGCTGCCGCTTGCGCGGATTGTTGCTCATCAGCCGGATCGACTGGATGCCAAGCTGGCGCAGCAGATCGGCGGCAAAGGCATAGGTGCGCGAGTCGACCGCCTGCCCCAGCGCCAGGTTGGCATCGACGGTGTCGAGCCCGCCATCCTGCAGGCTGTACGCACGGATCTTGTGGCCCAGGCCGATGCCGCGGCCCTCGTGGCCGCGGAGATACAGCACGATGCCGCGGCCCTCGGCGGCGATGCGCTCCATCGCCAGCGCCAGCTGCTCGCCGCAATCGCAACGGCACGAACCGAATACGTCGCCGGTCAGACATTCCGAATGCAGCCGCGTCAACACGCCCTCGCCGGCGATGTCGCCGACGCTGAGCGCCAGGTGTTCCGTCCCGCTGGTCGCGCCCTTGAAGGCGTGAGCGGTGAACTCGCCGAAGCGGGTCGGCAGCCGTGCCGAACCGATCAGCGTGATTTCCGTGTCGTTCATATCATCTTGCCAATGCGTGTGCGCCGGATGCCGTGGCAGCGGCCGGGATTGGGTCCCGGGGGAGTCCGCTGCCGGCTCTGTGATGCCTGCCGATGGCCCCTTCCAGGGCGGCGCCTGACGGCAAGGATACCGCGAATCGGCAATAGGCCGCTCGGCCTCCCGTGCCGGGCCCTTCACCCGTGCCGCGGTTGCCGGCCTGCCTTACAGGATGGGCGCGAACAGCTTGGCCACATGCATCGCCACGCGGCGCAGCCCCGGGGCGGCCAGGTATTCCTCGCGGCCGATCTCGCGCGCCTGGGCAAAATCGGCCAGCAGCATCCCCTCGACCTGCTCCGCAAAGGCCCGATCGGCCGTCATCACGGTCAGCTCGAAATTGAGCCGGAACGAGCGGTTGTCGAGGTTCGCGGTGCCGACCGCGGCGAGTTCGTCGTCGATCAGCATCACCTTCTGATGCAGGAAGCCGGGTATGTAGCGATAGATGCGGATCCCCGCGCAGATCGCCTGGTAGGCGTACAGCGTCGAGGCGGCGAACACCACCTTGTGGTCGGCGCGCCCCGGCATCAGGATGCGCACGTCGACGCCGCGCAGCACCGCCAGCCGCAGCACCGCGAACACGGCCTCGTCGGGAACGAAGTACGGCGTGGTGATCCACAGCCGATGGCGCGCGGCCTGGATCGCCTCGACGAAGAACAGCGAGCAGGTCTCCTGCGAATCGGCCGGGCCGCTCGGCACCACCTGGCACACCATCGCGCCGGCCGGTTCGGGCGGCGGCAGCAGCAGCGTCGGCACTTCGCGTGAAGCCCAGTACCAGTCCTCGGCGAAGGTCATCTGCAGGTCGAGCACCGCGGGGCCGCGCACCTCGATATGGGTATCGCGCCACGGCGCCAGCGGCGGCATGCGTCCCATGTATTCGTTGCCGACATTGTGGCCACCGATGAAGGCGCGTTCGCCATCGACCACCACCAGCTTGCGGTGATTGCGGAAGTTCAGCTGGAAGCGATTGACGAAGCCGCGATGCGGCGCGAACGCGCTGACCTTGACTCCGCACTCGGCCATGCGGCGAACGTAGTGGCCGGGCAAGGCATGGCAGCCGATGCTGTCGTACAGGAAGTAGACCTCGACGCCGGCGGCCGCCCGTTCGCACAGCAGCGCCTGCAGTTCGCGACCCAACTCGTCGTCATGGACGATGAAGAACTGCACCAGCGCGACGCGGCGCGCGGACTTCAACGCGGCGAAGATCGCCGCGAAGGTGGCCGGTCCATCGACCAGCAGTTGCACATGATTGCCGGACAGGCAATGCAGCCCGGTCAGCCTTGGCAGCGCGCGCAGGCCGGGATGATCCGGTTGCCGAACGATGCAGGCCTCGCGCTCGCGCGGCTCCATGCCGTGGCGCAGCTCGCGCATCTGCTCGCGATAGAAGCGCCGCGCATTGACATAGCCCGCGAAATTGCTGCTGCCGAACACCAGGTACGGCACCAGCGCCAGATACGGTATCACCAGCAGCGAGCCGGCCCAGGCGATCGCGCCGGGCGCCGTCCGGACCGTCATCACGGCATGCATCGCGGCAAACACGCCGACCACGTGGAAACACAGGACAATCGTCGCGACAACGCTGGTGCTCAATAACATCGGCTGCCATCCGCTGGGCAATGCGGTTGAACGATGGACGTGAACAGTGAACACTGAACTGCCGCGCATTGTGGCATAGGCGGCCCCCATCGCGGCCCCCCATGTATGGAACATGGCGAGCCTCGCCGCATCGACGCCGCGCTTTGCATTGGCCCTGCATTTTTTTTAGGCAGTCCGATGGCGCGACGCGCCGGCGCGCGCCTGGCGCCGGGCCCGGTCGGGTTATCCACACAATCTGTGGATAACCCGAACGCCCGTTCGCTGATCGGCCGCAGGCCGGCCGCTCAATGTGGACGGCCCTCTGCCGGCTCCTCGGACGCGCCGGCCCCGGCCAGCGTCGGCGCCAGATCGACCACCGCGAAACCGCTCGGGTCCTTCTTGGCATCGCGCTTGGCCGCGGCCGCGGCGGCCGCGATATGGCTGCTGCCCAGGCGCCAGCCATCGGTCTCGGTGCGAGCGACGCCGTGCGCCACGCGGACCGCGCCGATGGCCATGCTGACCATCGGGAAGAATGCGGTGCGGCCATGGCGGTCCTCGCCATGGATGCCACCTGCCGCGCGATCGTCCGCATCGTAGAGCTCGCGCGCGGCGCGGTTGAAGCGCGCGATCGCGCCGCGCGCGCGCTCTCTCCAGTCCGCGCTCTGGTACAGCACGAGGAAATCGTCGCCGCCGACATGGCCAAGGAAGTCGCGCCCCGGATCGCAGGCATCGGCGAGGATCGCGGCCGCGCCCTTGATCATCTCGTCGCCCTTCCAGTAGCCGTACTGATCGTTGAAGGGCTTGAAGTGGTTCAGGTCGACATAACAGGCGCAAAACGCCGCGCCCGCGTCGAGCAGCCGGTCGACATGCTGGTTCAGTGGAATGTTTCCCGGCAGGAAGGTCAGCGGATTGGCATAGCGCGCCGCCTCCATGCGGATCTCGGTGACGGCGCGGATCAGGTCCGCGCCGGTGCCCAGGCCCACATAGCGGCCGCCATCGGTGATGATGAAGCCGTCGGCCAGATAGCGCTGGTTGCCGCTGGCCAGGCTCTTGGCCATGGTCTCGATGGTGGCGCCGTGATCGAAGCAGACCGGCTCGCGATGCGCCATCAGGATGCAGGCCTTCTTGCCGTACAGCTCGCGATGGAAAGGCGCGGCATAGCGGTCGATGAAGCTCTGCCGATTGATGATGCCGATCGGCTTGCCGTCCGGATCGAGCACGGCCAACGCATGCAGGCCCGGATGAGCGTGGAACAGCGCCAGCACTTCGTTGTTGGTCTGCTCCGGCCTCACCGTCGGCGCGCGCCGCAGCAGCTTGCCCGCATTCGGCCCGGTCCAGCCCGAGCGCACCACCTGCGGAAACACCGCGATCTGGCGCGAGCCCAGCGCCTGCACCACGTCCTGCGGCGGCGCCTGCGACGGCTCTGGCAATGGCCGGCCCAGCAGATAGCCCTGCCCGAACGGCACGCCGAGGTCGCGCAGCACCGCCAGCTCCTCGTTGTCCTCGATGCCTTCGGCAATCACGCTGATGCCCAGCGCATCGGCCAGGCTCAGCACCGTGCGCATCAGTTCGAGCCGCCGCGAGCACGAGGCCACGCCGTGCACCAGCGATTTGTCGAGCTTGATGAACTGCGGCGTCAGCTGGACCAGCAGATCGAGGTTGGCATGGCCGGTGCCGAAGTCGTCCAGCGCATAGCGCAGCCCGAGGTCGCGCAGCATCGCCATCGCATCGGCAAACGCCGCCATGTCACCGATGCGCGTTTGCTCGGTCAGCTCGATCACCACGCGCCCCGGCGCCAAGGTATTCGCCAGCAGCGCCGCCATGCCGCGGCCGTGATCGGCCAGCAGCTGGCGCAGCGTCATCGGGCTGAAATTGACAAACAGCAGCCCGGGCAATTGCAGCTCGGCAAAGCGCGCCAGCGCGGCGCGGGCCGCCTGCACTTCCAGCGCCATCGTATCGGCGGGGCTGACGGCCAGCCGGAACAGCGCTTCTGGCGAGGCCAGCGGCGAGCCCTCGGGTCCGCGCAACAGCGCCTCGTAGCCGAGCACATCGGCCGACTCGAAGCGCACGATCGGCTGGAAGACGGCGCGCAGCGGCGGCAGACGCATCGGCGCGGCCGCTGCGCCGGGTTCGATCACGGCAACGGACATGGGGATCTCGACAACGGTGGCAAGGACGCCGGGGTGCACGCGGCGACGGCGTTTGTGGCCTGGCGCCCGGCATCGACGAGGCGCCCGGCAAGGCAAGCTATTTCATGACAGTCATATGACCGCCATATGACAACCCCGCCGCATGGCGGGACGTCACGGCGACGTCACATCGGCTCGCCAGCATGAGGCCCAAACAACAATTCACGGGCGCCGCATGCGGCGGGGGAAACCATGTTGCAAGGGTTCAGAACGGGGTGGCCGCGCTGGCGGTCGTGGTTTGGTTTGCGGCCGAGGTCGGGCACGGGGATCGCAGCGATGAGCGGCACCGCGGCCGCGGCAGGGACAGCGGTTTCGGGCACGTCGTCATCGTCATCGGAGCCTTCACCGCCGTCCGCCGGGGCCCGGCGGCCGCCACGCCTGTCGCTGGCCGGGCGGCTCGGCACGGCGTTCGTGCTGGTCTACCTGTTCGGCGCGGCGGCCGCGGTCAGCGGCATCGTCAATCTGGTCGCGTTGAAGGACAAGACCGACACGCTGTATCAGCGCGACATGCGCGGCGCCGTGGCCGCCGAGCGCGCCCAATCGGCGCTGGCCGGCCTGGGACACGGGCAACTGGCGTTGACGATGGCCACCAGCACGGCCGAACGCGATACCGCCGCGCAGCAGATCGCGCAGGCCCTGCAGACCCTCGACACCACGCTGTCCGGCGTCGGCCGTGCGGCGCCGGATCAGGCCGAGGCGCTGGCGCGCGAGCGGGCCAACGCGGCGCAGTTGATGCAGGGCTATGTCGATCTGCTGCAAAAGCAGCCGCTCGACGCGCTGCAGTTCGACAGCGCCGTCTCCGTCGAGGGCCACTTCGTCGCCGAACAGCTGGCCAAGCTCGGCGCGCAGATCGAGCAGGCGCGCGCCCGCCTGGAAAAACAGGCCGCCGATACGGTGGCCTCGGTATCGTCGAGCCAGGCCCGCGCGCAGTGGATCACGATGGCGATGCTGGCCGCGAGCCTGGCCGCCGCCGCGGTACTGGCATGGCTCGCCGCTCGCGCGCTGCTGTCCGAGCTCGGCGGCGAACCGCGCGAGGCGGCCGACGCGGCGCGGCGCATCGCCGCCGGGGACCTGACCGGCGGCCAGCGTCTGCGCCAACGTGGCGCGCGCGGTCTGCTGCAGGATCTGGCCGCGATGCGCGACGCGCTCGCCGCGATGCTCGCGCGCATTCAGTCCTCGGCGCGCCAGATCCATGGCGCCAGCGAGCAGATCGCCGCGGCCAATCGCGATCTGTCGGAACGTACCGGCCGCCAGCTGGCCGCGGTCGAAGAGGCGGCCACCAGCATCGGCGAACTGCGCGGGCTGGTCGAGCAGATCCATGTGCGCGCGCACGAGTCCAGCGCGATGGCGAGCCAGGCGCGTGACGCGGTCGGTACCGGCAGCGCGGTGGTGCGCAGCATGCGCGCGTCGATGGATGCGGTGCAGGCGCGTTCGCGCGACATCTCCGAAGTGGTGGGCGTGCTGCAGGGCATCGCTTTCCAGACCAATCTGCTGGCGCTCAACGCGGCGGTCGAAGCCGCGCGCGCGGGCGCGGCCGGCCGCGGCTTCGCCGTGGTCGCCAACGAAGTGCGCGCGCTGGCGCAGCGCAGCGCGCAATCGGCGCGCGATATCGGTGCGCTGCTCGGCGAAGCCACGCGCGACATCGAGGCCGGCGCCAGCCTCAGCGGCGAGGTCGAGCAGGCGATGGCGGCCATCGAGCAGGCAGTGCTGCGCAGCCATACGCTGGCGGAGCGGCTCAACGGCCTGGCGGAGCGGCAGGCGGCGGGAATTGCGGTGGTCGACAGCGCCGTCGCGCGCCTGGACGGCACCAGCCGGCAGAACGCGGAACTGGTGACCACGGTGGCGCAGCAAGCGGAATCGCTGGACTGGCAGGCCGGCGAACTGGCCGCCGATGTGGGGCGCTTTCGCTTCTGAGGGGAAGTCGCCGGGAGCCTTGCGGGCTATCGCGCCTGCGGCACGGCCAGCTGCGGTCCCGGCCTGGACGAGTCCTCGACGTCGGTACCGCCGACGACCGGGTCGGGGACGACCTCATAACAAGGCGCGTGCTCCGGCTCGCGGCGCTCCCGGCAGGGCAGCTCGGCACGTTGCGCACGCGCCCGTGCCAATGCCTCCAGATGCAATTCGTCACCGGGGCGTTGCAGTTGCCGACCCGGCCGACCTGCCAGGGCATTGCGCCGAATGTACTGCATTGCAGAACATGAATTCTGCATCGTGGTTGACGACGCCATCGAACGATGTAACCATCGCGGACAGACCAAGCCGGCCGCCACGCCGGCAATGCGATTCCGGAGACCTCGATGAGCAGCACCTTCAGCGGCAATTCCAGCGCCGATTCCCGCCCCGATTCCCTCGCTTCCTCCGCCACGCCGCAGTTCGTGCCGCCCCATGCGCGCCTGCACCACGCCATCGCGCCCTGGGCGACCGAGCGCCCCGAGGTGGTCGCGTTGATGGATGGCGAGCGCTCGATCCGCTACGGCGAACTGGATGGCGCGGTGCGCCAGACCGCTGCGGCGCTGGCCAAGGCCGGCGTGCGCGGCGGCGACCGCGTGGTGCTGGTGACCGAGAACAGCGTCGGCTGCGCGGTGCTGATCCTGGCCCTGAGCTCCCTCGATGCCTGGGCGATTCCGGTCAACGCACGCCTGTCGGCGCGCGAGATCGACAACATCATCGAGCACGCGGGCGCCCGGCTCGCGCTGTATCTCGACAACACCTACCCCGAGGCGCGCGAGCACGGCCTGGCCCGCGGCGCGCAGTGGGCCGAATGGCCACAAGTCGGACGCCTGTTGATCGGCAAGCTCAATGCCGACGCGGTGCCCGAACCGGTGCAGGCCGACGCGCGCGAACAGGTGGCCGCCGTGATCTACACCACCGGCACCACCGGCGCGTCGAAGGGCGTGATGCTGACGCATTCGAACCTGATGTTCATCGGCCACAGCAACCGCGTGCAGGCGCGCGTGCAGCCCGGCGATCGCGTCTATGGCGTACTGCCGATCTCGCATGTCTACGGCCTGTCGGTGCTGCTGGTCGGGCCGCTGTCCAATGGCGCCACGGTCTACTACGAACCGCGCTTCCGTCCCGAGCGGCTGGCGCGCGCGCTGGTCGAGGAAAGCTTGTCGGTCCTGCACGGCGTACCGGCGATGTACGCGAAGCTGATCGAATGGGGCCGCAGCCAGGCCACGCCGCTGCGCGCGCCGGCCCTGCGCATGGCGCAATCGGGCGGCGCGCCGCTGACCGCGACGCTGAAGGCCGCGTTCGAACAGACCTTCGGCATCACGCTGCACAACGGCTACGGCATGACCGAAACCTCGCCGACGGTCAGCCAGACGCGCGTCGATGCGCCACGCAGCGACTGCTCGGTGGGCCAGGCGGTGCCCGGCGTCGAGGTGCGGCTGGGCAATCCCCTGCCGGACGGCAGCGGCGAACTGCTGGTGCGCGGCCCCAACGTGATGAAGGGCTACTACAAGCGCCCCGATCTGACCGCGCAGGCGATCGATGCCGATGGCTGGCTGCATACCGGCGACCTTGCCAGGATCGACGACGACGGCGCCATCTCCATCGTCGGCCGGTCGAAGGAAATCATCATCCATTCGGGCTTCAACGTGTATCCCGAGGAAGTCGAGCAGTCGATCAACGCCTACCCGGCGGTGGTGCAGTCGGCCGTGGTCGGACGCGCGGTCGAGGGCAACGAGGAGGTGATTGCCTTCATCGAGGTCCGCGCCGGCATGACGCTCGATCCCGCGGCGCTGAAGGCCTTCCTGCGCGAACGGCTGTCGCCGTACAAGATCCCGGCGGAAATCAAGGTGGTCGCGCAACTGCCGGCCGCGCCGTCGGGCAAGATCCTGAAGGCCCGGCTGCGCGAGATGCTGGCCGCCGGCGAGTTCTGAGCACGCATCGCACGACCGCCATGGCAAGCGAGGACCAGGCCCGGGCCATGCCGACCGGATCAGCCGATCAGGCCGATCCGGCCGAACCTGGCGGCACCGTCGGCGACGCGCCCCGCCACAAGGAAGACCGGCATTTCGTCACCGCGCTGGCGCGCGGCCTCGATGTGCTGGCCTGCTTCCGCGGTTTCGACGCGCGGTTGGGCAACGCCGAACTGGCGCAGCGCTGCGGCCTGCCCAAGTCCACGGTGTCGCGGCTGACCCATACGCTGACCGAGCTCGGCTATCTGCGCCTGGAGCCCGACGCCGGCAAATATCGTCTGGGCAGTTCCGCGCTGGCGTTGGCGCCCACCGCGCGCGAAGGCGCCGATGTGCTGGCGGTGGCGCGGCCGCATATGCAGCGCCTGGCCGATCTGTCGCAGGGCGTTGCCTCGCTGATCCTGCGCGATCGCGGCCGCATGCTGATTTTCGAGAACTGCCAGGCCGAAAGCTATCTGACCTTGCGCGTGGCCGTCGGCACGCGCATCTCGGGCCTGACCACCGCCGCGGGCCGCGCCTATCTCCAGGCCCTGCCGGCCGCCGATGCGCACCAGGCCCTGGCCGCGTTCCGCGCCAGCGACAGGTTGCCCGAGGCCGATGCCCAGGCGGTGCTGGCACGCAGCCGCGAGGAAGTCCAGCGCATGGGCTGCACCACCTCGTTCGGCGAATGGCTGCCGGACATCAATTCGATCGCGGCCGCCTTCCACCCAGGCCCCGCGCTGCCGCCGATGACCTTGAGCTGCAGCGGCCCCAACGCGCTCGTCCCGCCGCGGCATCTGCTGGACGTGGTGCGGCCGGTGCTGACCGAATGCGTGGCGCGCATCGAGCGCGAGCTGGGCCGCGCAGAACCGGGCGGCACGCCGCGGCGCTGACGCAACGGCCATCGCGCCGGGCAGGCTAACGTTTGCCGTACGGACTGCGCCAAATTCGCAAGCGCGCGGCCAGCATGCCGCCATGATTCCGGTGTCCCGCAAACCGATGGCCCCGCCTGGCTGGCGCGGCAAACCGGACGCGGCCATCCCACCGCCGCGCGTCAGCGCCGCGTTTCCCGGAACAGCCCTAGCATGCCCACTTTGCCCTGCTGTGCTCGCCCCTTCCTCGCGGCCCACTATTCGACCCCACGCGATTTCTTCGACGCCATCGCCAAAGGAAGCAACGAATCCTCGCTACGGCGGATCGTCGATCAAGGGGCTCCGTTCTTCGTCGGCGGCCGCGGCTACAGGCTGGTCGTCGAGCATGCCGGTCGCGCGAGCGGCGGCAAGCCCGTCGATGTCCGGCTGGAACGCAACTGGCGCGAATTGGGCTGGTTCCGCCGCGTGGTGCTGACGCTGCTGAGCGGCGTCCTGCCACGCGACAGGCAGCACTGCGAGCGGCCTTGCCGCGCCCAGCTTCCCGCCGTATTGCACACCATTACGCGGCTGCGCCAGCCGACCGGCATGGCTGTCCCCACTGTGCCGCCGCCCAAAGAGCAGCACGCCCCGGCCGGCAGCGGCGTTGTCCCCGACATCAGCGTCTACGAACCGCCCCCGCGGATCACCCCGGTGCTGACGCCCGCAGCGCGCCGCGTCAGGCAGAGGTTCCTGGCCGAGTGCATCGCCAAGGCCAACGGCTGCGCGCTGTTCGCGCACAAGGCCGAATGGTGCAACGTGGTTCGCACGATCGCTGGCAACGACCCACCCGAGTGCCACGACGTCGTCGCCGCCGTGGTGCTGGCGCACATGGCGGCCGTGGTCAACTACCTGCGTCGCAACCGGGCGGGCAACGAATCGGCCTATGCCGAAGTGCTCGGCATTCTGCAGGCGCTTCATGACGCGGGCGATATCACCGACGAAGAGCTCGCGAAACTCGCCGCCCGCCTGACGGTCGCCTGGAAGCGGCACTGGTGGCGCGGCGAGATCCCCTGGCATACTGCGTTCGCGGAATTCCGGCTGCCCGTCGGCGTGGCGCAGCGCATCGGTGCTTACTTGCGCAAGGACTGGTTGCTCGTTACCGATGAGTTCGGCACGCTCGAGCTGCGCGACCGCGAAATCAAGCGTCTGATCGCCGCCGCGTCGGCGAAGTCCACCCCCGCCGACGGCGCTGACGGCGCCGACAGTGTCACCGGTACCGCCAACGTCATCACCGGACCGGCGGCGCCCTCCCCTGCTATTGGCTGAGCCGCATCGCCGGCGTGATTTGCAGCGGGTCGGTGCACAGCTCGAGCAGCGCCGGCCTGCCTGCGGCACAGGCGCGGGCAAAGGCGTCGGCAAACCCCTCCGCGCTGGTCAGCCGCTCCGCCCAGGCCCCACAGGCGTGCGCAAGCGCGACAAAATCCGGATTGACGATGCCGGTGCCGCTGACGCGGCCTGGATAGCGCCGCTCCTGGTGCATGCGAATCGTGCCGTACATGCCGTTGTTGACGACCAGCACCACCACATTGGCGCCCACCGCGGCCGCGGTGGTCAGCTCCTGGGGATACATCTGGAAGCAGCCGTCGCCGGCGAAGCAGACCACGGTCCGCCCGGGGTGCCGCAGCTTGGCCGAGATCGCCGCGGGCAAGCCATAGCCCATCGCGCCGCAGGTCGGCGCCAGCTGCGTGCGCGGCCGGCGATAGGCGAAGTAGCGATGCAGCCAGACCGCATAGTTGCCGGCCCCGTTGGTGACGATCGCATCGTCCGGCAGCGTGCGGTTCAGATGGTCGACCACCGCGGTCATGTCGACACCGGTGGCGTCGGCGTGCGGCGCGGCCGGCGCGACGAAGCCCTGATGATCGGCGCGCGCCGCGGCTGTCCATGCGCGCCAGCGGATCGTGCTCGGTGCCGGCAGGCCCGCCAGCATCGCGGCCCCTGGACCGATGCCGGCGTGGATCGCCAGCTCGGGCTGGTACACCCGGCCCAATTCGGCCGCATCGGCATGGATATGCACCAGCCGCTGGCGCGGCCGCGGCGGCTCCAGCAGCGTATAGCCGTCGGTCGCGACATCGCCGAGCCGCGTGCCGAACGCAACGATCAGATCGGCGCCGCGCACGCGCTCGGCCAGGCGCGGATTGACGCCCAGGCTCAGATGTCCGACATAGTGCGGATCGCGATTGTCCAGCACGTCCTGGCGGCGGAAGGCACAGGCCACCGGCAGATCCCAGCCGTGCACGAAGCGCGCGAACGCGGCCGCATCCTCGTCGCGCCAGTTGGCGCCGCCGGCGATCACCAGCGGGCGCTGGGCGGCCGCCAGCAGCTCGGCCAGCGTGGCCGCATCCGCGGCCGACGGTGAGGCCACCACGGGCCGATACGCGCCGGTGTCCCGGCATACCGCATCGCCATCGAGCACGTCCTCGGGCAGCGCCAGCACCACCGGCCCGGGGCGGCCCGAGGTCGCGACCTGGAAGGCGCGCGCGACCAGTTCGGGTATCCGCGCCGGATCGTCGATCTCCGCGACCCACTTGGCCATGCCGCCGAACATCGCCGCGTAATCGACTTCCTGGAAGGCCTCCCTGCCCCGGTGCTCGCGGGCGATCTGTCCGACGAACAGGACCATCGGCGTCGAGTCCTGCGCGGCGATATGGATGCCCACGCTGGCATGCGTGGCCCCCGGTCCGCGCGTGACGAAGCAGATGCCGGGACGTCCGGTCAGCTTGCCGTCGGCCTCCGCCATATTGGCCGCCGCGCCCTCATGCTTGCAGACGATCAGGTCGATGGCGGGCTGATCGTGCAGGGCGTCGAGCACGTCGAGGAAGCTCTCGCCGGGCACGCAGAACACGCGCTCGGCGCCGTGGACGCGCAGCGCATCGACAAGGATGCGGCCGCCGCTGCGTGGCGCGGGCGTGGCGGCGGAACAATCGGGTGACACGGAAGCGGAAGACGCGGGGGAAGAGAGGTCGGCGGTAGGCTGGGTCATCGGCTGGCTCATCGAATCGGCATCGGGAACGGAATCGGGAACGGGATCGGGACCTGGGTGTTGCTTCGCCCCATTGTGCAGGCGATCGCGCAACGGGGAGCAAATCTGGACCGATTATCGCGCCAAAACTTCGGGCCGCTGCGGCACCTCGCGGCCCTGGGCGAGGGCTGCGCCGCGGCACGGCGCTATCATGACTGGCCCCAGCCATGCCAACGCCGGCGCCAATCACGATGAGAGGAGACGATGAACGACGCGATGACCGAACCCCTGCTTCCGACAGGAGACCTGCACCGATGGGTCGCCCAGCTCTGGCTCGCCGCCGGCTCCGACGCGCGCGAGGCAAGGCTGACCGCCGACCATCTGGTCGGCGCGAATCTGAGCGGACACGACTCGCATGGCGTCGGCATGATCCCCAAGTACGTGCTGTCCTGGCAGGCCGGCGAGCTGCAGCTGAACCAGCAGGTCAGCGTGGTGCAGCAGGCCGGCAGCCTGCTGAGCCTCGATGGCAATCGCGGCATGGGACAGGCCGTGACCGAACAGGCCATGGCGATGGCGATCGAGCGCGCGCGCGAGCATGGCGTCTGCGTGATGGGCCTGCGCCATGCTCACCATCTGGGCCGGGTCGGCCATTGGGCCGAGCAGGCCTGCGCGGCCGGCATGATCTCGATCCACTTCGTCAACGTGCTGTCCAAGCCGATCGTCGCGCCGCATGGCGGCTACGAGGCGCGCTACGGCACCAACCCCTTCACGATCGGCGTGCCGGTCCCGGGCGCGCCGCCGCTGGTGCTGGACTTCGCCACCAGCGCGATCGCGCTGGGCAAGGTCCGCGTCGCGCATAACAAGGGCGTGCCGGTGGCGCCCGGCTGCCTGGTCGATGCGGAGGGCCGCCCCACCACGGACGCCGGCGTGATGTACCCCGCGGACGGCGGGGCGCGCGGCGCGCTGCTCGGCTTCGGCGAGCACAAGGGCTATGTGCTGGCGATGATGTGCGAGCTGCTGGGCGCCGCGGTGACCGGCGGCCATACCATCCGCCCCGAGACGCTGACGCACCGGCACGCGGTCTGGAACAATATGCTGGCGATCGTGTTCGATCCGGTCCGGCTGGCCGACAGCACCGCGTTCGGCCACGAGGTGCAGGCCTTCGTCGACTGGGTTCGCGCGTCGCGCCGCCAGCCCGGCTGCGATGCGATCCTGTTGCCGGGCGAGCCCGAACGCAAGGCACGCCGGCGCCGGGCGCAGGCCATCCCGATCGACGCCGGGACACTGGCCGAGCTCGACGATGCGGCCGCGCGCGTGCAGGCGGCCACGGGACGGTCGGCGGGACCGCTGTCGCGGCTGTGCCTGCAGTAATGCCTCGACTCGCTCGCCTGTTTTGCCCGCTGTTTATCCCGCTATTTTTCCCGCTATTTTTCCCGCTACCCGACGGAGTTCCCGATGCCCCATCTCGTCATTGAAATCACAGAAAACGCGCGCCTGAACTGCTCGCCCGAGGAACTGCTCGACCAGGCCAACGCCGCGCTGCTGGCCTCCGGGCAATTCCAGGAGCCCGATATCAAGTCGCGCTGCATCACGCTGGAGACCTACCGCCAGGGCACCGAGCCGGTCGAACGCGCCTTCGTCCATGGCCGGCTGTCGATTCTCGATGGCCGCGACCTGGCAACGCGGCAGGCGCTGGGCCAGGCAGTCTGCGACGTGATCGCCGAAGCGGTCCGCTCCGGCACCAACAACACGCCGGTGCAGATCAGCGTCGAGGTGCGCGAGATGGAGCGCGCCAGCTATGCGAAGCAGGTGATCGGGGGCTGAAGGCCGGTCCGCGCACCAGCGCGGACGCCGCGCGTTACTGCGATGCCGTGGGCGATGCCGTCTGGGATGCCGTTGCCGCGGCGGTCGCCGGTACCGCGGCGGCGGCGGCCCCGTCGAGCCCCAGCACCGACAACATCACGCCGGTCTGCCAGTTGAAATACGGGTTGTAGGTCAGCCGCGCGTGCACCTTGCCGGGCTCGCGATAGCCCCAGTCCGAATACCAGACCTCGCCGCCATCGACGCAGCGCGTGTACTCGGTCGGCTCCTGCCCGTTCAGGCACAGCCGCAACGATCCCTGCCGCCCATAGAGCGGATTGGCGTCGGAAAACAGCACGCCCATGTGCGAGAACTGGCTGATGCGTTCGGCCGGCAGGCGGTCCGGACGGACCAGCACGCGACCGACGCCCGCGTCGGCGCGGGCATCGCCCTCCTCCGCCCCATACCAGATCAGCCGGCTGGCCGGATGCGTGAAGCGCGTGCCGAACACCTCGCGCACGTAATGCGAGTCGACCACCGAATCGTGCTGCGCCACGATCAGCAGTGCCGGCTTGTCGTAAGGCCGCGCGCTCAACGCCGCGCGCGCCGCGACATTGCTGCGGTAGTACTGCGCGAAGCCATTGGTCGGCGTGTTCAGATAGCGGACCGGCGTCTGCTGTGGCCGATCATCGCCGGTCGACAACAACCACGGCACCACCGGCGCGAGCCATGGCGTCAGCCATTCCCATCGGCTGCCGGAGCGCAGCGCCGGCGACACCAGCAGCAGCCCAGCGATCTCGGCATGCGTCTGCGCATAGTCCAGCACCAGATTGGCGCCGGTGGAGAAGCCCCCCAGATACAGCGGCCCATCGCCGACGCTGTCCCGCAGCGCGGCCACCTGCTCGCGCAGCACGCGCTGCCAGTCCTCCAGCCTGACGCTCATCAGGTCCGATGGCGCGGTGCCATGGCCCGGCAGCAGCACCGTGCGCACCAGCAGGCCGCGCTCCGCCAGCCGCGGCGCGATATCGACAAAGGACCAGGGCGAATCGCCGAGCCCGTGCACCAGCAGCGCCCCGCCGCGGGGCGTGCCGGCGGGACGCCATTCGCGCGGCAGGTTCCATTCCGTCTCGGCCCGCATATCGGCAGAGACATAGCGGCGCCGGCCTTCGAGCGCCGCGAGCGCTTGCGCGCGATGCGCGGCAAAGGTCGGTGCGCTGGACGGCTCGCGCGCCGCGGTGTCGTGCCGCGCGGCGATGCTGCAAGCGGAAGCGAGCACCATCGAACCGGCCGCGGTCGCGATCAGCGCGGCGGCCCCAAGGCCGCGGACACGGCTTGCCATGCGCACGCGCCACGGCGTGCGCGTCTTGCCGCCGCCCGTCATGCCGTTGCCGCCTGTGCCAGCGGATGCAGGCTGTCGGAAGTCGTCACCTGCGGCGGCAGCGCGGGCAGCGTCAGGCCGATGCAGACCACGCCGCGCGACTGGCGCGCGAACACGGCGCCGCCATGCATCGTGGCGATGGCCTTGACGATGGCCAGCCCCAGCCCGTGGTTCTGACGGCTGTCGGCGCGCGCGCTGTCGACGCGGTAGAAGCGGTCGAACAGCCGGTCCATCTGCGCGGTCGACAGCGGATCGGCCTCGTTGCGCACCGCGATCGTCACCACGCCGGCCTCGTCGCCGATCTCGACCGCGACCGGCCGGCCGCGCAGGCCATGCTGCAGCGCATTGCCGAGCAGATTGGTGATGGCACGCTGCAGCAGCGAGGCGTTGACGCGGGCACGCGCGTCGCCGACGATCTCCAGCGTCGCGCCGGCGTCCTCGAACAGCATGTCGAGAAAGTCCGCGCTGCGCCGCACCTCATGCGCCACCGACACCTCGACCAGATCGCGCGCCAGCGCGCCACGGTCCGATTGCGCGAGAAACAGCATGTCGACGACGATGCGGCCGAGCCGCTCCAGGTCCTCCAGGTTCGACTGCAGGATGTCCTCCAGTTCGCGCGCGCTGCGCGGGCGCGACAGCGCGACCTGGGTCTGGCCGATCACGTTGCCCAGCGGCGTGCGCAGTTCGTGCGCGACATCGGCATTGAAGGCGGACAGCTGCACGTAGGCGCGTTCGAGCTTGTCGAGCGCGCCGTTGAACGCCAGCACCAGGCCGGACAGCTCGGCCGGCAGATCGGTATCTGGCAAGCGCTCCAGCTTGCGCGGATTGAGCTCGCCGGCATGGCGCGACAGCGCCTCGATGGGCGCCAGTCCCACCTTGGCGATGCGCCAGCCGAGCACGGCCACCGCCAGCACGCCCAGCGCCGAGCAGACGATCAGCGCGACACCGAGCACGCGGCTGGTCTGGTAGAACGGCGCCTGGTCGACTGCGACCACCAGCGCCAGCGCGGGGCGCTCGTCCAGCGCGGGGATGATCCGCTTGAGCATCAGGAAGCTGCGGTCGTCGAACTGCACCGTCCAGACATCGGGCGCGCGCGGCGTCTCCACCGCGTCGCGCGGAAACGGCTTGCCGAAGCGGAAGCGCGGGTCCGGCGTGTCGACGAAATAGCGCAGGCTGTCGTCCTCCGGCGTCATGCCGGTCAGCACCGCGCCAAAGCGCTCCCATTGGGCCTGCGTGCCGCAGTGGGCCGCCTTCGGGCCGATCAGCTGGAAGCGCGACTCGAGCTCCTCGACCTGGCGCTTCTCGAGCTCGACGCACTGGACGTAATACATGACGAAGCCGGTGATGGAGAACACCAGCGCCGCCGCGAGGGCGAACATCGCGGCCAGCCGCGTGGCGATCGAGCGGCGGCGGCTCACGCGACTTCCTCTGCGCGGCACTCGAGCACATAGCCCATGCCGCGGATGGTATGCAGCAGCTTGGGCTCGCCCGGCCAGTCGAGCTTGGCGCGCAGGCGTTTGATGGCGACCTCCACCACATTGGTATTGCAGTCGAAGCTGATGTCCCAGACCAGCTCGGTGATCGCGGTCTTCGAGACGATCTGCGACTGGCGCCGCGCCAGCACCGACAGCAGCGTGAATTCGCGCGCGCTCAGGTCGAGCCGCCGGGTGCCCCGCATGGCGCGCCGCGACAGCAGATCGATGCGCAGGTCTCCAACGGTCAGCTGCGAGGGCTCGCTCTGGCGGCCGCGGCGGGTCAGCACATTGAGGCGGGCCAGCAGCTCGAGGAAGGAGAATGGCTTGGCGAGGTAGTCGTCGGCGCCGGCGTCGAAGGCGTTGAGCCGGTCGTCCAGATCGTCACGCGCGGTCAGCATGATGACCGGCGTCTGCTGTTCGCGCCGCAGCGATTTGAGCATCGACACGCCGTCCAGGTCGGGCAGCATCACGTCGAGCACGATCGCATCGTAGGGCTCGGTGCAGGCCATGTGCAGGCCATCGACGCCGTTGGTCGCCGTGTCGACCACATAGCCGTTCTCCGACAGTCCACGGCGCAGATAGTCGACGGTCTTGATCTCGTCCTCTACCAACAACAGTTTCATGGGTCCGGCCCTCCGTGTCCGGGAATGTTTCGCGGCGCCCGCAACGGCCAGGCCCGCCATTTCCGGCAACTATAGGTGAAAGCCGCCGGCCAAACCTGTCAACGTTGTCAGCTTGCCGCCGGCTCGGGGCTTCGCCCTGAAAGCCATGCTGGGACAAGTCATTTGGATAGCCACCAGCGCTGCGCCGCGCTCCTGCGATCCTGCGATCCTGACGCAATTGTCAGGCTGGCGTCACCGCCGCGTCCGGCCCGGTTCGTAGACTGCTAACCGTGCTTGGCCAAGCCGTCTCCCCTCGTCAAGGTTCGTAGAACCAACCCGGATCCCAATTTGAAGGAGTGTTGCCATGACTCGACCGCCCCCAACCATCGTTCCTCGGCAAGCGGCCGGCGCACCGCCCCGTCCGCGTCCGCCGCTCGCGGCGCAGCGGCTGCGCGCCTTGCGCCAGCGCTGGCATGCGCGGCGCCGCGCGATGCTGGCCGCGCTGCTGCCCACGGTGGCGATGATGATCGGCGCCACCGTCTCGCTGTCGGCCAAGGCCGCGCCGCGCACCACCGACCCGTACACCGACGGCGCGCGCAGCGCGACGCAGAAGTTCGACGTGTTCACCGAAGGCGCCAGCCGCCTCGGCCCGCGCGACAGCTTCACGCAGGGCGGACATAGCCCCGACCATCGCGATCGCTTCAGCGACGGCGCGCATACGCAGGAAACACCGGCCGACCATAGCGCCTAGGACAGGACGCCCCTTGCCCTGCTCGCCGCGATTGGCTGGGTGGGGCAAATGTCTGGCGGTTAATTGCAAATATCGAACGCATCGCGCCGCACCGCCGACTCGTTGCCGATGTCTCGCCAATGAAAAAGGGAGCCGCATGCGGCTCCCTTTTTTCACTGCCTGCCGCCACGGACATCCGCCCGTCGCGGCCACGTCGATGACGTATTACAGCGCAGCGTCCTTCAGCTTCTTCAGCGGACGGACCTTGACCTTGACGCTGGCCGGCTTGGCCGGGAACCAGCGCTCTTCGCCAGTGAACGGATCCTTGCCGAAGCGCTTCTTCTTCGCCGG
>JAPSLC010000070.1 GCA_031181345.1 Cupriavidus sp. | reverse complement strand
CGGGCGGCTTCGGCAAGCGCGGCACCGAGGGCAAGATCCGCGCGATCCAGTATGCGCGCGAGAACAAGGTGCCGTACCTGGGCATCTGCCTGGGCATGCAGCTGGCGGTGATCGAGTTCGCCCGCCACGTGGCCGGCATGCGCGATGCCAACTCGACCGAATTCAGCCTGGAAACCGAACACCCGGTGGTCGCGCTGATCACCGAATGGGTCGACCGCGACGGCAAGGTCGAGCAGCGCTCGGCCGATTCGGACCTGGGCGGCACCATGCGGCTGGGCGCGCAGCGCGTGCCGGTCAAGCCGGACACCAAGGCCGCGCAGATCTACGGCGCCGAGGTCAACGAGCGGCATCGCCATCGCTACGAGGTCAACAATCACTACGTGCCGCAGCTGGAGCAGGCCGGCATGGTGATTTCGGCCCGTACCCCGACCGAGAACCTGCCCGAGATGATGGAGCTGCCGGCGCAGATGCACCCGTGGTTCGTCGGCGTGCAGTTCCACCCGGAATTCACCTCGACGCCGCGCGCGGGCCATCCGCTGTTCAAGGCCTACGTGGAAGCCGCGCTGGCTGGCCAGCAGCGGCGCAAGGGCGCCTGAAAGCGGCCGCATAGCAGGAGAGCAAGATGAAATTGTGTGGATTCGACGTCGGCCTGGACCAGCCGTTCTTCCTGATCGCCGGTCCCTGCGTGATCGAGTCGGAGCAGATGGCCCTCGATACGGCGGGCCAGCTGAAGGCAATCACCAGCGAACTCGGCATCCCCTTCATCTACAAGTCCTCGTTCGACAAGGCGAACCGCTCGTCGGGCAAGTCCTTCCGCGGACTGGGCATGGAGAAGGGGCTGGAGATCCTGGCCACCGTCAAGCGCGAGATCGGCGTGCCGGTGCTGACCGACATCCACGAGGTCGACGAGATCGCGCCGGTGGCGGCGGTGGTCGACGTGCTGCAGACGCCGGCCTTCCTGTGCCGGCAGACCGATTTCATCCGCGCCTGCGCGCAGAGCGGCAAGCCGGTCAATATCAAGAAGGGCCAGTTCCTGGCCCCGCACGACATGAAGAACGTCATCGACAAGGCCCGCGACGCCGCGCGCGAAGCCGGCCTGCCCGAAGACAGTTTCATGGCCTGCGAGCGCGGCGTGTCGTTCGGCTATAACAACCTGGTCTCCGACATGCGCTCGCTGGCGATCATGCGCGAGACCGGCGCGCCGGTGGTGTTCGACGCGACCCACTCGGTGCAGCTGCCGGGCGGGCAGGGCACCAGCTCGGGCGGCCAGCGCGAGTTCGTGCCGGTGCTGGCGCGCGCCGCGGTGGCGGTCGGCATCGCGGGCCTCTTCATGGAGACCCACCCGGACCCGAGCAAGGCGATGTCGGACGGCCCCAACGCCGTGCCGCTGTCGCGCATGCGCGAACTGCTGGCCGTGCTGAAGGAGCTCGATACGCTGACCAAGCGCGCGGGCTTCCTCGAAGACAATTTCGGCTGGCCGGCCTGCGCCTGAGCGCACCGTCCACCGCCAACGGCTCTCTCGTCGATCACCGATTTCCGCACGTTGCCGCCGTCATCCGGCGGCAACGATGACAACCATAAGATCCATCCTGGAGATACGCATGGCCGCCGGCTACATCATCGCCTACGTCGACGTCACCGATCCGCAGCAGTACGAGCAGTACAAGGTCCTGTCCAGCAAGGCCATGCAGGAGCATGGCGCCGAGGTGCTGGTGCGCGGCGGCCGCACGGTCCCGCTCGAAGGCGAATGGGCGCCCACGCGCGTGGTGCTGCTCAAGTTCCCCAGCGTCGAGGCGGCCCAGGCCTTCCACGATGGCGAGACCTATCGCGCGGCCCGCAAGGCGCGCGAGCACTGTGCGCGGATGAACATGATCGTCGTCGAGGGCGTGGCCTGACGCGGGTCTCCACAGCGAGCGCGCAGCGCAGTACGGACGCGGCGCACAGACATACCGAGCTTCACCAGATCTAGATCAAGAGGAATCCATGAGTGCAATCGTAGATATCATCGGTCGCGAGGTTCTCGACTCGCGCGGCAACCCCACCGTCGAATGCGACGTTCTGCTGGAATCGGGCGTGATGGGCCGCGCCGCGGTGCCGTCGGGCGCATCGACCGGCTCGCGTGAGGCGATCGAACTGCGCGATGGCGACAAGTCGCGCTATCTGGGCAAGGGCGTGCTGAAGGCGGTCGAGCATATCAACACCGAGATCTCCGAAGCCATCATGGGCCTGGACGCCTCCGAGCAGGCCTTCCTGGACCGCACGCTGATCGATCTGGACGGCACCGAGAACAAGAGCCGCCTGGGCGCCAACGCGATGCTGGCCGTGTCGATGGCGGTGGCCAAGGCCGCCGCCGAGGAAGCCGGCCTGCCGCTGTACCGCTACTTCGGCGGTTCGGGTGCGATGCAGATGCCGGTGCCGATGATGAACATCGTCAACGGCGGCGCGCACGCCAACAACAGCCTGGACATCCAGGAATTCATGATCATGCCGGTGTCGCAGAAGAGCTTCCGTGAAGCGCTGCGCTGCGGCGCCGAGGTGTTCCACGCGCTCAAGAAGATCCTGGCCGACAAGGGCATGTCGACCGCGGTCGGCGACGAAGGCGGCTTCGCGCCGAACTTCGCCTCGAACGAGGAATGCCTGAACACCATCCTGCAGGCGATCGAGAAGGCCGGCTACCGCGCCGGCGAGGACGTGCTGCTGGCGCTGGACTGCGCCTCGAGCGAGTTCTTCCGCGAAGGCGAGGACCTGTACCACCTGGAAGGCGAAGGCCTGACGCTGAACTCGACCCAGTGGGCCGACTACCTGGCCAACCTGTGCGACAAGTTCCCGATCGTCTCGATCGAGGACGGCATGGCCGAGGGCGATTGGGACGGCTGGAAGGTGCTGACCGACAAGCTGGGCAAGCGCGTCCAGCTGGTCGGCGACGACCTGTTCGTCACCAACACCAAGATCCTGAAGGAAGGCATCGAGAAGGGCATCGGCAATTCGATCCTGATCAAGATCAACCAGATCGGCACGCTGACCGAGACCTTCGCCGCGATCGAGATGGCCAAGCGCGCCGGCTACACGGCGGTGATCTCGCACCGTTCGGGCGAGACCGAGGACAGCACCATCGCCGATATCGCGGTGGGCACCAACGCCGGCCAGATCAAGACCGGCTCGCTGTCGCGCTCGGACCGCATCGCCAAGTACAACCAGCTGCTGCGCATCGAGGAAGACCTGGGCGATATCGCCAGCTACCCCGGCAAGAGCGCGTTCTACAATCTGCGCTAAGCCCGGGAGTCGGCGGGTGTGCGGGGGCTTCGGCCGCCGTGCACTTGCTGCACCCGCGCCGCCACCGCCCGGTCGTCCGTTTCCTTAATGCCCATGCGCCTGATTACGCTGCTGTTGTTCGTGGTGCTGCTCGCGATCCAGTACCCCCTGTGGCTGGGCAAGGGCGGCTGGTTGCGCGTGTGGGAGCTGAACAAGCAGGTCGGCGAGCAGACCGCCCGCAACGAACAGCTCAAGCGCCGCAACGCCAAGTTGGAGGGCGAGGTGCTGGACCTGCAGGACGGCACCGGCGCGGTCGAGGAACGGGCGCGTTACGAGCTCGGCATGGTCAAGGACGGCGAGGTGTTCATCCAGTTCGTCGCGCCGGCCCCGAAGGTCAGCGCCACGCCGCCGCTGCCGCCGCCTCCGGCCACGAAGCCGGGCTCGGGCGGGCACTGAGCCCCAAGGCGCCTGTCTCGCGCCTCACCCCTTGTTCACCACCACCAGTACGGATAGCCGCCCCAACCCCAATAGCCGGGCGACCCGATGCTGACCCCGCCGCCCCAGCGGCCGCGGCCCCATCCCCCGTAGTACAGACTCCAGCTCGACAGCGGATACGCCGGATAGGCGTAGGTCGACGCGCGCGCCCACGCCTGGGCCTGCTGGTCGCGCGCGATCGCGGCTTCCTGGTCGCGCAGGACCTGCTTGTTCAGCGCCTCCAGCCGCTTGCGCTCCTCGGGGCTGAGCGGCGCGGCGGGTGCGCGCGAGGCGGTATCCGGCGCCAGCCGGGCGGTCGGCGGCGAGCCGTTGATGTCGCGCGGCAGATTGGCGGCGCACCCCGCGGCCAGCAGCGGCGCGGCCAGCAATGCAAGACGGATCGACGAAGGGATGGCCGGCATGATGACCTCCAGGCGGTGCGGGGAGAGCGGCAGGACTTTGTTGACTCTGTTCGCTTTGATTTTAGTGAGCGGGCAAAGTTTGCTGCCTTTCCGTGATCTCGTGGTTTCTCTCCTCTCCCGCGCGCGGGAAAGGGGTAGGGGAGAGGGCAGCAGCGGTGGATATGGCGGTGTGGCTCGAAACCACCCCTCTCCCCAATCCTCTCCCCCTGAGGGGGAGAGGGAGAACACCTCAGGCATCAACTACAACGGGGGCGATCGGTCAGCTTGTTGCTGACACTCAATGCCGATGCCCCGCTCCCTCGCCAACCCCGGTCGGCATCGGCGCGCCGCTGAACAGCTGCGCGCAATCGACCGGGTCGAAGCGGTACTCCTGGCCGCAGAAGTCGCAGTGGATCTCCACCGAGCCGCGCTCGGCGACGATGTCGTCCACCTCGGCCTGCCCCAGCGACTGCAGCATGTTCGCCACCTTGGTACGCGAGCACGAGCAGCGGAAGTGCGGCGTGCCGGGCTCGAACACGCGCAGCCCGGCGTCTTGCAGGTCCTCCCAGAACAGCCGCCGCAGCAGCGTGTCCGGCTGCTCGGCCAGCAGTTCCTCGGTCTTCAGCGTGGCGCCGAGCTGGCAGGCGCGGTCCCAGGTATCGAGATCCTGCGCGCGGCCATGCGCCGACAGCGGCGCGCCGGTCTCGCCGACCTGTGCGGGCGCGCGGCCGGGCCTGCCTTCCATCGTGCCGCCGTAGGAGGGCAGCTTCTGCAGCAGCATGCCGGCCGCGACGCGGTCGTCGGCGGCCAGCCACAGCCGCGTGTCGAGCTGCTCGGAGGCCTGCATATAGTGCTCGAGCACGGCGCTGATCGATCCCAGCGGTCCGTGCGCGTCGGCCAGTGGCACGATGCCCTGGTAGGGCTGCTGGCCCGGCAGCTTGTCGTGCGGGTCCAGCGTGATGGCGAAGCGCCCCTGGCCGTGCAGATTGACCAGTTCGGCCAGCGTGGCATCGTCGGCGATCTCCGCGCCTTCGGCCAGCTTGGCGGTGCCCCGCAGCGACAGGTCGGACAGGCATTCGACCACCAGCATCCGCACCGGCCCGTCGCCATGCAGCTGCATCACCAGCGCGCCGTTGAACTTCAGGTTGGCCGACAGCAGCGCGGCCGCGGCCATCATCTCGCCCAGCAGCCGGCGTACCGGCGCCGGATAGTGGTGGCGCTGCAGCGCTTCCTGCCAGGTCGATTGCAGCCGCACCAGCTCGCCGCGCACCGGGGCGGCGTCGAACAGGAATTTCTGCAGGGTGTCCGGGGTTTGGGTTTCAGTCACGATCATCCATCGGTGGGATCGGCCGGCGCGCGGGCGCTCAGCCGATGCGTTTCAGTTCTTTCTTGTAGACGGCCTGGCGCGCCGCGTACGTGTCGGTGTTGCGGTACAGGCCGGCCACTTCCTCGTCGCTCAGCTCGCGTACCGCCTTGGCGGGGGCGCCCAGGATCAGCGTGCGATCGGGGAACACCTTGCCTTCGGTCACGATGGCGCCGGCGCCGACCAGGCATTCCTTGCCGATCACCGCGCGGTTCAGCACCACCGCCTGGATGCCGATCAGCGCGCCTTCGCCGATCGTGCAGCCGTGCAGCATGGCCTGGTGGCCGATGGTGACGCGGTCGCCGATCGTCAGCGGGCAGCCCGGATCGGTATGCAGCACGGCGCCTTCTTGTACGTTGGTCGCTTCGCCGACGACGATCGGCTCGTTGTCGCCCCGGATCACCGCGCCCGGCCAGACGCTGGCTCGCGCCTTGAGCGTCACGTTGCCGATCACGGTGGCTTCGGCAGCCACGTAGGCGTCGGCATCGATGGAAGGGGCGGTATCGCCGAGCTGGTAAAGCGACATGAGGTCTCCTGTACGGGGTTCGTTTCTAGATGGGGACGGCCGCCGGGCCTTAAAGAGCGCAACCGCGGAGCGCAACTGCGGAGCGCAACGGCGCGGCCTGACAGCGGGGCGTTGCAGCGCCGGCGGGGGCGCAAGCGCCGCGCCGAAGCCCTGGGACGGCCGTGGGCGGTGCGGGCGGACGGTGCCGGCAGGGCTCTACAATGGCGGCAGACCGGATTTTACGCCCATGCCCGCTTACGCTGCCGAACCCGCCCCGAACCGCGATACCCCGGGACAGAACCATCCAGGTGCGACCTCTGCGCCGCTTTCCCTGCGTTCCCTTCGCGAGCGGGCGCTCGCCGTGCTGGTCGAGCCCGATCCCGCCGCCAAGGCGGCCGCCGCCCGTGCGTTGCGCGTCTCCGTATCGGAGGCCCCCGATGACGCCATCGGCCCCGGCCTGCAGCTCGAGGCCGGCGGTCGCGTGCCCGGACGCCCGGCGCGCCCCGAACTGGTGCCGCCGCAGAAGGTCGAGCGCCGACGCTCGCTGCAGGATCCGGCGGGACGCGCGGTGCTGATCCACGCGCTGGCGCATATCGAATTCAACGCGATCAATCTGGCGCTGGATGCGGTCTGGCGTTTCGCCGGCATGCCGGCGGCGTATTACCGCGACTGGCTGCAGGTGGCAGACGAGGAGGCGCTGCACTTCACGCTGCTGGCCGCACACCTGGGCAAGCTGGGCTTCGCCTACGGCGATTTCCCGGCGCACAACAGCCTGTGGGAGATGGCGGACCGTACCGCCGGCGATGTGCTGGCGCGCATGGCGCTGGTGCCGCGCACGCTGGAGGCGCGCGGGCTGGACGCCTCGCCGGTGGTGCGCACGCGGCTGGCCGATGCCGGCGATGCCGAGGCGGCGGCCATCATCGACATCATCCTGCGCGACGAGGTCGGCCACGTGGCGATCGGCAACCGCTGGTATCGCTGGCTATGCGAGCAACGCGCTCTGGACCCGGTGACCACCTACGCCGACCTGGCCGAGCGCCACCAGGCGCCGCGGCTGCGGCCGCCGTTCAATCTGGCGGCGCGCCGCGCGGCGGGCTTCGACGAGGACGAGCTGGCCTGGCTGACCGGCAGCGCCGGCTGACCGGCCGGGCCTCCAACCGTCCAACCGTCTAAGCGTTGCCGACGCGCGGGGTTTCGGCGCGTTGGCCGCCGGCGACACGCTGCCGCGCCGCCTCTTCCTCCTGCAATCGCAGCACGCGGCGCTGGATCTTGCCGGTGGTCGTCATCGGCAGCTGATCGATGAAGGCGATCGCCTTCGGGTACTCGTACGGCGCCAGCTGCCCGCGCACATGCTGCTGCAATTCGGCGATCAGCGCGGCCTCGGCGTCCGGCGAGCGCTGCACGCCCGGCGTGAGCACGATGAAGGCCTTGACGATGGCGCCGCGCTCGGGGTCCGGCGACGGCACCACCGCGCAGTTCGACACCGCCGGATGCTTGAGCAGGCAGTTCTCGATCTCGCTCGGCCCGATGCGGTAGCCCGACGATTTGAAGACGTCGTCGGCGCGGCCCTGGTACCACAGATAGCCGTCCTCATCGACGCGCGCGAGGTCGCCGGTGCGGCACCAGCGCAGGCCGTCGTGCTCGAGGAACTTGCCCTCGGTGGCCGCCTCGTTCTTCCAGTAGCCGAGGAAGAACACCGGGTCCGGATGCCCGTGGATATCGGTGGTGCAGACCGCGACCTCGCCGTCCTCGCCGGGCGGGCAGGGGCGGCCGTCCTCGTCGACCACGGCGACGCGGTGGCCGGGGTAGGGCCGTCCCATCGAGCCCGGCCGCGCCGGCCAGCCGAGCTGATCGTCGTCGTATTGCGCGGTGCAGTTGCCGACGATGTAGTTGATCTCGGTCTGGCCGAACATCTCGTTGACGATCACGCCGAAGGCCTCGCGGCACCAGTCGAACACGGTCTGGCCGACCGCCTCGCCGGCGCTCATCAGCGCGCGCAGCCGCAGGTCGTAGCGCTCGCGCGGGGCGGGGCACGCCTTCATCATCTGCTTGAGCGCGGTCGGGAACAGGAAGGTGTTGGTGACGCGGTAGCGCTCCATCAGGCCGAAGGCGACCTCGGGGGAGAAGCGGCCCTGGTAGCCGACGATAGTCTTGCCGAAATACAGCGCCGGCATCAGCGCGTCCCACAGCCCGCCGGTCCAGGCCCAGTCGGCCGGGCTCCAGAACACATCGTCCTCGCGCGGATACCAGTTTTGCGAGCAGACGAAGCCGGTCAGGTTGCCGATCAGCGCGCGGTGCGGCAGCAGCGCGCCCTTGGGCGGGCCGGTGGTGCCGCTGGTGTAGATCAGCACCGCGGCCTCGTCGGCCTTGGTCCGCTCGGCGGTGAATGCATCGGCCTGATCGGCCAGCGCCGAGTCCCAGTCGCGGTCGCCCCGGCCCGCCGCATCGCCGACGGCGATCACCGCTTGAAGCGCCGGGCAGTCGCCGCGTGCGGCGAGCAGATTGTCGATCGAGGTCTCGTCGGCGATCGCCACGCAGGCCTCGCTGTGCTGCAGGCGATAGCCCAGCGCCTCGGGGCCGAACAGCATCGACAGCGGCATCGCGATCGCGCCGAGCTGGTAGACCGCCATATGCGCGACCACGGTTTCGATCCGCTGCGGCAGCACGATCGCCACGCGGTCGCCGCGCCGAACGCCGAGCGCGCGCAGCGCGTGCGACAGGCGGTTGGCGTCGCGCTGGATCTCGCCATAGCGATGCGCGGCGCGCCGGCCGTCCTCATGCTCGGCATGGACGGCGATGCGCTCGCGCGTGGCCGGATCGCGCGCCCAGCGGCCGCAACAAGCTTCGGCGAGGTTGAAGTATTCGGGAACGTGCCAGTGGAAATCGCGGTACAGCGCGGGATAGTCGTCGCGCCGGCTGTCCGGCAGCGAGGATGCGGCCATGGTGGTCTCCGTTCTTTTCTTGTGTCCGCGGTGTCGGGCGCCGCGGATATTGTTGGCATGCTGGCTGGCGTCGCGGACTCGCTTGTGGCTACAATCGCGGTAAATCGAACGAGCGTTCGATTTTTCGATTCGGGGATGGGGCCATCGCGGCAACCATCGCAGCAACCATCGCGACGACCCTCCATCTTGACCGGCAGGGCAATCGCCACAACGACACAGCCGACAGGCGGGACAGGGCAGACCATGACGATCCGCGACACATCGCGCTCCGAATGTATCACGGTGCGTGGCCTCGATTACCACGTGCGCCACTGGGGCGAACCCGGGGCGCCGAAGCTGTTCCTGCTGCACGGCTGGATGGACGTGGCGGCCTCGTTCCAGTTCCTGGTCGACGCGCTGCGCGGCCGTTGGCACGCGATCGCGCCGGACTGGCGCGGCTTCGGCCAAAGCGGCTGGCCGACCCGCCATCCGGGCACGGTCTCGTACTGGTTCCCCGACTACCTGGCCGATCTCGAAGTCCTGCTCGACCACTATCAGCCCGACGGCGCGGTCGACCTGGTCGGCCACAGCATGGGCGCCAATATCGCCTGCTTCTACGCCGGCGTGCGTCCCGAGCGGGTGCGCCGCGTGGTGGACCTGGAGGGCTTCGGCATGACCGCCACGCGTCCCGAGCAGGCGCCGCGGCGCTTCGCGCGCTGGCTCGACGAATTGCGCGAGCCGCCGACGCTGAAGACCTACGACAGCGTCGAAGCGGTGGCGGCACGGCTGAAGAAGACCAATCCGCGGCTGCGCGACGACCGCGCGGCGTTTCTTGCCGAACACTGGTCGCGGCGCAACGAAGACGGCCGCTGGGAGATCCTGGGCGATCCCGCGCACAAGATGATCAACCCGGTGCTGTATCGGGTCGACGAGGCGATGGCGATCTGGGCCGCAGCGACGGCGCCGGTGCTGCACGTCGAGGCGCGCGACTCGGAAACGCTGCGCCATATCGCCCACAAGCAGAGCATCGCCGAGTTCAAGCAGCGCTTCGCCGCCTTCCGCGATTTCCGTGAGGTGGTGCTCGACGACGCCGGCCACATGCTGCATCACGACCAGCCCGAGGCGGTCGCCGGGCTGATCGAGTCGTTCTGCGGCTGATGGACGGCTGACCGGCGGCTGACCGGCTGCTGATCGGCGTTTGACGGACCTCAGTCCGTTCCGTGCGTCAGCGCCTCCTTCAGCGCCGCGTTGTTGCTGGTGTGCACATGGACCAGCGCCTTGTCGGGGAAAGCGTAGTGATAGGCGCGGCGCAGCGCCAGCGCGGCCTCGTGAAAGCCCGACAGGATCAGCTTCTGCTTGTTCGGATAGAAGGCGATATCGCCGGCGGCGAAGATGCCGCGGCGCGAGCTCTCGTAGGTGGTGGTGTCGACCAGGATGCGGCCGGCACGCATGTCGAGGTCCCAATGCGCGATCGGACCCGGTTCGGACACCAGCCCATACAGCGCCACCAGTTCGTCGGCCGGCAGCGTCAGCGTGTCCTCGCGCGTGCGCACCTGCGCCGCCGCCAGCGCGTCGCCCTCGGTCTGCAGGGCGCCCAGCATGCCGACCACGAAGTCCATCTCGCCTGCGGCGACCGCCGCCCGCATCTCGGCGACGGTGTGGTCGGCCGCGCGGAACCCCTCGCGCCGATGCAGCAGCGTGACGCGCGCGGCCACCTTGCGCAGCCCGAGCGCCCAGTCCAGCGCCGAGTCGCCGCCGCCGGCGACGATCACGCGCTTGCCGGCAAAGCGCGACACATCGCGCACCGCATAGTGCAAATGCCGGCCCTCCAGCGCCGCTGCCTCGGGCAGCGACACGCGCTGCGGCGCGAAGGCACCGGCACCGGCGCAGATCAGCACGGCCGCCACGTCGAAACGCTTGCCGGCATCGGTGGCGACCAGCAGCCGCTGCGGCTCGCCCGGCAGCTCCTGCACGCCCTCTGCGCGCTGGCCGAAATGCATCGGCACCGCGAACGGCGCGCATTGCTCCAGCAGCCGGTCGACCAGCTCCTGGGCCAGGCAGCCGGGCACGGCCGGGATGTCGTAGATCGGCTTCTCGGGATAGAGCTCGGTGCACTGGCCGCCGGCGCGGTCCAGTACATCGATGATCTCGCATTGCAGGCCGAGCACCCTGGCCTGGAAGGCGGCGAACAGGCCCACCGGGCCCGCGCCGACGATCAGCACGTCGGTGCGGACCGGTTCGGCGTTCGCGGCGGTCGTCGCGGCGGGCAGGGAGGAAGCGTCGTGGGAAGGTGAGGCCGGATGGGTGTTCTGCATGATCGGATCGTGGCGGTCGGCGTGCCCGGTGGACATGCCATGGGGGCTGGGCGCCGCGCGGAGAGACTGGGGAGGCGTCCACCACTATACCCCGGCCCCGCCGCGCTTCCGGCTACGCCAGCGTTGGCGGCATGGCTTTGGGCAGCGGTGCGCCGCACCCTGCGCCCGGCCGCTGCGGACAGCGAAGGCGCGGGAGTAGAATGACGGAATGCACGCTTCCTACGCCGCTTCCCACGCCATCAACGCCGACCTGCATTGCCACTCGACCATCTCGGACGGCACGCTGCCGCCGGCGGTCGTGGCCGAGCGGGCGCACGCCAACGGCGTCGAGATCTGGTCGCTGACCGACCATGACGAGCTGGGCGGCCAGCTGGTCGCGCGCGAGACCGCCGAGGCGCTGGGCATGCGCTATGTGCCGGGCGTCGAGATCTCGGTGACCTGGGCCGGCCAGACCGTCCATATCGTCGGCCTGCAGATCGATCCGCTGTGCCCCGAACTGATCGACGGCCTGACCGCGACGCGCTCGGGCCGCGCCCGCCGCGCGCAGGATATCGGCGACGCGCTGCACGCGGTCGGCATCGAGGGCGCCTACGAAGGCGCGCTGCGCTATGTCGGCAACCCGGACCTGATCTCGCGCACGCACTTCGCCCGCTGGATGGTCGACGAGGGCATCTGCAGCAATATCTCCGAGGTGTTCGACCGCTATCTGACCGAAGGCCGCCCGGGCTATGTCGGGCATCGCTGGGCCACGCTGGGCGAGGCGGTCGGATGGATCCGCGCCGCCGGCGGCATTGCCGTGATGGCGCACCCCGGCCGCTACGACTACACCGATACCCAGCACGATGCGCTGTTCGACGAGTTCACCTCGCTCGGCGGCGGCGCCGTCGAGGTCGTGACCGGCAGCCATACGCCGGACCAGTACCGCCGCTATGCCGAGGTCGCGCGGCACTACGGGCTGCTGGCCTCGCGCGGCTCCGACTTCCACGGGCCGGGCGAGGGGCGGGTCGAGATCGGCACGCTGCCGCCGCTGCCGTCGTCGCTGACGCCGGTCTGGCACGACTGGTAAGCCGCCGGACCGCGCCATGTCGCAGTTCTTCGATATCCATCCGCTCGATCCGCAATCGCGCCTGATCAAGCAGGCCGCCCAGATCGTCGGCAAGGGCGGCCTGATCGCGCTGCCCACCGACTCGAGCTATGCGCTGGCCTGCCGACTCGACGACAAGGCCGCGGTCGAGCGGCTGCGCCGGCTGCGCGGCATCGACGACAAGCATCACCTGACGCTGATGTGCCGCGACCTGTCCGAGCTGGGCAACTTCGCGCGGGTCGACAATCGCCAGTACCGCTGGATCAAGGGCGCCACGCCCGGGCCTTATGTGTTCATCCTCGAGGCGACCAAGGAGGTGCCGCGGCGGCTGTCCCACCCGGCTCGCAAGACCATCGGCGTGCGCGTGCCCGACCATGCGATTCCGCAGGCGCTGCTCAACGAACTCGGCCAGCCGATCATCAGCGCGACCCTGCAGCTGCCCGGCGACGCCGCGCCGCTGGACGATCCGCTGGAGATCCGCGAGCGTCTGCAGAAGCAGCTCGATCTGGTGATCTGCGGGGGCACCGCGCCCGCGCATGCCTGTACGGTGATCGACCTGACCAGCGGCGAACCGGTGCTGGTGCGCGCCGGGCGCGGCGATGTCGCGCGCTTCGGGCTGTGAGCGCGGCGTCATGCCGCTGCCGCGCCCGCACCGTCCCACGAAACGGCGTGGCGACCGGTGCCCGCCGTTACAATAGCGCCCCATGGACGCCTCTCTGATTCAGACCTTCGCGGTCTACGCGCTGCCCGTGCTCTTCGCCATCACGCTGCACGAGGCCGCGCACGGCTATGTGGCCAAGCATTTCGGTGACAACACCGCCTATATCCTCGGCCGGGTCAGCCTCAACCCGATCCGCCATATCGATCCGATCGGCACCATCGCCGTGCCGCTGCTGCTGTACCTGGTCACCAGCGGCCAGTTCGTGTTCGGCTATGCCAAGCCGGTGCCGGTCGCCTTCGGCCGGCTGCGCAATCCGCGCTGGCACAGCATGTGGGTGGCGCTGGCCGGCCCGGGCGCGAACCTGGTGCAGGCCTTCGCCTGGGCGCTGGTCGCGCTGGGGCTGGTGCTGGCACAGGTCGACGAGCCGTTCTTCGCGCAGATGGCGCGCGCCGGCGTGCTGGTCAACCTGGTGGTGGCGGCGTTCAACCTGTTTCCGATTCCGCCGCTCGACGGCGGGCGCGTGCTCAGCGCCTTGCTGCCGCAGCGGATGGCGTACGCGCTGTCCAGGATCGAGCCGTACGGCATCTTCGTCGTGCTGGCGCTGGTTGCCGCCGGCGTGATCACGCGGGTCTGGATGCAGCCGGTGATGAGCCTGCTGGGCTCGCTGGTCCAGCTGCTGCTGGCGCCGATCCTCGCGTTGGTGCAATGACGCCGATGCAATGATTTCCTGAAAGACTGATTACAACGACATGTTCCCCGATCGCGTTCTCTCCGGCATGCGGCCTACCGGCGCGCTGCATCTTGGCCACTACCATGGCGTGCTGAAAAACTGGGTCAAGCTGCAGTCGGAGCACCCGTGCTTCTTCTTCGTGGCCGACTGGCACGCGCTGACGACGCACTACGAGTCGCCCGAGGTGATCGGCCAATCGGTCTGGGAAATGCTGACCGACTGGCTGGCCGCCGGCGTCGATCCGGAGCAGGCCACGCTGTTCATCCAGAGCCGGGTGCCCGAGCACGCCGAACTGTTCACGCTGCTGTCGATGGGCACGCCGCTGGGCTGGCTCGAACGCGTGCCGACCTACAAGGACCAGATCGAGAAGCTCAAGGACAAGGACCTGGCGACCTACGGCTTCCTCGGCTACCCGCTGCTGCAGGCGGCCGACATCCTGATCTATCGCGCCGACAAGGTGCCGGTGGGCGAGGACCAGGTGCCCCACGTGGAGATCACGCGCGAGATCGCGCGCCGCTTCAACTTCCTGTACGGGCGCCAGCCCGGCTTCGAGGAGAAGGCGCAGGAGGCCGCGAAGAAGCTCGGCGGCAAGCGCACGCGCGTGTTCCTCGACCTGCGCAAGACCTTCCAGGAGCAGGGTACCGACAGCGCGCTGGAAGAAGGCCGTGCGCTGGTCGCGCAGTCGCAGAGCCTGTCCAATGACGATCGCGAGCTGCTGCTGGGCTATCTGGCCGGCTCGCGCAAGACCATCCTGGTCGAGCCGCAGGCGCTGCTGACGGCCGCGTCGCGGATGCCCGGACTCGATGGCCAGAAGATGTCGAAGTCCTACGGCAACACGATCCGCATGCGCGAGGACAAGGACTCGGTCGAGAAGAAGGTTCGCACCATGCCGACCGACCCGGCGCGCGTGCGCCGCACCGATCCGGGCGAGCCGGCCCGTTGCCCGGTGTGGCAACTGCACCAGGTGTATTCCGACGAGCCGACCAGGGAATGGGTGCTCAAGGGCTGCCGCAGCGCCGGCATCGGCTGCATCGAGTGCAAGCAGCCGGTGATCGAGGGCATCCTGCGCGAGCAGCAGCCGATGCTCGAGCGCGCGCAGCCGTACATGGACAATCCGGCCCTGCTGCGCGACATCGTCGATCACGGCTGCGCCAGGGCCAGCGCGGTCGCGCAAGAGACCATGCGCGAGGTGCGCGAGGCCATGGGGCTGGGATACCGCTGATGGGCCCGTTGCCGCCGTCCGTGCCGTCGTCCACGCGTGTCGGTGCGCCGCATGCCGCGATCGGCGAGCCTTCGCCCTGGGTGGTGCGCTGGACGCCGTTGCTGCGCGCCGGCGGCCGCGTGCTCGACCTGGCCTGCGGCAGCGGGCGCCATGCGCGCTGGCTGGCCGAGCGCGGCTTCGACGTGCTTGGCGTCGACCGCGATGCCGCGGCGCTGGCGGGCCTGCCGAGTCCTGTGCGACCCCGCCAGGCGGACCTCGAGCAGGGCGCCTGGCCGCTGGGCGACGAGGCGCCGTTCGACGCGGTGATCGTCACCAACTATCTGCATCGCCCCTTGTGGCCGCATCTGATCGATGCGCTCGCGCCAGGCGGCGTGCTGGTCTACGAGACCTTCGCGGCGGGGAACGAGACCGTCGGCAAGCCGTCCAACCCCGATTTCCTGCTGCGGCCGGGCGAATTGCTCGATGCGGTGCGCGGCAGCCTGCGGGTCGTGGCCTACGAGGACGGCGTGATCGAAGTGCCCAGGACGGCGTTCGTGCAGCGCGTGTGCGCCGTGCGCGAGGCACAGCAAGCCGTCGGAGCGGCGGCGCCGCCACGCTACCGCCTGGACGGCTGATCGGACGATGCGATGTCGGCGTGATGTCGGCGCGCAGGCCGGCCGATGCGTTGATCCACCTAGTGTTTGCCCGGGTAGGCAAGGGTTGCCGGTGTGCTTCGGCGGCCAATTCGTATCCGGTACAATCCCGCTATTCGAATCTCGAAAACCATACGAGCTATGACACAGATTACCGGCAGCATCGTCGCCATCGTGACGCCGATGCAGGAGGATGGCAGCCTCGATAACGCCGCGCTGCGCAGCCTGATCGACTGGCACGTGGCCGAAGGCACCGACGGCATCGTGATCGTCGGTACCACGGGGGAATCGCCCACCGTGTCGGTCGAGGAGCATTGCGAGCTGATCCGGGTTGCGGTCGAGCAGGCCGCCAAGCGCATCCCCATCATCGCCGGGACCGGCGGCAACTCGACGCGCGAAGCGATCGAGCTGACCGCCTTCGCCAAGCAGGTCGGCGCCGATGCGTCGCTGCAGGTGGTGCCCTACTACAACAAGCCGACCCAGGAAGGGATGTACCGGCATTTCCGCACGATCGCGGAAGCGGTCGACCTGCCGGTGCTGCTGTACAACGTGCCGGGACGCACCGTCGCCGACATGAGCAACGACACCATCCTGCGTCTGGCCCAGGTGCCGGGCATCGTCGGCGTCAAGGAGGCCACCGGCAATATCGACCGCGCGGCCCAGCTGATCCACGACGCGCCGGAAGGCTTCGCGATCTACAGCGGCGACGATCCCACTGCGGTCGCGCTGATGCTGCTGGGCGGCCACGGCAATATCTCGGTGACCGCCAACGTGGCTCCGCGCAAGATGCACGAGCTGTGCGTCGCGGCGCTCAAGGGCGATGCGGTCACCGCCCGCCGCCTCCATATGGAGCTGATCGCGCTGAACAAGGCGCTGTTCATCGAGGCCAACCCGATCCCCGTCAAGTGGGCGCTGCAACAGATGGGCAAGATGGCCGGCGGCATCCGCCTGCCGCTGACGCCGCTGTCGCCCGACCACCACGAGACCGTGCGCCGCGCGCTGGCCGGCGCCGGGCTGCTCGCCTGATCGATCCGATTTTTCTTTCGCGCCAAGCGGTCATTCCCTTCACTAGGATTGCGTGTCAATGAAACTCAAGCTTAACCGCCATGGCGTGCCGCAAGGCCGCCGTGCCGCCCTGGTCTTGCCGCTGCTCGCGCTCGGCCTGACCGCTGGCTGCAGCACCGTCAACGACATGATGCAGGCCGACAAGATCGACTATAAGTCGGCCGCCGTGGCCAAGCGCACCTCGACGCTCGAGGTGCCGCCGGACCTGACCAAGCTCGACGGCGATCGCCGCTATTCGGTCCCCGAGCAGGCCGGTGCGACGTTGTCCGGCTATCAGCAGGCCACCAGCACCCAGCCCAAGGTCGCCGGCACCAACGTGCTGCCGTCGGCGGAAGGCATCCGCGTAGACCGCGACGGCAACCAGCGCTGGCTGGTCATCAGCAACGGCATGGCGCCTGATCAGCTGTGGCAGACCATGCGCGAGTTCTGGCAGGAGAACGGCTTCCTGCTGGTACAGGACTCGCCCGAGACCGGCATCATGGAAACCGACTGGGCCGAGAATCGCGCCAAGATTCCGCAGGACTTCATTCGCAACACGATCGGCAAGGTGTTCGACAGCCTGTATTCGACCTCGGAGCGCGACAAGTTCCGCACCCGCGTCGAGAAGGGCCAGAACGGCAACCTGGAAGTCTTCATCAGCCATCGCGGCGCCAAGGAAGAGCTGACCGGCCTGGACAAGTCGCAGACCGTGTGGACCCCGCGCGCGGCCGATCCCGAACTGGAAGCCGAATTCCTGTCGCGCCTGGCGCAGCGCCTGGGCGTGCAGAAGGAACAGGCCGACCGCATGGCCAAGAACGGCACGCTGCCCGCACCGGCGGGCGCCGCCAAGCCGGCCGCACCGGCCGACGCTGGCGCCGGCAAGACGGCCGCGGCCGCCGCCGGTTCGGCCACGTATCTGACGCAGGTCAACGGCGCGCAGGCGCTGCAGCTGCCCGAGCCGTTCGACCGCGCCTGGCGCTCGGTCGGCCTCGCGCTGGACCGCGTCAACTTCACGGTGGAAGATCGCGACCGCGGCCAGGGCCTGTACTACGTGCGCTATGTCGACACGCGCGACACGGTGAACGACAACCGCGGCTTCTTCTCCAAGCTGTTCACGCGCAGCGGCGGCGATGCCGCGCGCCAGGCGAAGAAGTACCGCGTGGCGCTGAAGGGCAGCGGTTCGGGCACCACCGTGACCGTGCTGAACGACGCCGGCCAGCCGGAGTCGACCGAGATCGCCAAGCGCATCCTGACGCTGCTCGACGAGCAGCTGCATTGAGCGCTGCATTGACTCGGTACGCGATGCCCGACCGTCGCGCCGCCGCGGTCCGCCCCGGCATGGGGTGGGCGCGGCGATGATGCGGTTCGGCTTTCTCGGCAGCGGCAGCGAAGGCAATTCGCTGCTGATCGAATCGCGCGACGGCGCCAGCGTGACCCGTGTGCTGCTCGACTGCGGCTTCGGCCTGCGCGAGACCGCGCGGCGGCTCGAGCGGCTTGGCGTCACGCCCGACGGGCTCGACGCGGTGCTGGTCACGCACGAGCACGGCGACCATGTCGGCTCGGCCTACGCGTTTGCCGCCCGGCATGGATTGCCGGTCTTCACCACGCATGGCACCTGGCTGGCGACCTCGCATCTGCGCGGCGCCGACAAGGCCGATGTGCGCGTGATCGGCGCCGACTACGCGTTCGAGATCGGCAATCTGCAGGTGCTGCCTTACACCGTGCCGCACGATGCGCGCGAGCCGGTGCAGTTCGTGCTGTCGGACGGCGATGCACGCCTGGGCGTGCTGACCGACGCGGGAATGGAAACGCCTTATCTGGTGGCCCGACTCGCCGGCGTCGATGCGCTGGTGCTCGAGTGCAATCACGACCGCGAGATGCTGCGCAACTCGGTCTATCCGCCTTCGCTGAAACGGCGCATCGGCGGCGACTTCGGCCATCTGGCCAACGAGGTGGCGGCGGCGATCCTGGCGCGCGTCGCGCACAGCGGTCTCGGCCGCGTGGTGGCCGCCCATCTGAGCCAGCAGAACAACACGCCGGCCTTGGCGACTGGCGCGCTGGCGGCGGCGCTGGGCGCGGGTCCCGACGATATCCTGGTCGCGGACCAGTACGAGGGGCTGGGCTGGCAGACGGTGAAGGGATGAATCCGAAGCGATAAAGCACGCCGGCCGGATACGCAATGACAGCCCGGCGAACGCCCATAAAAAAAACCGGCCCGAAGGCCGGTTTTTTCGTTCGGGCGAACGCTTACTTGGCTTCTGCAGCCGAAGCGTCAGCGGCCGGAGCCGAAGCGTCAGCAGCCGGGGCCGAAGCGTCGGCAGCCGGAGCAGCAGCGGTGTCGGCAGCCGGAGCCGAAGCTTCGGTAGCCGGGGCGGTAGCAGCCGGAGCAGCGGTGTCAGCTGCGGGAGCGGCTTCTTCCTTCTTGCCGCAAGCGGCCACGGCAACAGCAGCCAGCAGGGAAGCGATCAGGAGAGACTTCTTCATTGTTCGTCCTTTAACTTGTAATAGAAAGAAAAACAGGCGATGAATAATTACCGGTAATTATCGCTCGTGAACTTCAATTTAATGGCTCTCCCCGGTGCCGTAAATGCATTGGTCCACAGTACGAGCCAGCTGGCGATTATATCCACGTTTTCCCGGCTTGTGTAGCGGCGTCATTTGCTGACCACACTGTTACGCATTATTACATCGCCCCCGGTGCCAGCTGCAGCCAGCCTTCCAGCGTCCAATGGTGAAACGTCTCCATCAACTCCGGCAGATCCGCGCATTCGCCGACCTCGGCGGCGGTCAAATGGCGCCGATCGGCCAGCCGCCGCAGCCAGCCGGCCAGCTCGCCCGGGACCTCGTAAGCTTCGCCATTGAGGAAGAAATGGCTGCGGTCGTATAGCGCGATCGAAGCCGGCGCCAACACAATGCCGTGCGTTCTCGCCAGTTTCGCGTATTTTGCCGCGGCGATTTGCGGAACCTCGGCGAACTCCACGCCGGGCTTCGGTTCGGACAGATGGGTGCCGATAAACTCGGACACCATGTCATTGGACCAGCGCAGCGCCTGCAGCCGTTGCGCAACCGTTCGCGCCAGATCCGCAGGCAGTTGCGCGGGACGCGAAGTGGCCGCTTGGCCCGGATCGGCATAACGTCCGGACAGCGCCTCGTTGTCCTCCACGGTTTCCGACAGCCATGCCAGAAAATGCCCTGCCAGCTCGCGGTACGCCGGTGCGCGGAAGCCGATCGAGCAGGTCATGCACTCGCCGTCGGCGATGCCGTCGTGCGCGTATTGCGGCGGCAGGTACAGCATGTCGCCGGGCTCGAGCACGAACTCCTGTTCCGCTTCGAATTCGGCCAGTATCTTTAAAGGAAGACCCGGCACCAGTTCCAGCCGGTCTTGCGACGAGATGCGCCAGCGGCGCCGGCCCGAAACTTGCAGCAGGAACACATCATAGGAGTCGAAGTGCGGGCCGACACCGCCGCCATCGGTGGCATAGCTGACCATCACGTCGTCCAGGCGTGCATCGGGAATGAAGCGGAATTGCCCCATCAGCGCGGCCGCCGCGCTATTGTGGAGATTCACGCCCTGGACCAGCAGCGTCCATTGGCGCGCCTTGGCGGGGGGCAGATTGTCGGCGGCAAAGGGGCCGTGCGCCAGTTTCCAGCGGTTGCGGAAGTGGGTGACCAGTCGCGATTCGACGTCGTCGCGGTCGGCCAGCTCGAAAAGCGCTTCCCGCGAGACAGGGGGCACGATATCAGGGATGGCTTGTCGAACCAGCAGGGGTTTGCGGTGCCAGATATCACGCATGAATGCGGCGGGCGTCATGCCCCCGAGCAGCTGAAGTGGCGCATCCGGATCCACCGGGCCGCGGGGCAGGGCCTGCG
>JAPSLC010000069.1 GCA_031181345.1 Cupriavidus sp. | reverse complement strand
CGTGCGGGCGATCGTGATCCGCGGCAAGGACGAGATCTTCACCGCCGGCAACGATCTGGAAGACTTCATGAAGCGGCCGCCGAGCAGCGAGGAGGATGCCGCCAAGGCGCCGGTGTTCCAGTTCCTGTACGAGATCAGCCATGCCGCCAAGCCGCTGGTGGCGGCGGTCAGCGGGCCGGCGGTCGGCATCGGCACCACGCTGCTGCTGCATTGCGACCTGGTCTATGCGTCCGACACCGCGCGCTTCTCGCTGCCGTTCGTGCAGCTGGGACTGGTCCCGGAGGCCGCATCGAGCCTGCTGCTGCCGCGCCTGGCCGGCTACCAGCGCGCGGCCGAGAAGCTGCTGCTGGGCGAGCCGTTCGGCGCGCAGGAGGCGCAGCAGATCGGCCTGGTCACGCGCGTGGTGGCGGCTGCCGAGCTGCACGACTTCGCGCTGGCGCAGGCACGCAAGCTGGCGGCCCTGCCGGCGTCGTCGCTGCGGGAAACCAAGCGGCTGATGAAGGGCGTCGATACGGCTCAGATGGAGGCGCAGATGGCGCAGGAAGGCGCGGTGTTCCGCCGGCAACTGCAGTCGCCCGAAGCGAAGGAGGCCTTCACGGCGTTCTTCGAGAAGCGCAAGCCGGATTTTTCGCGGTTCAATTGAGCGGCGTGGGGTGGCGTGGGGAAACCACCCCCTCTCCCCGGCCCTCTCCCCCTGAGGGGGAGAGGGGGGACACCGCTGGTATCACGCAGACCGTCGGTCGGGTTTTCTTCCCTCTCCCGCTCGCGGGAGAGGGGCCGCGGGAGAGGGCAGGGCGCCCGCTATGCCGCCGTGGCTACCCTCACACCTTCGGCAGCACCCGCGGTTGCCGTTCCTCGTCGGTCGCCACATAGGTCAGCGTGGCCTCGGTGACCTTGACGATCTCGTTGCTATGGCGCATCCGCTGCGCATAGACCTCGACCTCGACGGTGATCGAGGTGCGCCCCGTCTTGACGATGTCGGCATAGAAGCTGACCAGGTCGCCGACGAACACCGGATGCTTGAACAGGAAGGAATTGACCGCCACCGTGGCGACACGGCCCTGGGCGCGCTCGACCGCGGGAATCGAGCCGGCGATGTCGACCTGCGCCATGATCCAGCCGCCGAACACGTCGCCGTGCACATTGGCATCGGCGGGCATCGGCACCACGCGCAGCGCGGGGTTCTTGCCGGGAGGCAGGGACGACAGGGTTTCGGTCAGGTTCATGGTGAATCCGGTTGATGGCGAAGCGGCGTAAAACCGCTCGCGCCGATCTCTGCGACAATCGCATATTCGCCCGAATTCTAACGTATGCGACGCTACTCCACGACGGACGAGCCTGCCCCCACGGCCCCGTCCTCGCCGCTGTTCTCCGGCGCGCGCGGCCAGCGCAGCGACTGGCAGACCGTGCGCAATCTGCTTCCCTATCTGTGGCATTACAAGTGGCGCGTGATGCTGGCGCTCACCTGCCTGGTGGCCGCCAAGGCCGCCAACCTGGGCGTGCCCGTGCTGATGAAGCGCCTGATCGACGCGATGAACATCGCGCCGGGCGACCCGCGCGCGCTGCTGGCGGTGCCGGCCGGGCTGATCGTCGCCTACGGCGTGCTGCGGCTGTCGACCACGCTGTTTACCGAGCTGCGCGAGATCCTGTTCTCGAAGGTCACGCAGAGCGCGGTGCGCGAAATTGCGCTGCAGGTCTTCCGCCATCTGCACAGCCTGTCGCTGCGCTTCCATCTGGACCGCCAGACCGGCGGCATGAGCCGCGACATCGAGCGCGGCACGCGCGGCATCCAGTCGCTGATCTCGTATTCGCTGTACAGCATCCTCCCCACGCTGGTCGAGATGGCGCTGGTGATGGGCTTTTTCCTGCTGCACTACGACATCTGGTTCGCGGCGATCACCGGCGGCGCGCTGCTCGCCTATATCGTCTTCACGGTGGTGGTGACCGAATGGCGCACGCACTTCCGCCGCAAGATGAACGAGCTCGATTCGCGCGCCAACCAGAAGGCGATCGACTCGCTGCTGAACTTCGAGACCGTCAAGTACTTCGGCAATGAGGCGTACGAGGCCGCGCGCTACGACGAGAACCTGCGCACCTACCGGACCGCCGCGATTCGCTCGCAGAACTCGCTGTCGCTGCTGAACTTCGGCCAGCAGGCCATCATCGCGATCGGCCTGATCCTGATCCTGTGGCGCGCGACGGTCGGCGTGGCCCAGGGCGTGCTGACGCTGGGCGACCTGGTGCTGGTCAACACGCTGATGATCCAGCTGTATATCCCGCTCAATTTCCTCGGCGTGATCTACCGCGAGATCAAGCAGGCCACCACCGACATGGATCGGATGTTCGTGCTGCTCGGCACCAACAGGGAAGTCGCCGATGCGCCCGATGCCCGTCCGCTGGCGGTGCACGGCGCCGAAGTGCGCTTCAGCCATGTCGGCTTCGGCTACGACAGCAACCGCCGCATCCTCGACGATGTCGATTTCGCGATCGCCGCCGGCACCACCACCGCGGTGGTCGGCCATAGCGGCTCGGGCAAATCGACGCTGGCGCGGCTGCTGTTCCGCTTCTACGACGTGGGCAGCGGCGCGGTGCTGGTCGATGGGCAGGACATCCGCACGGTGACGCAGGACAGCCTGCGCCGCGCCATCGGCATCGTGCCGCAGGACACGGTGCTGTTCAACGACAGCATCTACTACAACATCGCCTACGGCCGCCCGGGCGCGAGCCGCGAGGAGGTCATCGAGGCCGCGCGCGCCGCGCAGATCGACGCCTTCATCCGCGAGCTGCCGCAGGGTTACGACACGCCGGTCGGCGAGCGCGGGCTGAAGCTGTCGGGCGGCGAGAAGCAGCGTGTGGCGATCGCCCGCACGCTGCTGAAGAACCCGCCGATCCTGATCTTCGACGAAGCGACCTCGGCGCTGGACTCGCGCACCGAGCAGGCGATCCAGGCCGAACTGATGCGGCTCGCGCAGAACCGCACCACGCTGCTGATCGCACACCGGCTGTCCACCGTGGTGCATGCCGACCAGATCCTGGTGATGGACCGCGGCCGCATCGTCGAGCGCGGCACCCATGCCGAGCTGATGCGCGCGGACGGCCGCTATGCGGAGATGTGGCGCATCCAGGCGCGCAGCGCGGCGCAGGGCGCCACGCCTGCGGACGTCAGCGGAGGCGAGCTGGCCCGCATCGAAGGCGCCGCGGCGGTCGCGGCCGACCTCGGCGACGCGACGCAGGACGCCTGACTCTCCCCGCGCATTGTCGACAATGGCCGCGCGCAATCGCGCGCGGCACCGGCCGTTGCACAAGTTTGGTTAGACAAACCGCCGCGGTCGTGCCCCGCTTTGGGGCCGGTTCGATGCCGTTTTGGCTGGCATATCGCTTGCAGACACTGTTCGCGCAAAACAGGCACGAACAGGAGAGCAAACATGCCGCACAACACGTTGCACAACGGGTCGCAACACCAGCATACGCAGCAGGACACGCATCGGCGCGAGGGCGCGCCGGGCCCACAGGCCAGCACGGCACCGTCGCCGCTGCGCCGCCGGATGCTGCAGCTCGGCATGGTGCTCGGCACCGCAATGGTGCTGTCGACACAATGGGCCACGCCCGCCCACGCACAGGCCCCGACCAAAATCCGCTTCCAGCTCGACTGGCGTTTCGAGGGCCCCTCGGCGCTGTTCCTGCTCGGCGAGCAGAAGGGCTACTACAAGGCCGAGAAGCTCGACGTGTCGATCGACGCCGGCAACGGCTCGGGCAATGTGGTCAACCGCGTGGCCTCCGGCACCTATGACATGGGCTTCGCCGACCTGGCCTCGGTGATGGAGTTCTACGGCAACAACCCGGACGCGAAGAACAAGCCGGTCGCCGTGATGATGGTCTACAACAACACGCCGGCCGCAGTGCTGGCGCTGAAGAAGTCGGGCATCAAGGCGCCGAAGGACCTGGCCGGCAAGAAGCTCGGCGCACCGGTGTTCGACGCCGGCCGCCGCGCGTTCCCGATCTTCGCCAAGGCCAACGGCCTGCAGGCATCGAGCTTCAACTGGCAGGCGATGGACCCGACGCTGCGCGAGACCATGCTGACGCGCGGCGATCTCGATGCGATCACCGGCTTCTCGTTCACTTCGATCCTGAACCTCAATGCGCGCGGCGTGAAGGACGAGGACATCGTCGTGCTGCCGTACCCGCAATACGGCGTGAAGCTGTACGGCAATGCGGTGATCACGTCGGAGGACTTCCTGAAGAAGAACCCCGAGGCGGTCAAGGCCTTCCTGCGCGCCTTCGCGAAGTCGGCGCGCGACACGATCGCGAAGCCGGAGGAGGGCATCAAGGCGGTCAAGGCGCGCGACGGCATCATCGACGAGAAGCTCGAGGTGCGGCGTCTTAAGCTGGCGCTCGACAGCGTGGTGAGGTCGCCGGACGCGAAGGCCGACGGCTTTGGGCGCGTCAACAAGCCGCGGCTGTCGCTGATGGCATCGCAGGTGGCCGATGCCTTCGGCACCAAGGGCCGCATCAATCCGGATGCGCTGTGGACCGACGCCTATCTGCCGTCGGCGGCCGAACTGGACGTGCTGCGATGACGATGGACGCTGCTGTATCGGCCGCTGTATCCCCCGCTGTGCGCGACACACCGTCCGCGGCGCCCGCCGTGGGGGAAGACGCTCCCTTCGTCGACTTCAACCGCGTCTGGCTGGCCTACAACGACGAACTGGCCCGCCAGGGCGAGTTCGCCGTCGAAGACATCTCGTTGCAGGTGCGGCCCGGCGAGTTCATCGCGATCGTCGGGCCGTCGGGCTGCGGCAAGTCGACCTTCATGAAGCTGGCCACCGGGCTCAAGCCCGCCACGCGCGGCGTGGTCAAGATCGCTGGAGAGAAGGTGACCGGCCCGCTGAAGATGGTCGGCATGGCCTTCCAGGCGCCGACGCTGCTGCCGTGGCGCACGACGCTGCAGAACGTGATGCTGCCGCTGGAGATCGTGGAGCCGTACCGCTCGACGCTGCGGGCCCGCCGCGACGAATACGTCGAGCGCGCCCGCACGCTGCTGCGTACGGTAGGCCTGGCCGGCTACGAGGACAAGTATCCGTGGCAGCTGTCGGGCGGCATGCAGCAGCGCGCGTCGATCTGCCGCGCGCTGATCCACGAGCCGCGCATGCTGCTGCTGGACGAACCGTTCGGCGCGCTCGACGCCTTCACGCGCGAGGAGCTGTGGTGCGTGCTGCGCGACCTGTGGCAGGCGAAACGTTTCAACGTGATCCTGGTCACCCACGATCTGCGCGAGGCGGTGTTCCTGGCCGACACGGTCTACGTGATGAGCCAGCGGCCGGGCCGCATCCTGATGCGCAAGCCGATCGAGCTGCCGCGTCCGCGCGAGCTCGAACTGACCTATACCGAACCCTTCGCCGAAGTCGTGCACCTGCTGCGCGAGAAGATCGGCCATGTCCGCCAGCACTGAGATGACCACGCTTACCGATTCGAACCAGCGGCGCGTGGAGCGCGTCGCACCCTGGCTGTTGCTGGCGGCCTGCCTGCTGTTGTGGCAGGGCGCCTGCATGATCTTCGAGGTGTCCGACTTCATCCTGCCGAGCCCGGCGGCCATCGTGGTGTCGCTGCTCGACTACTGGGACGTGATCGCGGCCCATGCCTGGCGCACCTTCTGGACCACGATGGTGGGCTTTGCCATCGCGATCGCGGTCGGCGTGGTGCTGGGGCTGCTGATGGGCTCGTCCCGGCTGGCCTATGCGGCCGGCTATCCGTTGATGACCGCGTTCAACGCGCTGCCCAAGGCGGCCTTCGTGCCGATCCTGGTGGTGTGGTTCGGCCTCGGCGCCGGGCCCGCGATCCTGACGGCGTTCCTGATCTCGTTCTTCCCGGTGATGGTCAATATCGCGACCGGGCTGGCGACGCTGGAGCCCGAGCTGGAGGACGTGCTGCGCGTGCTGGGCGCGAAGCGCACCGATGTGCTGTTCAAGGTCGGCCTGCCGCGCGCGATGCCGTATTTCTTTGCCTCGCTGAAGGTCGCGATCACGCTGGCCTTCGTCGGCACCACGGTGTCGGAGATGAACGCGGCCAACGAGGGCATCGGCTATCTGCTGGTATCGGCCGGCTCGGCGATGAAGATGCCGCTGGCCTTTGCCGGCCTGGTGGTGATCGCGGTGATGGCGATGGCGATGTACGAGCTGTTCGCGGTGCTGGAGAAGCGGATGACCGGGTGGGCGCATCGCGGGTGAGGCTGCGCAACACGATCGTCCGATTATTGCCCTCTGTTTTCTCCCCTCTCCCGCAGGGGCGGGAGAGGGGAGCAGGTCAGGCGTAATCGAGCGGCAGCGCCGTCGTGTACTTGATCTGCTCCATCGCGAAGCTCGAGCTGACGTCGGCCAGTTCGGCGCCCTGGATCAGCCGCTTGTAGACGCGGTCGTAGGCGGCGATGTCGGGCACCACCACGCGCAGCAGGTAGTCGGTGTCGCCGGCCATCCGGTAGAACTCCGTGACCTCGGGGATCGAGGCCACCAGCCCGTGAAAGGTCTTGAGCCACTTCGCGCTGTGCTGGCTGGTGCGGACCGACACGAACACGGTGACGCCGACGTTCAGCTTGGCCGGGTCGAGCAGCGCCACGCGCTTGCGGATCACGCCGCTCTCCTGCAGCTTCTGCACGCGGCGCCAGCAGGGCGTCGAGGTCAGCCCGACCCGTTCGGCCAGTTCGGCGACCGGCAGGTCGGCGTTCTGTTGCAGCTCGGCCAGGATCTGGCGGTCGTATCGGTCAAATCGGTCCATTGCGCTGGCTCCGTCGGGGTTGCGAGATTCGATGGATCGCGCACGGCGGTCGTCGGCGCGTATCAGCGCGCCATGCCGCTCTACCCCGCCGCCACCAGCAGATTGACGCCGGTGGCGATCTGCGCGGCCTCGACGCCGTACAGATGCAGCGAGATGGCGATGTCGCTGGCCCCGCCGTCTCGCTGATCCATGCCGCCGGCCGGATGGCCCAGCGAATGGATATGCCCGAGACCGGCCGGCGCGCTGAACACCGTGCCGGGTTCCCGCATGACGCCCCCGCTCGGCCGCGCCACCCGTGCCGCCTCATCCCAGCGGTAGTGCCGCTCGTACAGCGTGCCCTGCAGCACGCGGTAGGCGCACCAGGTCCGGTGCCCGTGCACGGGACTCGCCTGACCCGGACGCCAGACCAGCAGCATCGCCGAGAAGCGCGCCATCGGGTCGGCATAGACCAGGTGGCGCGTATAGCCGTCGGGGCTGCCGGCGCGAGCCGCCTCCGGCAGTAGCGCCAGCAGCGCGTCCGCGTCCGCCAGGCAGGCCTCGACCTGCGCCGCCACGCTCCGCGCGCTGTCGTCGAACACCCGTGCCAGCGCCGGCGACAGCGCGGACAGCGCGGACAGCGCGCACGATGGCGGCAGCATCGCTTGCGGGCCGGCGGATTGCGGCAAGGACAGGCGCGACTGCGGTTCGGCGTGCAGGCTGGGCATGGGGACTCCGGAGGACAAGAGAGCGGATGGGTCCGATCATAGCCAGCGGGGCCGAGCAAGCCGATCTAAAATGTCGTGCCGAAGCGATCCAGTTCGGAATGATATTCCGGTTTGATCGTGGATCGTGGAATACTTTTGCGCCGGTGGCCGCCGGGAGATAATGCGCCATGGAAATCAAATGGCTTGAAGACTTCGTCAGCCTGGCGGAGACGCACAGCTTCTCGCGCTCGGCCGAGCTGCGGCACGTGACCCAGCCCGCCTTCTCGCGCCGCATCCAGTCGCTCGAAGCCTGGCTTGGCACCGAGCTGATCGACCGTTCCAGCTATCCGACCAACCTGACGCCGGCCGGCAAGGTGTTCTACGAGCAGGCGCTGGCGATGCTGGCGCAGGTCAGCGAGACCCGCGCGCTGATGCGCGGCCAGCGCTCGGCCAATGCGCAGATGCTGGAATTTGCCGTGCCCCACACGCTGTCGCTGACCTTCTTTCCCGAGTGGCTGAAGGCGCTGGAGCGGCGGGTCGGCACGCTGGCCTGCCGGCTGCGCGCGCTGAACGTGCACGACGCGGTGCTGATGCTGGTCGAGGGCGGCTGCGACCTGGTGATGGTCTACCACCATCCGCGCCAGGCGATTCAGCTCGATCCCTCGCACTACGACATGCTGGTGCTCGGCGTCGAACGGATGTCGCCGTTCAGCGTGCCCGACGCCAGCGGCAAGCCGCTGTACCGGCTGCCGGGTACCGAGCGCAAGCCGGTGTCCTTCTTGAGCTATACGCCCAATGCTTTCCTCGGCCGGATGGTCGAGATGCTGCTGTCGGACACCAGCGAGTCGTTCAAGCTGGATAAATGCTACGAGACCGATATGGCCGAGGCGCTCAAGGTGATGGCGCTGGCCGGCCATGGCCTGGCCTTCCTGCCCGAGAGCGCGGTGCGGGAAGAAGTCGCGCAAGGGCGGCTGGTGCGGGCCGAGGGGCCGCGCGCGGCGCCGCTGTCGATCGAGATGGAGATCCGCCTGTACCGGGCGCGTCCCGGCGAGCATGGCAACGACCGGCGCGGCAGCCAGCTGCGCCGCAAGCGCGAACTGGTCGACCGCATCTGGGCCAGCCTGTCGGCCGGCGCGGCGCCGATCGACGGCGGCGCGGCCTGAGCCGGCCCGGGCCGCGCAGAACCCCGCCGCGGACCCCACTGCGGAGGGGTGCGTTGTGCGCCGAAAGGTTATGCATTTCCGGCATGACCGAATGAGCAAACGGCATTGGATTTCCCCACGGCGGCGCCCCTAAGCTTGTCGGCATTCCATTTTCGGATTTGCCACGATGTCTTCCGATTCGCCGATCATCACCGCCTCCGCGCACTCCGTCCCTTCCTATCTGAACGCCGACAACCTCGGTCCCTGGGGCATCTACCTGCAACAGGTCGACCGCGTGACCCCCTATCTGGGCTCGCTGGCCCGCTGGGTCGAAACGCTCAAGCGCCCCAAGCGCGCGCTGGTGGTCGACGTGCCCATCGAGATGGATGACGGCTCCATCGCCCACTTCGAGGGCTACCGCGTCCAGCACAACACCTCGCGCGGCCCGGGCAAGGGCGGCGTGCGTTTCCACCAGGACGTGACGCTGTCCGAGGTGATGGCGCTGTCGGCCTGGATGTCGGTCAAGAACGCCGCCGTCAACGTGCCGTACGGCGGCGCCAAGGGCGGCATCCGCGTCGACCCGCGCAAGCTCTCGCGCGCCGAGCTCGAACGCGTGACGCGCCGCTATACCAGCGAAATCAACATCATCATCGGGCCGAACAAGGACATCCCGGCCCCGGACGTCAACACCAACGAACAGGTGATGGCGTGGATGATGGACACCTATTCGATGAACGAGGGCAGCACATCCACCGGCGTGGTCACCGGCAAGCCGATCTCGCTGGGCGGCTCGCTGGGCCGCCGCGAGGCGACCGGCCGCGGCGTGTTCGTGGTGGGCGCCGAGGCGGCGCGCAACCTGGGCCTGGAAATCAAGGGCGCGCGCATCGTCGTGCAGGGCTTCGGCAATGTCGGCAGCGTCGCCGCCAAGCTGTTCCACGAAGCCGGCGCCAGGGTCGTCGCGGTGCAGGACCACAAGACCGCGCTGTTCGACCCGGCCGGCCTGGATGTGCCCGCGCTGATCGAACACGTCGCGCACAACGGCACCATCGAGGGCTTCCGCGCCGAGACCATCACTGCCGAGCAGTTCTGGCAGACCGAGAGCGAGATCCTGATCCCGGCCGCGCTGGAAGGCCAGATCACCGCCGCCAACGCGCCCCACATCAAGACCCGCATGGTCATCGAAGGCGCCAACGGCCCGACCACTCCGGAGGCCGACGATATCCTGCGCGAGCGCAATATCCTGGTGGCGCCGGACGTGATCGCCAACGCCGGCGGCGTCACGGTGTCGTACTTCGAATGGGTGCAGGACTTCTCCAGCTTCTTCTGGACCGAAGAGGAGATCAACCAGCGGCTGGTACGGATCATGCAAGAGGCGTTCCGCTCGATCTGGCAGGTTGCGCAGGAAAACAAGGTCACGCTGCGGACCGCGGCGTTCATCGTCGCCTGTACCCGCATCCTGCAGGCCCGCGAAATGCGCGGTCTGTATCCCTGATCGCCGGCTGCGATATCGGGGCGATCGGAGCAGGGTTGGACCCGGATCGGACCCGGATCCGACCCGCAGTGGGGCAAGCGGCATGCTGCGATGCACCAAGGCGGGGCCCGAAACCACAGAGAGGCGGCAGCCGGAGAATTCCGGCTGCCGCTTTTTTTATTACAGCCGCGTGGCGCAGCCGATTGCCGGACAGCGGCGGCTAGGGAAATACCCGTTGTATCCCAGCGTCGCCTTGCGCAATACTATTTCGTCGGCGGCACGTTTCTTGTTAGAGTCCCGCCTTTCTCTCATGGTCAAGGAGATGTTATGAAGGTTGCCAAATTGGCTGCGCTGACGATTGCGGCAGGCGTGCTGTGCGGTACCGCACAAGCGGCCGAGCAATTGACCGGCACGCTGAAGAAGATCAAAGACACGGGTGTCATTACGCTGGGCGTGCGGGAATCCTCGATTCCCTTCAGCTATAACCTCGGCGGCGTGCGTACCGTCGGCTATTCCTATGACATCAACGTCAAGATCGTCGAAGCGATCAAGGATCAGCTGAAGCTGCCGAATCTGCAGGTCAAGGAAATTCCGATCACCTCGCAGAACCGCATTTCGCTGCTGCAGAACGGCACCATCGATATCGAATGCGGCTCGACCACCAATAATCTTGAGCGCCAGAAACAGGTTGGTTTCAGCAACACCATCTTCATCATCGGCACCCGCTTCATGACCAAGAAGGACAGCGGGATCAAGGACTGGGCCGACCTGAAGGGCAAGAACGTCGTCACCACCGCCGGCACCACGTCCGAGCGCCTGCTGCGCACGATGAACGACCAGCAGAAGCTGGGCATGAACATCATCAGCACCAAGGACCACGGCCAGTCGTTCCTGACGCTGGAGTCGGGCCGCGCCGCCGCCTTCATGATGGACGACGCGCTGCTGTACGGCGAGCGCGCCAAGGCCCGCAACCCGGCCGACTGGATCGTCACCGGCAAGCCGCAGTCGCGCGAATCGTATGGCTGCATGCTGCGCAAGGACGATGCCCCGTTCAAGAAGGTCGCCGACACGGTGATCGCCAATCTGATGAAGACCGGCGAGATCAACAACCTCTACGCCAAGTGGTTCACCCAGCCGGTGCCGCCGAAGGGCCTGAACCTGGACTTCCCGATGTCCGACGACATGAAGGCACTCATCAAGAACCCGAACGACAAGGCGCTCGACTGATTCGGCTCCAGTCACGCGTGTGAAACGGAAGGCGTGCGCGAAGGCATGTCCTTCCGTTTCTTTTTGAGGACGCATCATGAATTACAACTGGCATTGGGGTGTATTCCTCGAAGAAGCCGCGATGAACGAGTCCTATCTGGACTGGATGATTTCCGGTCTGAAGGTCACCATCGCGCTCGGCCTGACTTCGTGGGTGATCGCCCTGATCATCGGCTCGATTCTCGGCGTATTGCGCACGGTTCCGAATAAATTCCTGTCGGGTATCGCGGCGACCTACGTCGAAATCTTCCGCAATATTCCGCTGCTGGTGCAGCTGTTCATCTGGTATTTCGTGGTTCCCGAATTGCTTCCGTTCGGCGAATCGATCAAGCAGATGAATCCGTTCGCGCAGCAATTCCTGGCCGCGATGTTCTGCCTCGGCACCTTTACCGCCGCGCGGATCTGCGAACAGGTGCGCTCGGGCATCAACTCGCTGCCGCCGGGACAGCGCAACGCTGGCCTGGCGATGGGCTTCACGCTGCGGCAGACCTATCGCTACGTGCTGCTGCCGATGTCGTTCCGCGTCATCGTGCCGCCGCTGACCTCCGAATTCCTGAACATCTTCAAGAACTCGGCGGTGGCGTCGACGATCGGCCTGCTGGAACTGGCGGCGCAGGGGCGCCAACTGGTCGACTACACGGCGCGCCCGTACGAGTCCTTCATCGCGGTCACGCTGATGTACGCGCTGATCAATATCGTGGTCATGCTGGGAATGCGCTGGGTGGAAAAGCGCACGCGCGTGCCGGGCTTCATCGGCAGCAAGTAAGGGGAACGCGATGGCTTATTCATTCGATTTCACCTCGATCAACGCCGATACGCTGCACGTGCTCGGCGAGGGCATGATGGTGTCGCTGAAGATCACCGCCACCGCGGTGGTGGTGGGCATCGTCTGGGGCACCATCCTCGCGATGATGCGCCTGTCCTCGGTCAAGCCGCTGAACTGGTTTGCGCAGGGCTACGTCACCGTCTTCCGCTCGATACCTCTGGTGATGGTGCTGCTCTGGTTCTTCCTGATCATTCCGCAGGTACTGCAGGGGCTGTTCAACCTGTCGCCCGCGACCGATCTGCGCATGACCTCCGCGCTGGTGGCCTTCGCGCTGTTCGAGGCGGCCTATTACTCGGAGATCATCCGCGCCGGTATCCAGAGCGTGTCGCGCGGGCAGATGTACGCGGCGCAGGCGCTGGGCATGACCTACGGGCAGACCATGCGGCTGGTGGTGCTGCCGCAGGCGTTCCGCAACATGGTGCCGCTGCTGCTGACGCAGGGCATCATCCTGTTCCAGGATACGTCGCTGGTCTACGTCAGCGCGCTGGCCGATTTCTTCGGGCAGGCGTATGGCATCGGCGAACGCGATGGCCGCATCGTCGAGATGCTGCTGTTCGCCGGTCTGGTCTATTTCGTGATCTGTTTTTCCGCATCGTTGCTGGTCAAGCGATACCAGAAAAAGGTGGCTGTATGATCGAAATCAATAACATCTCCAAGTGGTACGGCACCTTCCAGGTGCTGACCGATTGCACCACCAGCGTGGCCAAGGGCGAAGTGGTGGTGGTGTGCGGCCCGTCCGGTTCGGGCAAGTCCACGCTGATCAAGACCGTCAACGGGCTCGAGCCGTTCCAGAAGGGCGACATCCTGGTCGACGGCATCTCGGTGGGATCGCCGAAGACCAATCTGCCGAAGCTGCGTTCGCGCGTCGGCATGGTGTTCCAGAACTTCGAGCTGTTCCCGCACCTGTCGATCACCGAGAACCTGACGATCGCGCAGATCAAGGTGCTGGGCCGCTCGCGCGAGGAAGCGATGGCCAAGGGCATGCAATACCTGGAGCGCGTCGGCCTGAAGAATCAGGCCGACAAGTATCCGGGCCAGCTGTCGGGCGGCCAGCAGCAGCGCGTGGCGATCGCCCGCGCGCTGTCGATGGATCCGATCTGCATGCTGTTCGACGAGCCGACCTCGGCGCTGGACCCCGAGATGGTCAATGAAGTGCTCGACGTGATGGTGCAGCTGGCCCAGGAAGGCATGACGATGATGTGCGTGACCCACGAAATGGGCTTTGCCCGCAAGGTGGCCAACCGGGTGATCTTCATGGACCAGGGCCACATCGTCGAGGACGCGGCGAAGGAGGAATTCTTCGGCAATATCGAGGGGCGTTCCGAGCGGGCGCGGCACTTCCTGTCGAAGATCCTGCAGCACTGAGGAAGCAAGCTCCTCTCTGTGTGCTCCCTCTCCCCCTCAGGGGGAGAGGGGAGTCAAACCTTCCCCACCGGCAACGCCCTCAAGTACAGGCCGAATTGGCCGCGTTGCGCGCCTGCACCTCGGGCGGGATCGGCACCGTCAACGTCATCGTCGGCTGCCCGGCCTCGAACATCATCAATTCCCCAGGCGAGAACGGCGTCCATACCTCGTCGTCCGTCAGCGGCGCGGTGGCGATCACCGCCACGCGATCTTCCGGCGTCGTCACCTGGGCGAAGTCGATCGACAGGTCCGCGTCGATCAAGTGCGCGGTCGAGAACGGCCACTGGCGCACCAGGTAATACAGCCGCGTCGAACAGTGCGCGAACAGCGCCTGCCCATTGCTCAGCAGATAGTTGAAGACGCCGTACAGCGTGATCTCGCGCGTGATGTCGGCCAGCGCGTGGCACAGCTCGTTCAGCGGCGGCTGCGAGCCGGGGAAACGCTTGCGCAGGCCCTGCATCAGCGCGCAGAAGGCGAGCTCGCTGTCGGTATCGCCGACCGGCTGATAGACCCCCGACAGAAACGGCGAGAAGCCCTTCAGGTCGCCGTTGTGGGCGAAGATCCAGTGCCGGCCCCACAGTTCGCGCATGAACGGATGGCAGTTCTCCAGCCGCACCGTGCCCTGGGTGGCCTTGCGGATATGGGAGATGACGTTCTTGGACTTGATCGGGTAGTTCTTGATCAGCTCGGCCACCGGCGAGGTGCCCGCCGATTGGTTGTCGATGAACAGGCGGCAGGCCTTGTCCTCGAAGAAGGCCACCCCGAAGCCGTCGGCATGGTGATCGGTGACGCCGCCGCGCGCGGCGAAGCCGGTGAAGGAGAACGTCACGTCGGTCGGCGTGGCGCAGTTCATGCCGAGCAGCTGGCACATGGCGGGGGACCGGGACGGCGTGAGGGCCGGCCGATTGCAATAGAATTGCGTCATTATCCCGCCGCGCCGGGCGTTCTGCCAAGCACGTCCGCGGCCGTCGGCACGGTGCGCCGGTAATCCCCGACTGCCGGTCGAACCGCTTCCACCAGCCCTCCAACGAGCCCTCCACCATGAGCCAATACAAAATTGCCGTGATCCCTGGAGACGGGATCGGCACCGAAGTGATGCCCGAAGGCATCCGCGTGATGGACGCCGCCGCGCGCCGCTTCGGCATCGACCTGCAGTGGGACCATTTCGATTTTTCCAGCTGCGACTACTACGCCCGCCACGGCAAGATGCTGCCGGACGACTGGTTCGATACGCTGACGCGCTATGACGCGATCTATTTCGGCGCGGTGGGCTGGCCCGCCACGGTGGCCGACCATGTCTCGCTGTGGGGCTCGCTGCTGCAGTTCCGGCGCGCCTTCGACCAGTACGTGAACCTGCGTCCGGTACGGCTGATGCCGGGTATCCGCAGCCCGCTGGCCGACCGCAAGCCCGGCGACATCGATTTCTACGTGGTGCGCGAGAACACCGAGGGCGAGTATTCGAGCATCGGCGGCCGCATGTTCCCGGGCACCGAGCGCGAGGTCGTGATCCAGGAAACGGTGATGAGCCGGATCGGCGTGGATCGCATCCTGAAATTCGCGTTCGAGCTGGCCAGCAAGCGTCCGAAGAAGCATCTGACCTCGGCCACCAAGTCCAACGGCATCTCGATCACGATGCCTTACTGGGACGAGCGGGTCGAGGCGATGGCGGCGAATTACCCGGAACTGAAGGTCGACAAGTACCACATCGACATCCTGACCGCGAACTTCGTGCTGCATCCGGACTGGTTCGACGTGGTGGTGGCCAGCAATCTGTTCGGCGACATCCTGTCGGACCTCGGCCCCGCGTGTACCGGCACTATCGGCGTCGCGCCGTCGGCCAATATCAATCCCGAGCGGACCTATCCGAGCCTGTTCGAGCCGGTCCATGGCTCGGCGCCCGATATCGCCGGACGCGGCATCGCCAATCCGATCGGGCAGATCTGGTGCGGGGCGATGATGCTCGAACACCTGGGCCATGCCGATGCCGGAGCCGCCGTGCTGGGCGCGATCGAATCGGTGCTGGCCGCCGGGCCCGCGCACGCGCCGCTCACGCGAGATATCGGCGGCAACGCCGGCACCGCCGACCTCGGCCGCGCGATCGCGGAAGCGCTGTGAGCGAGGCCGCCAAACTCGGCGTGGAACCGCGCGCGCTGCTGCGCGAGAGCTTTGATGCCGCGGTGGCGGCCGCCGATCCGCTGCGCATCGTTGCCGCGCACCTGCCGCCACCGGGCCGCCAGGGCCGCACGCTGGTCGTCGGCGCGGGCAAGGCGGCGGCGTCGATGGCGCTGGCGGTGGAGCAGGCGTATGCCGATGCAGGGGTGGCTCTCGAGGGCCTGGTGGTCACGCGCTACGCGCATGGCCTGCCAACCGAGCATGTGCAGGTCATCGAGGCCGGCCATCCGGTGCCGGACGAGGCCGGCGAGCGCGCCGCCGCGCAGATTCTGGCGCGCGTGCAAGCGCTCGGGCCGGAGGACCGGCTGATCGTGCTGGTCTCCGGCGGCGGCTCCAGCCTGCTGTCGCTGCCGGCCGAGGGCGTGTCGATGGCCGATCTGCGCGCCACCACGCAGGAACTGCTGCGTTGCGGGGCGCCCATCACCGAGATGAACGTGGTGCGCAAGCACCTGTCGCGCATCCAGGGCGGGCGCCTGGCCCAGGCGAGCCGCGCGCCGGTGACCACGCTGATCGTCTCCGACGTGGCCGGGGACGATCCCAGCGCGATCGCCTCGGGTCCGACGGTCGCCGATCCGAGTACCTACGACGATGCGCTGGCGATCCTGCGCCGCTACGAGGCCCGCGTGCCGCCGGCGGTGCAGGCCTATCTCGAAGCCGGCGCGCGCGGCGAACATGCCGAGACGCCGAAGCCCGGCGATCCGCTGTTCGAGCGCGTCGACAACCGCATGATCGCCACCGCGCACGGCAGCCTGGCCGCCGCCGCCGAGGTGTTCCGCGCGCACGGCGTGACGCCGGTGATCCTGGGCGACACCGTCACGGGCGAGGCGCGCGAGGTGGCGCGCGTCTACGCGGCGCTGGTCCGCGAAATCCGCGCGTACAATGCGCCGTTTGCGGCGCCGGTGGCGCTGATCTCCGGCGGAGAATGCACGGTGACGCTGCCCAAGGACGGCGCCGGACGCGCCCGCGGCGGCCGCTGCTCCGAATTCCTGCTGTCGCTGGCGATCGAACTGGAGGGCGTGCCCGACGTGCATGCGATCGCCGCCGACACCGACGGCATCGACGGCTCCGAGGACAATGCCGGCGCGCTGGCCGATCCAACCACGCTGTCTCGCGCCGAGGCGGCCGGCATGCCGGCGCGCCGCCAGCTGGAGGCGCACGACGCCTGGGGCCTGTTCGATGCGATCGGCGACCTGGTCGTGACGGGGCCGACTCGCACCAACGTCAACGACTACCGCGCCATCCTGATCCTGTAATCGCCGATCGCCAATCGCCCGCCGTCGCCGCCGCCGCCGCTCCATTCCCCACGCTTTCGATTTGCCGAAGTCCATGACCCAGACCCTGACCATCACGCGCCCCGACGACTGGCACCTGCATCTGCGCGACGGCGCCGCTCTCGCTGCCGTGCTGCCCGATACCGCGCGCCAGTTCGCCCGCGCCATCGTGATGCCGAACCTGAAGCCGCCGGTCACCACGGTGGCGCAGGCCGAGGCCTATCGCGCGCGCATCCTGGCCGCGCTGCCGGCCGGCCTGTCGTTCGAGCCGCTGATGACGCTGTACCTGACCGATAACACGCAGGCCGACGAGATCGTCGCCGCCAAGGCGAGCGGCTTCGTCCATGCGGTCAAGCTGTATCCGGCCGGCGCCACCACCAACAGCGATGCCGGCGTGACCGACATCCGCCGCTGCAGCGCGGCGCTCGAGGCGATGCAGCGCGTCGGCCTGCCGCTGCTGGTGCACGGCGAAGTCACCGACAGCGAGATCGACCTGTTCGATCGCGAGGCGGTCTTCATCGAACGCGTGATGACGCCGCTGCGCCGCGATTTCCCGGCGCTGAAGGTCGTGTTCGAACACATCACGACCAAGGACGCGGCCGACTACGTGCGCGAGGCCGAAGGGCCGATCGGCGCCACCATCACCGCGCATCATCTGCTGTACAACCGCAACGCGATCTTCATCGGCGGCATCCGGCCGCATTACTACTGCCTGCCGGTGCTCAAGCGCGAGACGCATCGCCAGGCACTGGTCGCCGCGGCCGTATCGGGCAACCCGCGCTTCTTCCTCGGCACCGACAGCGCGCCCCACGCGCGCGGCCTGAAGGAACATGCCTGCGGCTGCGCCGGCTGCTATACCGCGCTGCATGCGATGGAGCTGTACGCCGAGGCCTTCGATGCCGCCGGCGCGTTGGACAAGCTCGAAGGCTTCGCCAGCTTCCACGGGCCCGACTTCTACGGCCTGCCGCGCAACACCGGCACGCTGACGCTGCGGCGCGAGCCGTGGCAACTGCCCGAAACGCTGCCGTATGGCGAGACCGAACTGGTGCCGCTGCGTGGCGGCGAAACGCTGCAATGGAAGGCCGCGCTGGCCGCCTGAGCGGTGCGCGGTCGCAGCGCTGAGCGGGCCGTCGAGGGCCGGCAACCTGCCGTCGACCTGGCACAGCGGCTGGCCGGGATCGACTGGTCCCGGCCCTGGTTCGCGCCGTTCGCCGCGAAGGGCGTGGCGATGGCGGCCCAGGTCCGCCAGGGTCGGCCGGTCCATGCGGCGCTCGACGCGCTTGCCACCGCGCAGGGGCTGACCAATGCGGCCGGACTCCCGCTGCATTTCGTTCCCCAGCAGGCGCTGCCGCCCGGCAGCGCCTACGAGGCGCATATCCACGCGTATGGCCAGGTGCCGACGCGCGAGAATCTGCACGACTTCTTCAACGGCCTGATCTGGCTGCATTTCCCGCAAACGAAGGCGATGCTGAACCGGCTGCAGGCCGAGGCCATTGCCGTGGAGGGCGTGCGGCCCACGCGCGGCCCGTTGCGCGATGCGGCGACGCTGTTCGACGAGAACGCGGCGCTGTTCGTCACCGGCGCGCCGCGGCTGGAGGCGGCGCTGCGCGGATTCCGCTGGCGTGAGCTGTTCGTCGACGGCCGGGACGCCTGGCACGGGCACTGCACGGTGGTGCCGTTTGGCCATGCCTTGCTGGAAAAGCTGGTGGCGCCCTACAAGTCCATCACGGCGCATGCCTGGCCGATGGCCATGGTGCCCGCGCATCCGCGTCCAGCCACGCTCGACGCGCCGCTGGCCGACATGCTGGCGCGGGCTGAACTGCGCGGCCGAAGCAGCTTCGCGCCGCTGCCGGTGCTCGGCATCCCGCACTGGTGGCCGGCCAATGCCGACGCCGGGTTCTACGACGACACCGCGGTGTTCCGCCCGGGCCGCCGCGGCGTCCCGGGGTCATCCGGCACCGGCGGGACCGATGCAAAGGTGCTAGACTGCGGCCCGCGAAGCAGGACAGACAACCGCTGCTCGCCTGGCAACGGGCGAGGGGAGGAAAGTCCGGACTCCACAGGGCAGGGTGGTGGCTAACAGCCATCCACGGCAACGTGCGGAATAGGGCCACAGAGACGAGTCTTCGCGCCGGGTTTGCCCGGTGCGAAGGGTGAAACGCGGTAACCTCCACCCGGAGCAATCCCAAATAGGCAGACGATGAAGCGGCCCGCCGAGTCTGCGGGTAGGGAGCTGGAGCCGGCCGGTAACGGTCGGCCTAGAGGAATGGTTGTCACGCGCGCGCGGACCGCAAGGCCCGCGCGTCGCGCACAGAATCCGGCTTATCGGCCTGCTTCGCTTCGAATTCGCTTCCCGGTGCGGTGTGCACCGGGAACGCCTCGCACGAGCCGCCACGCCGGCATTCCATCAGCGCATCAAACCTCGACCAGTTCGACGCTGTGGCTGATCTCGGCCGTCTTGGCCAGCATGATCGACGCCGAGCAGTACTTGTCGTGCGACAGTTGCACCGCCCGTTCGACGGTGGCCGGGTTCAGGTTGCGCCCGGTGACGGTGAACTTGAAATGGATGCGGGTGAACACCTTCGGGTCCTCGCCGGCGCGCTCGGCCTCGAGCGTGACGGAGCAGCCGCGCACATCGTGGCGCCCGCGCTTGAGGATCAGCACCACGTCATAGGCGGTGCAGCCGCCGGTGCCGAGCAGCACCATCTCCATCGGCCGCGGCGCCAGATTGTGGCCGCCGCCCTCGGGCGCGCCGTCCATCGCGACGAGGTGACCGCTGCCGGTCTGCGCGATGAAGCTCATGCCGTCGTTGCCCATCCAGGTGACCTTGCATTCCATTTCGTTCGTTCCTGCTCTCAATGTTTCGTTTCGATGTTGCGATGCGTGCGCATCCAGCCCTTGCATTCTGCTCAGATTTTCCTTGCGCCGTGTGGTGTCTTTGTCGCTTGAACGGAAGGAAAACCGAGGGAAAGCTCTAACATGTCAGTTTCGTGACATCTGGATGCACAGGTAAGTCTTTGAATTTACGAGATTTCTTCTCGATTTCATCGCCGTCACATTATTTTGCATTACGAAACGCCATTTCGCAGTGCAAATTTTCTTGCGTCGCACAAGCCGTCATGTATAATTCGAACCATTGAACGACGGCGCGCCGATGGCCCGCCAGAGTGCGAAAGCGAAGGGCGGTCGAAGCGACCAAGGCAGTTTCCCCGACGCCAGCCCGCACCGCCGGCCCCATCCCGTTGTTCTACCAGTGTCTCCTCCACCCTCCTCCTTTGGTGGATTCAAACCCAAGCCTCAGCGGCTTGGGTTTTTTTTCGCCCCTGCGCCGGTTCTTTATCAAGCAAAGTGGTCCGCGAGACGCTGCGCGGCCCGGGCCCTTGACGGCAAACGCATTGTTTGCTTGTGCCGGGCGGCGAACCGCAAGTATAATCGAGGGCTTTTCCGTCATGCCCGCGGAAGAAGAACTCAGGGAGAGCCTGCACACACAAGCAGGAAGGTCAG
>JAPSLC010000119.1 GCA_031181345.1 Cupriavidus sp. | reverse complement strand
CCGAGATCATCGTGCCGACGCCGTCGTGCAGGAACAGCTCCAGCAGCACCGAGCCGTCCATGTCGAACGGGATCAGGTGCGCGCGCGGCACGCCGCCCTTGAGCGCCTTGACCAGATGCTGCAGGTAGTAGGCCACGTCCGGCGGCAGGTGGTTGTTCTGCAGCCGTTCGACTGCGGTGCGCAGCGACATCTCCGGCATCAGCTTGCCGACCGGGTCGAGCACGCCCGGCACCTCGGTGATGAAGATCAGCTTGTCGGCCTTCAGCGCGGTGGCGGTCGCGCTGGCGACATCCTCCATTGACAGGTTGAAGGCCTGGCCGGTCGGCGAGAAGCCCAGCGGCGACAGCAGCACGATCTTGCCGTGCTGCAGCGACATGCGCACCGAGTCGCCGTCGATCTTGCGAACCAGGCCGGTGTGCTGGTAATCGGTGCCCTCGACGATGCCGACCGGGCGCGCGGTGACGAAGTTGCCCGACACCACCGACAGCTGCGCGCCGGCCATCGGCGTATTGGGCAGGCCCTGGCTGAAGGCGGCTTCGATATCGAGGCGCAGTTCGCCCGACGCTTCCTTCGCGCATTCGAGCGCGGCGTTGTCGGTGATGCGCAGGCCCTCGACGAAGCGCGACTCGACCTGGCGCAGCGCCAGCTGTTCCTCGACCTGCGGGCGCGAGCCATGGACCAGCACGATCTGCATGCCCATCGCGTGCAGCAGCGCGACGTCGTTGACCAGCGCGTTCAGCATGCCGGCCTTGACCAGCTCGCCGCCGAAGGCGATCACGAAGGTCTTGCCGCGGAACGTGTGGATGTACGGCGCGACCGCGCGCAGCCAGTCGACGAACTGCTGGCGGTCCGGTCCCGGCGCGGCGCGCTCCGGCGTGGCCGGTGTCCTCGGCACGCTCGGCACATCGGCAGTGGTGGGAGGAACGGCCACGGTCGCGGAGGGCGCATCAGCGCCGACGGCAGGGTCGGTCAGGGGATCGCCGGCCGCGTCGTTGTGCGCGCCGGCTGTTGGGGTCGTGGCGGTTCTGGCGTTCATGGCGCGGATTATAATCCCCGCCAATGTCCGAACAACGCCCCGTCCCACCCGCAGCCCCGCGCCGCAGGCCGTCCCGACCGCAGTCCGCACGCCAGTCCCAGGGTCCATCCCAAGCCCCAGTCGAGGGCCAGACCGAAGGCAAGCCCGAACGCCCGTCCGAACGTCGCTCCGAAGGCCAACCCGCACGCCGGCCCCCGCGCCGGTCCGTGCTTGCCAATCCGCTGCCGCCGATCACCTTTCCCGAGGCGCTGCCCGTCTCGGCACGGCGCGACGAGATCGCACGCGCGATCGAGCAGCACCAGGTGGTGATCGTTTCCGGCGAGACCGGCTCGGGCAAGACCACCCAGCTGCCCAAGATCTGTCTGTCGATCGGCCGCGGGCCGGCACGCGCCGATGCCGCCGACGGCGAAGGCAACGACGGCAAGGACGGCAAGGAGGGCAAGGACGGCCAGCCCCGGCGCCAGGGCGGCCTGATCGGCCATACCCAGCCGCGCCGCATCGCCGCGACCTCGACCGCCAAGCGCATCGCGCAGGAGCTCGGCTCGCCGGTGGGCGAGCACGTCGGCTACCAGGTTCGCTTCAACGACACCATGTCGCCCGGCGCGTCGATCAAGCTGATGACCGACGGCATCCTGCTGGCCGAGACGCAGACCGATCCGCTGCTGCGCGCCTACGACACCATCATCATCGACGAGGCGCACGAGCGCAGCCTCAACATCGATTTCCTGCTGGGCTATCTGAGGGAGATCCTGCCGCGCCGCCCGGACCTGAAGGTGATCATCACCTCGGCGACGATCGACGCGCAGCGCTTCGCCGAGCATTTCGGCAGCGGCGGCAAGCCGGCGCCGGTGATCGAGGTCAGCGGGCGGCTGTATCCGGTCGAGATCCGCTACCGGCCGATCGCCGACGAAGGCGGACCGAACCAGCGCACCGACAAGGGCAAACCGGCCGGCGATGGCCCGGCCAGATCGGCGCAGGCGCGCGAACGCGACCTGTACGACGGCATCGTCGACGCGGTCGACGAGCTGAGCCGGCTCGGTTCCGGCGACGTGCTGGTGTTCCTGCCCGGCGAGCGCGAGATCCGCGAGGCCGCCGAGGCGCTGCGCAAGCACCATCCGCCGCACACCGAGATCCTGCCGCTGTTCGCGCGGCTGTCGGTGCAGGAGCAGGAGCGCGTCTTCAAGCCGTCGAACGCGCGCCGCATCGTGCTGGCCACCAACGTCGCCGAGACCTCGCTGACGGTGCCCGGCATCCGCTATGTAGTCGACACCGGCCTGGCGCGCGTCAAGCGCTACTCGTATCGCAACAAGGTCGAACAGCTGCAGATCGAGCCGATTTCGCAGGCCGCCGCCAACCAGCGCGCCGGCCGCTGCGGCCGCGTCGCCGACGGCGTCTGCATCCGCCTGTACGACGAGGCCGATTTCGCCGCGCGCCCGCGCTTTACCGATCCCGAGATCCTGCGTTCGTCGCTGGCCGCCGTGATCCTGCGGATGAAGGCGCTGCGACTCGGTGCGATCGAGTCCTTCCCCTTCATCGAGGCGCCGCTGGGCCGCGCGATCGCCGACGGCTACCAGCTGCTGCAGGAACTCGGCGCGGTCGACGAGGCCAATGCGCTGACGCCGCTTGGCAAGCAGGTGGCACGCCTGCCGCTGGACCCGCGCGTGGCCCGGATGATTCTCGCCGCGCGTGACCAGCATTGCCTGCGCGAGGTGCTGATCATCGCCAGCGCGCTGTCAGTGCAGGACCCGCGCGACCGTCCGCAGGAGGCGCAGGAGGCCGCCGACCAGGCGCACCGCAAGTTCATGGACGAACGCTCGGAATTCCTCGGCTGGGTCAAGCTGTGGAAGTGGTTCGAGGACGCGGTCGCGCACAAGAAGAGCAACCGCCAGCTGCAGG
>JAPSLC010000068.1 GCA_031181345.1 Cupriavidus sp. | reverse complement strand
AGGGTAACGTTGGCGAGCGCGCGACGGATGGCGTCGCTGACCGGGGCGGTCAGGGGGGCATTCATGGGTGCTCCTCTTCGGGCATGTTGTCGGGATCGCCGACACACTTCAGTGGTGGGCAGCCGCGGCAGGCCTCTTGTGAAGGCGGAAGCGACCGTGTCTCTGCCCGGCATGGTAGCACCGGCGACGTTGACACGGCACCCTGCGGCGCAGCATCCCGGGCCCCCCGCGGCTCGGCGATTTCCCGAATGGACAAGCGCTGGCGTGTACACTGCACTGCATCCAAGCCCGGCAGCGGGCGGCGTCCGCAGGAGGCCGCCTTGCCGCGGTGGTGCAACCTCCCACTGCTGGAGCGACCGCTCCCCCAGGACACAACCGATGAATCCAAATCCCCGCCAGGGCACCGCGACCCTGGCCGTTCTGATCGACGCCGACAATGCCGCGCCCGGCATCGTCGAAGGCCTGCTGGCCGAAGTGGCCAAATACGGCGTGGCCGCCGTCAAGCGCATCTACGGCGACTGGACCAAGCCCAATCTGTCGGGCTGGAAGGAATGCCTGCTGTCGCATTCGATCCAGCCGATCCAGCAGTTCCGCTATACGGTGGGCAAGAACGCCACCGACAGCGCGATGATCATCGACGCGATGGACCTGCTGTACACCGGCCGTTTCGACGGCTTCTGCATCGTTTCCAGCGACAGCGATTTCACCCGGCTGGCCTCGCGCATCCGCGAGCAGGGCCTGACGGTCTACGGCTTCGGCGAGCGCAAGACGCCCAAGCCCTTCGTCACCGCCTGCGACAAGTTCATCTATTCGGACCTGCTGCGCGGCGACGTCGGTGCCGACGAATCGGACGAGACCACCGCTCCGGCCCGCCGCCGCAGCGGCGGCGAGCTGCGCCAGGACACGCGCCTGGTGCGACTGCTGCAATCGGCCGCGCAGGCGGTCTCCGACGAGGAAGGCTGGACCACGCTCGGCAGCATGGGCACCCACATCGCCAAGCAGGCGCCGGAGTTCGATTCACGCAACTACGGCTACGGCAAGCTGTCGGAGCTGGTCGCCGCGACCGGCCTGTTCGAGGTCGAGACCCGCAACGGCGGCAGCAACAAGACCATCTGGGTCCGCCTCAAGCGGCGCGGCGAACAGCGCGGTGGGGAACAGCGCGGTGGCGAGCGGCAGGCGCATGCGGGCGAACAGCGCAGCCAGGGCGGCCAGGGCGAACAGCGCGGTCAAGGCGGCCAGGGGCAGAGCGCCCAAAGGCAGAGCGGCCACGATACGCAGGGCGGACGCGGCCGTGGCCACGCTGCCCCGGCGCCGGCAGCCGTTTCCGCGGTGCCGGCCGAACCGACGCGGCTCGAGATCGGCGAGCCGGCGCCTGCGCCCGAGCCGGTGCCGGTCGACGAACCCGTTGCCGCCGACGTGATCGAACCCGCAGGCAATGCCGCCACGCCGGAGGACGCCGCGCCGCCGCGATCGTCGCGCGGCCGCCGCGGCGCGCGTCGCCCGGATGTGAAACTGAGCGACACGCCGTGGCCGATCGACAGCACGGTGTTCGCCGCGCCGGCGTCGGCCAGCGAAGCGCTGGAGGTTCCCGCCGCCGAGGCGGCGTCGAACGCGGAACCGGTGGAGAGCGCCGAATCGGTGCAGGACACCGAGACCGCGCCGCCGGCCCGCAAGCGCCGCAGCACGACCCCGCGCAAGCGCGCGGCGAAGAAGACGGCGGCAGCGGAATAAGGTCTTCGCGAGGCGAGCGCCGCTGGCCCTCTCCCCCGCCCCTCTCCCGCAAGCGGGAGAGGGGAGAAAACCGGCGCGATGACTTGCCTCTTTCGCCTGGTGCTCTCCCTCTCCCCCTCAGGGGGGGGCCGGGGAGAGGGAGGTGGTCTTGTCCCGGCGGAGCCCGCTTGTTGCCCGCTTGACGCCCGCTACCGCACCAGCTGATTGATCTCGATGATCGGCATCAGCACCGCCAGCACGATCAGCAGCACCACCACGCCCATCGTCAGGATCAGCAGCGGCTCCAGCAGGCTGGTCAGGAACATCGTTCGCCGTTCCAGTTCCTGCGCTTCGCCCTGCGCGGCGCGCTCGAGCATCGTGGGCAGATTGCCGGTGGCCTCGCCCGAGCGGATCAGGTGTACCAGCACCGGCGGAAACTGGTTCTGCGCGGCCAGCGCGCGGGCCAGCGACGAGCCTTCGCGCACGCGCGTGGTGGCGTCGTCGACGTTGGCGCGCAGCGCCTCGTTGCCCAGCGTTTCGCCCGCCGCCTGCAGGCTGCGCAGGATCGGCACGCCGGCCGACACCAGGATCGCCAGCGTGCTGGCAAAGCGCGCGGTGTTGTAGCCGCGGATCAGCTTGCCGGCCAGCGGCGCGGTCAGCAGCCAGCGATGCCATTCGAGCCGCACGCCGGGCTGGCGCAGCAGCGCGCGGATCGCCAGCACCGCCAGCACCAGCACGATCAGCGCGGCCCACCACCATTGCCGGACGAAATCCGACAGCGCCAGCATCACCACCGTCAGCATCGGCAGCTTCTGCTTGGTATTGGCGAACACGCTGACGACCTGGGGCACCACGTACGACAGCAGGAAGATCACGATCGCGAAGGCGACCACGGTGACGATGGCCGGATAGGTGAAGGCGAGCCGGATCTTGGCGGTCAGCGTGTTGCGGGTCTCGATATAGCCGGCCAGCCGCTCCAGCACCAGGCCGAGATGGCCGGAGTGCTCGCCGGCGGAAACCAGCGCGCGATAGATATCTGGGAAGTCGCGCGGATGCTGCATCAGCGCGACCGACAGCGAACTGCCGCCCATCACTTCGGCGCGCACTCCCGCCAGCAGCTCGTGCACATAGGCGCGCTCGGTCTGGTCGGCCAGCGCGCCCAGCGCCTCGTCCAGCGGCAGGCCCGCGACGATCAGGCTGGCCAGCTGGCGCGTGAACAGCGCCAGCTCCTGGGTCGACAGCCGGCGGCCGAAGCCGCCCGCGGTGCCGCGCGCGGCCTGCGCCGCGCTGCCAAGCGCATCGACGGTCAATGGGGTCAGCCCGCGCGTGCGCAGATGGGTGCGGGCCTGCTTCGGGCTGTCGGCCTCGATCACGCCGCGGTCGGTCTTGCCGGCGGCGTCGACGGCTTCGTAGCGATAGGCTGGCATGGCGTCAGTTCACGGCTGGATCGCGGCTTGATCGGCGGCTTGATCGGCGGCTAATTCGGCGGCTCAATCGGATCCTCAATCGCGCGTCACGCGCAGTACCTCTTCCAGCGAGGTCGCGCCGCTGTCGATCCAGCGCTGCGCGTCGCCGCGCATCGTGTGCATGCCGTTGGCGAGCGCGGCCTGCTTGATCTCGGATTCGGGCGTCTGGCGATGGATCATCGTGCGGATGCCGTCGTCGACCACCAGCAGTTCGTAGACCCCCATCCGTCCCTGGTAGCCCGACTGCCCGCACTTGTCGCAGCCGACCGGATGCCACAGCTTCTGCAGCGGCTTGCCCTCGGCCAGCAGCGTCTCCGCTTGCGCGGGCGTCACTGCGATGGTCTCTTCACGCTTGCAGTGCGGGCACAGCCGGCGTACCAGCCGCTGCGCCAGCACGCCAAGCAGCGACGACGACAGCAGGAAGGGCTCGATCCCCATATCGACCAGGCGCGTGACCGCCGAGGCGGAGTCGTTGGTGTGCAGCGTCGCCAGCACCAGGTGGCCGGTCAGCGAGGCCTGCACCGCGATCTGCGCGGTTTCGAGGTCGCGGATCTCGCCGATCATCACCACGTCCGGGTCCTGGCGCAGGATCGCGCGCAGCGCCTTGGCGAAGGTCATGTCGATGCGCGCGTTGACCTGGGTCTGGCCGATGCCGTCCAGGTCGTACTCGATCGGGTCCTCCACCGTCATGATGTTGGTGGTGCGCGCATCGAGCCGCGACAGCGCCGCGTACAGCGTGGTGGTCTTGCCCGAGCCGGTCGGGCCGGTCACCAGCACGATGCCGTGCGGCTGGCGGATCAGGTCGTCGAAGGCGGTCAGCGTGCGGGGCGCCATGCCGAGCTTGGCCAGGTCGAGCCGGCCGGCCTCCTTGTCGAGCAGACGCAGCACCGCGCGCTCGCCGTGGCCGGTCGGCAGCGTCGACACCCGCACGTCCACCGGCCGCCCGCCGACCCGCAGCGTGATGCGGCCATCCTGCGGCAGCCGCTTCTCGGCGATATCGAGCTGGGCCATGATCTTGATCCGCGAGATCAGCGCGCCGTGCAGCGCCTTCTTGGGCCGCACCACGTCGCGCAGCGTGCCGTCGACGCGAAAGCGCACCACCGAGGCCGATTCGAACGGTTCGATGTGGATGTCCGAGGCGCCTTCGCGCGCGGCCTGCGTCAGCAGCGCGTTGATCATGCGGATGATCGGCGCGTCGTCTTCCGATTCGAGCAGGTCCTCGACCGCGGGGATGTCCTGCATCAGCCGCGACAGGTCGACCTCGCCCTCGACTTCGCCGACCACCTGCGCGGCGGTGCCGTCCTGGCGGTTGTAGGCGTCTGACATCGCCAGTTCCAGCGCGTGCGGCTCCATCACGCGCAGATGCAGCGGCCCATGCACGCGCGCCAGCTCGGCCAGCGCCGCCGGCGAGGTCGAGCGGCTGACCCAGACCTCGAGCCCGTCGGCGCGCTGGTGCGCCACCAGCAGCTTGGCCTCGCGCGCGAAGCCATAGGGCACCAGGCGCGCCGCGATCGGCGAGGACAGCGGCGTGTCCACCGGGTTGGCGGCGGCGGCGTTGGCGGTCCCGGGGACGCCGATCGTCGGATCGGCCGCCGGGCCGGGAATGGAGGAGGGCACTGTCGCCATCGTGATTGCCTGTAGGGTGGGCCTGCGTTCAGGCGCCTTCGCCCTGGTTCGGGGCGCGGGAGGTCGGGCCCGGCGGCGGCAGCGTCTGCTCCAGCGGCAGCGGACCCGGCACGGGCCCATTGTTGCGCGGATCGACGAACGGCGCGACCGGCGCATCGGCCGGCGGCAGCACCGGCGTCTGCGTGTCGCGCATCATCATGTTGGGCGAGACGAAGCCCTGCTGCTCGCCGCGGATATAGCCGTAGCGGTCCTGCGTGATGCGGTCGGTCGCGCCGGAGGTGCGCATCACGTAGGGGCGCAGGAAGACCAGCAGATTGGTCTTCGCGCGCGACTTGTTCTCGTAGCGGAACAGCCCGCCGATCCACGGCAGGTCGCCCAGCCCCGGCACCTTTTGCACGCCGTCGCCGTAGTTGTCCTCGATCAGGCCGCCGAGCACGATGATCTGGCCGTCGTTGACCAGCACATTGGTCTCGATCGAACGCACATTGGTGGTCGGGCCCTGGATCAGGTTGGTCGTGCCCGGCACCACCGAGGACGACTCCTGGTAGATCTGCAGCTTGACCAGGCCGCCGTCGGTGATCTGCGGCTTGACCCGCAGCGTGATGCCGACATCCTTGCGGTCGAAGGTGTTGAACGGCGTGCCGCCGCCGACCGCGTTGTTCTGCGCGTACGAGCCGGTGGTGATCGGAATGTTCTGGCCGATCAGGATCTTGGCTTCCTCGTTCTCCAGCGTGATCAGGTTCGGCGTCGACAGCAGGTTGACGCTGCCCTGGCTGCCCAGCGCGCGCAGCAGCGCACCCAGGCCCAGCGCGCGGTTGACCACGCCCAGGTTCAGGCCGCCAAGGTCGGGCACCAGCCCCGCCGCCCGTTCGATCCCCGCCGCGCCGTTCTGGGAGATGTCGTAGACCGCGCCGCTCAGGTTGATGATGTTGCCGCCGCCGGTGCCGAAGTTGGTGCCGGCGAAGAAGTTGTTGTTGCCGCCCGCGGAGCTCAGGATGCCTTGCCACTGGATGCCGAGTTCGGCCGCCTGGGTCGAGGTCACCTCGACGATCATCGACTCGATATAGACCTGCGCGCGGCGCGCGTCGAGGTCGTCGATCACCGCGCGCAGGCTGCGGTAGACCGCTTCGCTGGCCGTGATGATCAGCGAGTTGGTCGAGGGATCGGCCTGGATGATGCCGCCGGTGGTCGGAATCTGGTTCGGCGCGAACGAGGCCGAGAAGGCCGAGCCGGTACCGCCGGTGCCGCCGCCGAAGCCGCCCCCGGTGCTGCCGGTGCGCCCGTAGCCGCCCATCCCGGCGGCGCCGCCGGTGAACTGGCCGGTCGGCGCGGCGATGTTCTGTGCGCCGGCCATGCCGGCCGCGCCGCCCGCGGCGCCGGCGATCCCGCCGATGCCGCCCTGGCCCTGCTGCGCGACATTGAAGCTGGCGTCGGCCGCGACGATCGCGCGCAGCGTCGGCGCGAGCTTGACCGCGTCAGCGTTCTTCAGCGGCACCACCCAGATGTTGCCGGGGCGCGCATGCGGCTGGTCCAGCTTCTCGATCAGCTGGCGTGCCTGCTGCAGCCGCGCGCGGCTGGTGGCGCGCACCAGCAGCGCGTTGCTGCGCGGCTCGGCCACGACCGACGTGCGCAGGCTCGCATCGACCGCCGGTCCGGCCGCACCGCCCGGCGCGCCGCCGGCGGCGCCGGGATCGAGCAGCCGCTGCAGCACCACCGCGGCATCGCTGGCGATCGCGTATTTCAGCGGGATCAGCTCGACCTCGCCGGACGCCGGCGCGTCGATCGCCGCGATGATGCGGGCGATGCGGCGCAGGTTGTCCGCATAGTCGGTGATCACCAGCGTGTTGTTGGCCGGGTAGGCGGTGATCGTGTTGTTCGGCGCGATCATCGGGCGCAGCACCGGCACCAGCGCGTTGGCCGACTCGTAGTTCAGCCGGAACACCTGCGTGACCACCTGGCCGCCGCGGCTGGCACCCGCGCCGATCACGGTCGGCGAGCCCTGCAGCTTGGCGTCGGCCTCGGGCACGACCTTGGTGAAGCCGTTGGCCTCGACCATCGCATAGCCCTGCATCCGCAGCACCGAGCCCAGCGTTTCCAGCGCCTGCGCCCGCGAGACCGGGGCCTCGGTGACCAGGTTGACGGTGCCCTTGACGCGCGGGTCGATCACGAAGTTCTTGCCGGTGGCCTGGCCCACGGCACGCACCACGGCCTCGAGATCGGCGTTGACGAAATTGAGCACGACCTGGTCGCGGTTGCGCGGCGTGACGTCGGGCGGGGCCGGCACGGCCGGGCTCGCCGGTCCGGGTGCCTGCGCCCAGAGCGGGGCCGGCGCCATCAGCGACAGGGCGCACAGCGCCGTGACGGCGCGCGCGCAGGCGGTGGGCAGGATGGGGCGTCGGTCTGTTGTCGTCATAAGCGTCGGTTGGTTGCGCGGCCCGGGGGCTTGGCGCGGTGCTTGGCACCGTGCCTTGCGCCGGATCAGAAGCGCAGCCTTGTCACATTGTTCTCACGTCTTCCCAGCAGGCTCAATAGGGAGGCCAACTGCTTGGCGGCGTCAGGGTCCGCGTGGGCGGTGCCCTCGAAGCGCGCCTGGCGGCCCAGCGGTCCGCTGCCCTCCAGGTGCAGCGGGCCGGACACGGTCGACAGCCTGAGCATGCCGGTGGCGCCGGTCCAGTCGATCTCGGCGCGGTAGCTGCCGAGCGGCCGCAGCCGGCTGACGGCCGATGATACTTGGTCGATGCGAAGCGTCAGGTGGCCGTAGACGCCGGCCGCCCGGCCGCCGCTCGCGCCGTCCCCGCGGAAGCGCCCCTCCAGCGCGCTCCAGTCCAGCCGCATCGCGCCGTCCGGGCGCAGCGTGTTGAACGGCGCGCCGATGCCATCGAGCAGCGAGGCCGGCAGCCGCATCGAGCCCGGTTGAGCCCGCCAGCCGGACGGCGTCACGATGATCGCGACCGGGGCGGGCATCGCCTCGGTGTGCTGCGCGACCAGCCGCAGCGAGCCGGTCAGCAGCGGCCAGAACGCGATCTCCCACTGCAGGCGCCCGGGCAGCACCGTGGCGGTGCGGCTGCCCGCACCCGCCGACAGCGCCAGCGTGGCGCTGCCGCGCCACAGCGAGCCGGCGGCATCGGCCAGCAGCACGCGGCCCCCGGTGCGGCTGGCGACGGTGTCGGCGATCCAGGCCGCCGGCAGCGCGGCGATCACCGTCGCCGCGACCGTGGCCAGGCCGAGCAGGGTCCAGCGCAGCAGGCCGCGGCGGCGCGCAGGCCGCGGCTCGCGGCGCCGCAGGCGCAGGGCTTCCAGGCGCGCCATCAGCCACGTCCGCCCGGACGGTCGGGGCTGCCCCCGGGCCCCTGCAAGGTGGCGGTGACATTGACGATGGCGGTGGCACCGACGTAGACGATGCGCGCGTCGGTGACCTTCAGGCGCTGCTGCTGCCGCACGTCGGACAGCCAGGCCGCCACCGCGCCGAACGGCACCTTGTCGAGCTGCACCTGCACCGTGTGGTCGCCGGTCGGCGCGACCCGGCTCGCGGTCAGGCCATGCTGGGCGAGGCCGTCGCGCAGCGCCTGCACCAGCGCCTCGCCGCGCAGCGCCGGCGCCGGGCTGGCCGACAGGCCGCGCGCCTCCTGCGCCAGCGTTTCCATCTCGGCGAGCTCGGCGCGCAACTGCGGCAGCGTCTTCTGCAGCCGCTCGCGGCCTTCGGCGGCGGGCTCCCACAGCACGCTGTAGCCGATCGTCAGCGCCAGCAGCGCGCCGCCGACCGCCAGCAGGGTCTGCTCGCGCGGATTGCGCGCGGTCCAGAAGGCCTCGGCCTGCTCGCGCCAGCGCGCCGGCACGCGCGGGCGCAGCTTGCCCAGCCGTGAAGACAGGCCGGCGGCGGAGCGGGTCCGCGATGCGGCGGCGCTGGCGGGCCGATCGTGCGCGCGGTCGTTCATGGTGTGGCCTGGTGATCGGAAAAGGCGGAGGACCGGATGGGCATCACGACACGCCTCCCGGCTTGATGACCCAGCGCGATCCGGCCGGTGCCGGGCCGCTGCCCGAACGGGCGGACTCGGCGGGGGCGCGGTCCTCTTCCATCGACAGCCCGGCCTGGCGCGCGGCCTGGCGCAGCGCATTGGTATCGGTGCCGGGCTTGAGCGTCGCGTGCAGGGTCTTGCCGCGGTATTCGAGCGCCAGCAGCGCATCCGGCGGCAACTGGCGGCCAGCCTGGGCGAAGCGGTCTGCCAGCGGCAGGAAATCGTCGGGCGTGCTGCGGCCGCTGGCCAGGCGCAGTTGTTCGACCTGTCGGCGCATCTGCAGCGGCGGGTCGACCACCACCGGCATGCGCGGGAAGGCGCTGCGCAGCAGCTGGGTCTGGGTTTGCTGCAGCCGCGCCTGTTCGCCGCGCAGCATCAGCCAGTGGATGTTCAGCGGGACCAGATGGACCAGCAGCAGCGCGGCGGCCAGCGCCAGCGGCGCGCGCCAGGCGCGCAGGTTCCAGCGGTCGGCGCGGCCTTGCGCGAAGTCGAACTGCGCCAGATCGAGCGAGGGCTCGCGCAGGCTGGCCTGCGCCCCTTCGATCCAGACCGGCCAGCCGAGCGGGCGTACCGATGTCAGCGTGGGCAGCGTCGCCGCCTCGCGGTCGCCGTACCAGATGCCGGCCGGCGCCAGCGCCTGCCAGGCGGCCAGCGCGTCGTCGCTGAGCAGCAGGCCGTAGCCCTGGTAGCGGTCGGTGCGCACGGTCAGCTGCCAGACCGGCGCGGCCTGGCCCGCGGCCGCTTCGCCTTCGAGCAGCGGGGCCGCGGCCGCGAGCGCGCTGGACGCGGCTTCGAGCGCCAGCGTGGCGGGCGGCTCGGAGGAGGCGGCGGGTTCGGGCGCCGCCCCGGGTTCGGCTGGGCCGGATGAGTTGGCCGGGGCCGCCTCGCCGTCGGCCGTGGCCAGCGGCAGGCAGAACTGCGCTGCGAGCAGATGGCGGCGGCGGTGACGATGTTCGGCGAAGGCGTCGAGCACCGCGCGCAGCCAGGCGCGCTCGGTCACCATCAGCAGGCGGCGGCGCGGACCGCGCGCCGCGGCTGCCGCGCTGCTGGCGCTGGCACTGGCGCTGGCACCGGCTTGCGATGCCTCCGGTCCCACCGCGATATGGCAGGCCTGGGCATCGGCCGCCAGCGAATCCTCGACGAGGTTCGGCAGCGCCAGCTTGAGCCGGTTCGGCGCCAGCGGCGGCACCGCGGCGGTGGTGACCAGCACGTCGGCGGCGGCGACGATCAGCACCAGCCGGTCCGCCGGCGGCAGCTCGGCGATCGGCGCATAGCCCTCGCGCAACAGATGGCCCGCGGCGGGCGCGCGCTCGCGCCGGCCCTGGGCGGTCACGGCATCGCGCACCAGCGCGAACGGCAGCGCCCCGAAGCGCCAGGGCTGCGGTTGATCGTGGGGGCGATGCGGCAGGCGGACGAACAGGGTGGTGCTCAAGGTTTCCTTGGGACTGCGCGGCAGTGAAGATGAACGGCGGAATCGTCGACGGCCTGGGGGCGCGTCTGCCATCTGGTCCGGTTCCGTGCCGAGGCACGGGCCGGCCCGGTGTCGGCTGTGCCGGCGGCGATCGCCGTGCGCAAAGTCGAGTGCCGGTAAATGCCTTTCCGCCAAGGCATCAGCATACCTTGCCTTTGTGGCGGATTCGCGTCAACCGTTTCGGCAGCGTGCGGCCGGCCGCAGTGGTGGCGGCCCGCGCTTTTCGGGGACGGCACGTCGACCGGCATCGTCGCCATAAGCGCCCTCATCGCAGGTCCGGCATCCGATCGAGGTCGCGCGTCCAGACCACCTGCGTCGCCTGGGCGCTCCCCAGGATCGCCGCGCGCCGGACCAGCGAGACCTGCATCCGGATCGCCCGTTCGTGGCGGATCAGCCCGTAGATCAGGAAATAGTGCGAGCGCGTCTCCAGCGCGGTGCCGACGCCGGCATCGGCCTGCGGCGCGATCGCGCGCAGCTGGGTCTGCAGGTCGCCGACGTTGTTGAAATAGGCGCGGTCGCGCTGGCGCACCAGCTCGCGGGCGCGGTCCAGCGGCAGCTTGTCGATGACCGCGGCGAGCACCTCCGCGTCGGCGGTGTTGGCGTTGACCGGGGTGCGGTCCGGCAGCAGGTCGACGAAGGGCTCGAGCACCGGCAGCATGTCCGGCTCGTAGCCGGGGATGGCCAGCAGGTCCGCCAGGCTGTCGGGCGGGCGGGGCGCGGCGCGGCCGGCGCCGGCGCGTTCGGTCTGGAGCAGATAGCGCGCGGTCGCCTCCGCCAGCCCCTGGTTCAGGCCCAGCACGCGCAGCAGGCGCCGATAGGCTGCGAGCCCGGCCGGGTCGATGGTCACCGAGATGCCGCCGTTGGCCCCCGCGGTGGTGGTCACCAGGTTGCGCAGATTGAAGCGGGCCTGCGCGTCCAGGATGCGGCCGGACAGGAAGGAGGTCTCGCCGGCGCGGTCGGTGCGCAGCGCGGCGCCAAGGAAGTCCGACAGCCGCGTCTCGGCGATCGGCACGGCCCACGGCTCGCCCAGATGGTCGACGTTGGAGCGGCGCAGGTCGTCGCGCAGGATCAGCCGAGCCCAGTCGACCGCGGCGCGCTCGATCCAGGCGGCCTGGGCCACCAGGCGCTGGTTCTCGACCGAGCGGATCTGCACCTGCTGGCGCCACAGCAGGCCGGACACCACGACGACCGCCAGCGTGACGATCAGCAGCGCGGTGACCACGGCGGCGCCGCGGTGGCGGCCGGCTTGCCGTCGGAGTGCAGGGAGGCGAGAGGTGCCGTTCATCGCGCGCTCATTGCCCCGTCATGCACAGCTTGTCGAAGCGGCGCGGCGTGTCGCCGTCGCCCATCCGCGCCAGCACCACCAGTTCGAGGCCGCGCAGCGCGCCGGCCGGGACGCCGATCTGCGCATTGCTGGCCGGCACCGCGCTGGCGGCGCCGATCCGCAGCGCGGCGCGCAGTTCGCCGCTGGTATCGCGCCAGCCGCCGGGCTCGACCCAGGCACGCGCGGCCAGCCCTTCCGCATTCGGCAGCAGCGGCCGTACCAGCTCGCCGCCGCCGCCCGGCTGCCGCAGCGCGATCAGCGCGGCCTGCACGCCCTGGCGGTTGTCCAGCGGCGGGGAGGCGGCGCGCACCACGGCGCCGTTCTCGACCCGGTAGGCGACCACCTGCCACGCCCCGGGCAATCCGGGTTCGCGGCGGTCGCGCACCAGCAGCAGCCGGCCGTCCTCGAGCTCGACCGGGCTCTGCTGCAGCGCTTCGGGACGGGCCAGGTTCTCGCAATCGGTCTGGAACTGGCCGTACAGCAGCTTCAGCGCATCGAGCCGCTGGTCGTGGTCGACCAGGCGCTCGCGGCCGCGCGTCATCGCGTCCAGCCCGCGCCAGCCCATCACCGCCATCACCGCCAGCAGCGTGATGGCGACCAGCATCTCGATCAGCGTGAAGCCGCGCGCTTCAGAGCAGGTTGCGCGTTTCATTGGGGACGATGGTGACCAGCCAGGCGAGCCGCACCGAGCGGTCCTCGGCGGACGGATAGACCGCGATCTCGACGCGGCGGAAGGCGGGGTTCGGCGTCGGCGCGACGGTCTGCTCGCAATAGAGCATGATGCCGCCCTGCGGGCAGGGCGCGCCGCGCGTGCCCGGTTCGGGCCAGGTCTTGGTCAGGCGCAGCGCGACCAGCTGGTTGTCGGCGCTCCAGCCGGCCAGCATGCGCTGCTGCAGCGAGCCGCCGGCCTCGATCATCGAGCCCATCGCGCGCATCGCGGCAGTCAGCGCGACCGCCAGGATGGTCAGCGCGACCAGTACCTCGATCAGCGTGAAGCCGCGCGGGCGGCGGCTCGGCGTTCCCGCGCGGGGGCGGCGGGCGCGGCGGTGCGGGGTCATTGCGCGCTGGCGAAATAGCGGCCGGTGCCGTCGCCGGTCACCTCGACGCGGATGTTGCCGCGTACCAGCACCAGCTGCCGCGGCGCATCGATCCATTCGCGGCCGAATACCAGCCGGGCGCCGGCCTGGCCGGCGGCGCCGGCGGTCACCGCGACCTGGTCCAGCGGCAGCCGCCACTGGCCAGGCGCGAAGACGTCGTCGACCAGCGGCATCCAGCCCGACGGCGTGGCCTCGAGGAAGCGCCAGCCCTGCGGGTCGGCTTCCCAGGCCAGCGGCCGGGCGCGCAGCTGCGCTTCTTCCTGCGCCAGTTCGAACAGGCGGGCGACCTTCTGGCCGTCGTCGAGCACGCGGCCGCGCTCATTGGGCGTGGCGTTGATTGCCACCATCGACACCACGATGCCGGCCAGCACCATCACCACCAGCAGCTCGAGCAGCGTGAAGCCGCGCGACGGCTTGCGCCGAGGGTGCGATGGATGCGGGCGTCGCGGAGGATCGAGGCGATCGAGGCGATCGAGGCGATGGGGGCCGGTGGCCATGATGAAGAGGGGCGTCGGCCGGCGGCGGGACGCTTAGTCCCAGTTGCCGATATCGGCGTCGTTGCCGTTGCCACCGGCCTGGCCGTCGGCACCGAAGCTGAATACGTCGATCTCGCCGCGCACGCCAGGGTTCAGGTACTGGTACGGCTGGCCCCAGGGGTCGCGCGGCAGCTTTTCGAGATAGCCGCCGCCCTTCCAGTTGTTCGGGATCGGCTCGGTGGTCGGGCGGGTGACCAGCGCCGCCAGGCCCTGCTCGGTGGTCGGGTAGCGGCTGTTGTCCAGGCGGTACAGCTTGAGCGCCTGCATGATCGACGAGATGTCCTGGCGCGCCGCGACGATGCGCGCTTCGTCCGGGCGGCTCATGATCTTGGGCACGACCAGTGCCGCCAGCACGCCGAGAATCACGATCACCACCATGATCTCGATCAGCGTGAAGCCGGCACGGCGGCGGCGCAGTCGGCTGATGCCGGCGGGTTGGCTGGGTCGGGCGAGGGCGGAGCTGGACGGAGTGTTTCTGCGCATCGGGTTTTCAGGCCTAGGTTGTCGACGGAGTCGAAGCCGGCGCGGCGACCGCGTCGCGCACCGGTGGGATGGTCGTCCAGTATACCCGCGGCTTGTGACGCCTCGGTACCGGACTGGCACCGACATGCGGCGACATGGACCGTCCCCGCGGCCTTGCACCGCGCTGTCATGCGGGCCGCAAGACAATCGCCATGACGCTCTGTTACGCTTGCCGCCATCGACAACCTGCGGCGGCCCATCCCGGGCGCCCGACGCGACCTCGTGCCACTGTCCCTGCCATCCGCTTTCCGTCTCGATGCCGGCGCCGCCTGGCTGCCGCGCGTTGCCACGCTGCTGCTGTTCGTCGCGCTGTGCGCGCTGGCGACGCGGTGGGTGCTGACCTTCAGCGCGATGGACACGATTCCCGTGCCGAAGACCGCCCGCGTGGCGCAGACCGAGGTGGTCGAAACCGGCGCCATCGCGACGCTGTTCGGCGGCAGCCCGCAGGCCGGCGTGCGCGACGTGCAGCTGCTTGGCGTGATCGCCGACCCGGTCGGCGGCGGCGCGGCGGTGGTGTCGATCGACAACGGTCCGCCGCGGGCGCTGCGCGCCGGGGCAGCGCTGTCGCCGCAGATCCGGCTGGTGGAGATCCGCGACCGCGCGGTCGTGATCGAACGCGACGGCGCGCGCCAGACCATCGCATTGCCGGCACGGCCGCTGGCGGCGCGCGGTACGCTGCCGGTCGCGACGCCGGCGCCGTTGGCGACCCCGCCGTCGGGTGCGGCGGCTCCGCTGTCGACGCCGGCCACGCCGCCGATGCCGAATCCGGCCGCGAACCCTGCCGTGAACCCCGCCGTGAACCCCGCGGCGAACCAGCCGCCGCCTGCCGGCATGGCCCCGAGTCCCGGCGTGGCCGGGCAGGTCCCGCCGCAGCAGGCGCCGTATCCGGGCTTCAACCCCGGCGCCAATCCCGGCATCAATCCGGGCACGAACCCCGGCGGGAATCCGGGCATGAATCCCGCCGTGAATCCCGCCGTGAATCCCGGCATGAACCCGGGCATCAGCCCCGGCATGAACCAGGGCGACGACGCGGCGATGATGTCCAAGGGTTGAACGGGCGAAGGGGGCTCGTAATGGCTCCCCCCCTGCTTTTGAATCGCCTTCGTATCCGTTCCGTCTTGCGCGCGTATTGCTCCCGTATTGCGGCCCCTTACAGCCGCGGGCCGATTCTGTGAGCCGCGTAACATCCTATTAATCCGGCCAACTTCCCGCCATCGTCTGCGTTCTAATCGGTACATGGTCAATCCGACCAGTCGACCGAAACAAGGAAAACAGACATGTCACGAAACACCATCAAGTCGCGCCCTGTTCACCAGTTGCTGGCCGCTTCGGCGGTGTTCCTGGCGATCGGCGGCAGCGCGATCGCGCAGACCCAGGCGCCGGCCGCCACCGTTCAGCAGCCCGCCGCCTCCGCCGCCGAAGGCCAGCCGGCGCACAAGGGTCACCGCGCCGACGGCCACCACCACCGCCACCATCGTCACCACGGCCACCACGGCGGCATGTCGCTGCGCGCGGCCGATACCGACCGCGACGGCGCGATCTCGAAGGCCGAGGCAGACGCGATGTTCGCCCGCCTCGATGCCAACAAGGACGGCAAGATCGACAAGGACGAGATGCGCGCCTACCACAAGGCGCAGCACGAGCAGCACCGCCAGCAGATGCGCGAGCGCTTCGATGCCCGCTTCAAGGCCGCCGACAAGGATGGCGACGGCGCGCTGAGCAAGCAGGAGGCCGAGGCCGGCATGCCGCGCCTGGCCGGCCATTTCGACCGTCTCGATGCCAACAAGGACGGCAAGCTGACGCGCGACGAAATCGGTGCCGGCATGCGCCAGGCGCACCAGCAGCGGATGGAGCGGATGCACCGGCACCACCACGGCATGAAGGGCGCGCCGGGCACCCCGGCCAACGGCGGCACCCCGCCGACGCAGCCGAACAACCCGGCGGTGCCGTCGACTGAAGGCGGCTAACCCCGGCGTCTTTCAACGCCTCTGGGTCCCCGCGTCCGCGGGACGACGGATCCGCAACAAACTGAGCGCGCAGCCCGAAAGGCTGCGCGCTTTTGTTCTGGCGCCGGCCGGTACGCGAAGCCACAAAAAATTGCAACCTTGTGCCCGTCTTGCTAAATTTGCGCAAAAAAATTGCTGGCTGTCTTATTGCGGAGCAACAAACATCGTGAGCAAGGTGGAGCTGGACAAGATCGACCGGAAGATCCTCGAGGTGCTGCAGACCAACGGGCGGTTGACCAATCTCGAAGTCGCCGAGCGCGTCAGCCTGTCGCCCAGCCCGTGCCTGCGGCGCATCCGCCGGCTCGAGGAGATCGGCGTGATCCGGCAGTACGCGGCGCTGCTGGAGCCCTGCAAGATCGGGCTGGGGCTGCTGGCCTACATCAACGTCCGCCTGGAAAAGCACGGCGGCGCGCCCAAGGGCAAGGCGCCGCTGGATCTGTTCCGCGCCGCCATCGCGATCTGGCCGGAGGTCGCCGCCTGCCACGCGATGACCGGCGAGATGGACCTGCTGCTCAAGGTCTACGTCGAGGACATGGATCACTTCGCCCGCTTCATGAAGGACCAGCTGCTGGCCCACCCGGCGGTGATCGACGTGCGTTCGAGCTTCGCGCTCGAATCGATCAAGGACACCACGGCGCTGCCGGTGATCGGCGGCTGAGCCTGCTTCCCGGCAGCGCGTCTCAAACGAAAAAAACGGCGCGCCAGTTGGCGCGCCGTTTCCCTGTTGCTGATGTCGAGGCCGAGCGTGGATGCCGAGCGTGGATGCCGATCAGGCCGTGCTCTTCTGCGGCATGATCGAGCGCCAGAAGCGCTGGCCGAAGCGGCGCGCATCGCGCAGGTTGCGGCGCACCACGTAATCCAGGTCCGCGACCTGTTCGTCGATCGCCTCGGTCAGGCGGCTGACAGTGTCCGCCGGCGGCAGCTCCAGGTACGCGTCGGCCTCGCCGTAGGCGTACTGGACCTTCATGCCGGCCTTCTTGGCGATGTGCATCATCGCGGCGTTGCGCGACAGGCAGTGCATGTACAGCGTGCGCACATGGGTGTTGCGGCCGTGGATGGCGGCGCGCTCGAACAGCGCGCTGCCGATGCCGCGCCCGCGCGCGCTGTGCGACACCGACACGCCGAACTCGGCCACGCGGCCCTGCGCGTTGTCGCGCAGATTGGCGAAGTGGCCGACGCCGACCAGCTCGATATGTTCGTCGTAGACGCCGAACACCGTGTCGTGGTCGAAGTCGATGCTGTCGACATAGGCCTCGATCACATGGTCGCCGACGGATTGGCCGAAACGGAGCAGGCGATCTTCCTCGCCGAGGGCGAGAAAATGCTTCAGCAGGCGCGAGCGATGCTGGGCCCCCAGTTCGCGCACCAGAATGGTCGGACGCTGGGCGGCCTGCGAGGCTGCGGCTGCTTTGCGAAGATCTTCGTCGGTCAGGGCACCGACGGCCTTGCTCAGTTCGAGCGGATTCACTTTCTGTTCCTTGGGCGATTCAGGGTATAAACGTCACATCGCGGCAAGCAGACTTGTCAAAGTAGACCATCAGAATGCGATTTCCTAATGGATGGGGCAAATCCTATCTTGCTGCAACGCGAAAAGTATTGTAGTGCATTTGTCAGTTTGGCGTAAGCATGGTGCGTCGCAGAGCGTGCGCCTGCCAAATCCACATTCTTGGAATTCCTTAGAAATCAACGACTTGCCTGCCGATCCGGCGACTACGGGTTGTGGAAATGTTGCAACGCCGCAGTATGCTGCGGCATTGCGCGCAACCCGGCTTCATCGGCGCAAGTAACCCCCGCTTCACCTCATGCCCGCCCGACCCATCGTTGTGATCTATGCCAATGCGCGCGCCCGGCGCTCGCATGTGAACCGGCCGCTTGCCGAGGCGCTCGCCGCGCTGCCCGATGTCGACGTGCGCGATCTCTATGCGCGCTATCCCGATTACGACATCGACGTGGTGGCCGAGCAGCGCGCGCTGTCTTGCGCCGACACCGTGGTGCTGCAGTTTCCGATGTTCTGGTTCAGCGTGCCGCCGCTGCTCAAGCTGTGGATGGACGAGGTGCTCGAGCGGGGCTGGGCCCATGGTCCGGGCGGCACCGCGCTGCGCGGCAAGTCCTGCCTGGTGGTGGCCAGCACGCGCGGGACCGAGGAGGACTACTCGCCGGAAGGCGTGCACCGGCATCCGCTGGCGTCGTTCCTGTTGCCCCTGGAGCAGATGGCGCTGGAATGCGGCATGACATGGCGAGCGCCGATCGCGATTCACGATGCCTACCGGCTCGACCAGCCGGGCGTGCAGCGGGCGATCGCCGAGGTCATGGCCGCGCTCGGCCATGGCGATGCCGGCAGTCCGACCGACCCGGCGACCGCCGCCGCCAGGCTGGAGCTCGCATGAATCCGCATGATGCGTTGCGCGTGGTGCTGGTCTTCCTGGTCGCGGCGGTGGTGGCGGTGCCGCTGGCGCGCCGTTTCGGCCTGGGGGCGGTGCTGGGCTATCTGCTCGCCGGCGCGGCGATCGGGCCGTGGGCGCTGCGGGTGGTCACCGATGTCCAATCGATCCTGAGCTTCTCGGAATTCGGCGTCGTGCTGATGCTGTTCGTGATCGGCCTGGAGCTGGCGCCCACCAAGCTGTGGGCGCTGCGCCAGACCATCTTCGGCTATGGCGCCCTGCAGATGGCAGGCTGCGCGCTGCTGATCGGCGCGTTGGCCGCGGCCCTCGGCGCCAGCTGGCAGGTCGCGCTGGTGGCCGGCCTGGGCCTTGCGCTGTCGTCGACCGCGATCGCGCTGGCGACGCTGGGCGAGCGCAACCTGTTCGGCACGCCGGCCGGCAAGGCGAGCTTCGGCATCCTGCTGTTCCAGGACATCGCCGCGATCCCGATGATCGCGCTGCTGCCGATGCTGACGTACGACGGTTCCCAGCCGGCCGACGGCCACGCCTGGATCGGCGCGGCCAAGGCGGTGGCGGTGATCGCCGCGGTGGTGGTCGGCGGCCGCTATCTGGTCCGCCCGGCGCTGCGTTTCATCGCCCGCACCGGCATGCGCGAGATGTTCACCGCTTTCGCGCTGCTGCTGGTGGTCGGCATCGCCGCGATGATGGAAGCGGTCGGCATGTCGATGGCGCTCGGCACCTTCCTCGCCGGCGTGCTGCTCGCCGACTCCGAATACCGCCACGCGCTGGAGGCCGACATCGAGCCCTTCAAGGGCCTGCTGCTGGGGCTGTTCTTCATGGCGGTCGGCATGTCGATCGACTTCGGCGTGATGGCCCAGCAGCCGTGGCAGGTGCTGGGGCTGGTCGCCGCGGTGGTCGGCGCCAAGGTGCTGGTGCTGCGGCTGCTGGCACCGCGCTTCGACATCGCGCGCGGCCAGCGCCTGCTGTTCGCGCTGCTGATTTCGCAGGCCGGCGAGTTCGCCTTCGTCGTGTTCGGCGTGGCGCGTTCGGCCGGGCTGCTGCCGGAAGACATCGCCGCGCTGCTGGTGCTGGTGGTGGCGCTGTCGATGGTCACCACGCCGCTGCTGCTGCTCGCCTACGACCAGATCGTCGCGCCGCGGGTCGGCAAGCTGCGCCAGCGGGCCGACGAGACCATCGAGCCGCAGGACAATCCGGTGCTGATCGCCGGCTTTGGCCGCTTCGGCCAGATCATCGGCCGCCTGCTGTATGCGCAGGGCATCGGCGTGACGGTGCTCGACCACGATCCGGACCAGATCGATTTCCTGCGGCAGTACGGCTTCAAGATCTTCTATGGCGATGCCACGCGGATGGACCTGCTCGAAGCCGCCGGGGCGGCCAAGGCGAAGATCCTGGTGGTCGCCGTCGACGGCATGGACGAGAGCCTGGAGCTGATCGACCGGGTCCGCCAGCGCTTTCCGCATCTGCGCATCTACGCGCGCGCCCGCCACGTGTCGCACATCTATCTGCTGAAGGATCGCGGCGTCGAGCTGTTCGAGCGCGAGATGTTCGAGGGTTCGCTGAGACTGGGCCGCAGCGTGCTCGAAGGGCTGGGGCTGGAGCCGGCCGAGGCGCGCGCCGCGGCGATGAAATTCCGCCGCCACAACATCGCCGCGATCGACCGCTTCTACCCCCACTACACCGACCAGAAGGCGATGGTGTCGCTGGCGCGGCAGGCGCGCGACGAGCTCGAGGAGATGTTCAGGCAGGACCGCGAGCAGCGGCGGCGCAGGGAGGAGGCCGAGTGGTCGTGACGCGAGGGGGCGCCGCCGCTGTTGCGGTGGCCGCGCTTACGACGACAGCTTCAGGCCGACGATGCCGGCCAGCACCAGTCCTGCGCTGAACAGCCGCCAGAAGCTGGCCGATTCGCCGAACACCAGGATGCCGACCGCGAACGAGCCGACCGCGCCGATGCCGGTCCAGACCGCATAGGCGGTGCCCAGCGGCAGCGCGCGCATGGCGAGCGACAGCAGCCAGAAGCTGACCACCATCGTGACGATGGTGAAGGCCGATGGCCACAGGCGGGAGAAACCTTCAGAGTATTTGAGGCCGGTGGCCCAGGCGATTTCGGTGAGGCCGGCGAGCAGAACGTAGATCCAGGGCATGATGGGCTGCGATGGTGTCGAGGCATCGGGGCCGTCCCCGGTTGGTCGGGCGCCGCTTGGTGAAGCGGTGGAAGCCGGAAGGGCTGCCGCGGCGGCGCGGGGTCGTCCCCGGCGCAGGCGGCATTCTATCGTGGGAGGCGCCGCGGTGTCAGGCGCGCGCGTGTTCGTGTCCGGGCAGGCCGCCGGCGAGCAGCTCGATCACCATCTCGGCGAAGTCGGCATAGGACAGCTTGCCGCCCGGCTTGAGCCAGGTGAAGGTCCAGTTGATCATGCCGAACACCGTCATCGTCAGCGCGGTCTGGTTCTCGCGCGTGACCCGTTCCGGATAGGCCCGCCGCAGCTGGCGCGAGAAGGCCGCGACCACATCGCGCTCGCGCTTCAGGATGATGTCGCGCTGCTCGGGGGCCAGGAACTTGACGTCGTTGATCAGCGCGATATGCCGGGTCTGCGAGGTCTCGTACTCGGCCAGGAAGGCGCGGATCAGGTTGGCGAAGCTGTCGCGCTCGCTGTGGCCCTGGCGCTCGGCCTCGGCCTCGACCTCGGTGACGATCAGCATCAGCCGGCGCGTAT
>JAPSLC010000067.1 GCA_031181345.1 Cupriavidus sp. | reverse complement strand
GGATGCGTCTCGATCCAGTGCCGCGCGATATCGATGCGGCGCGCGATCCAGACCTTGTCGTGCGACTGCACGTAGTCGAGGAAGCGCTGCAGCGCGCGCAAGCGCCCCGGGCGCCCGAGCAGCCGGCAATGCATGCCGATCGACAGCATCTTCGGCTGGTTCAGCCCTTGCGGATCGCCTTCGGCGTACAGCACGTCGAACGCGTCCTTCAGATACTGGAAGAACTGCTCGCCGGTATTGAAGCCCTGCGGCGTGGCAAAGCGCATGTCGTTCGAATCGAGCGTGTAGGGCACCACCAGATGGGGCTTCGTTTCGCCGTTGCCGGTCTGCACCTCGGTCCAGAACGGCAGGTCGTCGCCGTAGTTGTCCGAGTCGTAGACGAAGCCGCCGTGCTCGACCACCAGGCGCCGCGTGTTGGGGCTGTCGCGGCCGGTGTACCAGCCCAGCGGGGCGCTGCCGGTCAGCTCGCGGATGATCTGCATCGCGGTGCGCATGTGCTCGCGCTCGGTGGCCTCGTCGATGTTCTGGTAGTGGATCCAGCGCCAGCCGTGGCAGGCGATCTCGTGGCCCAGCTCGACGAAGGCGCGGGTCAGCTCGGGATGGCGCTGCAGGGCCATCGACACGCCGAAGATCGTCAGCGGCAGGCCGCGCTGCTCGAACTCGCGCAGGATGCGCCAGACGCCGGCGCGCGAGCCGTATTCGTAGATGCTCTCCATGCTCATGTGGCGGTCGGGGTAGGCCGCCGCGCCGACGATCTCGGAGAGGAACTGCTCGGAGGCCGCATCGCCGTGCAGCACGCAGTTCTCGCCGCCTTCCTCGTAATTGAGCACGAACTGCAGCGCGACGCGCGCGCCGCCGGGCCATTGGGCGTGAGGCGGCCGCGCGCCGTAGCCGATCAGGTCGCGGGGATACGGTTGGCCGGCATCGGCGCCGGACGTTGGGCGAGCAGGGAAGAGCGGAGTTGACATGATCTGCGGCAAGCGGAAATCGATGGGGAGCGGCGAGGGGACAGCGCGGTCTCAGTTGATCGCGAACGGTGCCAGCATGCCGGCGTAGGCCTTCGGCAAGGGCCTGGCCCAGTCGCCGCGCTTGCTGGTGCGCAGGCGGATCGCGACCAGCGCCTCGACCATCTTGACCGCCGACACCACGCCGTCGATCACGGGGGCGCCGATTGCGTCGGCGATCTCCTCGCACAGGTCCGTCATGCCGGCGCAGCCGAGCACGATGCAGTCGCTGCGGTCCTGCGCCAGCGCCTGGCGGCACGATTCGGTGATGACGCGGCGCGCGTCCGAGCCCGGCCGCTCCAGTTCCAGCACCGGCAGGTCGCAGGCGTGCACGTTGCGGCAGAAGCGTTCCATGCCGTAGCGCTCGGCCAGGTGCCACGCGATATTGCAGGTGCGCGCCAGCGTGGTGACGACGCTGAAGCTGGTGCCGATCAGGCTGGCCATGTGCATGGCGGCCTCGGCGATGCCGATCACCGGCCCGCGCGCCATCTCCCGCGCCGCGTACAGCCCCGGGTCGCCGAAGCAGGCGATCACGTAGCCGTCGACGCCGTCGGCCTCGCCCAGGCGAATCTCCTCGAGGATGCCCGGCACCGACAGCGCCTCGTCGTAGTGACTCTCGATCGAGGCGGGGCCCATGCGCGGACTGACGGCAACGATGCGCGTGTCGGGCGAGGCCACCGAGCGGGCGCATTGGCCGATCTTGTCGGTCATGCTCTGGGTGGTATTGGGATTGATGATCTTGAGCTTCATGGCAGACGTCGGGTCGTCGGGTCGTCGGATCGTGGAGTCGCGGGTCGGGGTGTCAGGCGGCCGCGAAGAAATGCGGCATCATGCGGCGCGCCAGCACGCGGTACAGCACCAGCGCGATGCCCATGCCGATGAACCAGCTGTAGTTGGCCAGGCCCTGCCAGGCCGGCACCACCACGCACAGGATCGGAATGATCGCGGCCGGGATCATGGTGGCGATCGCCACCGGGTTGTAGCCCTTGGTGTACCAGTACTTGCCTTGCGGGCGCATCGTGTACAGCTCGTCGACGTCGACCCGCTGGCGGCGCACCAGGTAGTAGTCGGAGATCAGGATGCCGAACAGTGGCCCGATGAAGGCGCCCAGCACGTCCAGCGTGTAGTGGATGACCTGCGGGTTGTTGTACAGATTCCACGGCGTGATGAAGATCGAGCCGACCGCGGCGATCATGCCGCCGGTGCGCCAGCTGATGTGCTTGGGCGAGACGTTGGAGAAGTCGAACGCCGGCGACACGAAGTTGGCGACGATGTTGATGCCGATGGTGGCGATCATGAAGGTCAGCGCGCCCAGCACCATCGCGAAGGTGCTGTCGATATGGCTGACGGTCTCGACCGGGTCGGTGATCAGCTTGCCGAACACCGGCAGCGTGGCCGAGGTGGTGATCACGGTCAGCAGCGAGAAGCCGAGGAAGTTGATCGGCAGCCCCCAGAAGTTGCCCTTGCGGACTGCGCCGAAGTTCTTCGCGTAGCGCGAGAAGTCGCCGAAGTTCAGCATCGGGCCGGAGAAGTACGACACCACCAGTGCGATCGCGGTCAGCATCACCGGCACCGCTTCCCAGCCGCTGTACTTGACGAAGCTCAGCGTGAAACTGATGTTGTTCCAGCCGGCCTTGTTCACCAGCCAGATCGCCAGCAGGATCATCACCACATAGACCGCGGGGCCGGCCCAGTCGATGAACTTGCGGATGGTCTCCATGCCGGTCCAGAACACCAGCGCCTGCAGCACCCACAGCGTCATGAAGGCGGCCCAGCCCAGCGTCGACAGCCCGGCGAAGCCGTGCAGCTTGACGTCGGCGTAGGGCGCCAGCGACGGGAAGAAATGCAGCGCCAGTATCAGGAAGGCCGACGAGGCCAGATAGGTCTGGATGCCGTACCACGCCACGGCGATCAGGCCGCGGATCACCGCCGGGATGTTGGCGCCGAGCACGCCGAACGAGGCGCGGCAGATCACCGGATAGGGCGTGCCGGTGATCTGGCTGGGCTTGGCCACCAGATTGCAGAAGAACTGCACGATGACGATGCCGACCAGCAGGGCCACCAGCACCTGCCAGCTGGACAGGCCCAGCGCGAACAGGCTGCCGGCGGTGATATAGCCGCCGACGCTGTGCACGTCCGACATCCAGAAGGCGAAGATGTTGTAGGTGCTCCAGGTCTGCTTCTTCAGCGGCGCGAGGTCTTCGTTGGTCAGCCGCTCGTCGTACGAGGGCTTGATCAGCGCGTTGCCATGGTGGACGGACGCGCTGTCCTGCAGCTCGGCGGCGGCAGGCGTGGTGGTGTGCATCATGCTTGTCTCCTCAAGGCGATGCCATGCGGTGGCCGGCGCGCAGGCGCGCCGTGCGGGCGGTATGGACCGAGGGATTCGGGTCCGCTCTCAGGTTTTCTTTGTAGACAAGATTGTCTACAAAATCATTTGTAGTTGTGTACGGATTTGTAGATCACGCCTTGGTGATTGTCAACATCACGGCGGCGGGATACGGGCAAACCCCGAGCAGGGGCGCGTCGGCCCGGCTTGGCGAGGTGCAGACGGCGCAGGCGGCGCCGAGGGGGCGGGGCGGAGGGGGCAAAAGAAAAAGGGCCGGGTCCCTATGGAACCCGGCCCTCCTCGCCGTCATCCCCGCGAATGCGGGGACCCAGCGGCTTATGACTTGCGGCTTACGGCTTGCTGCTTGATTCGGCCTCGATCAGGCGAAGGCCTGCAGCGCGCCCTTCATCTTCTTCATCGCCGCGGACTCGATCTGGCGGATGCGCTCGGCCGATACGCCGAACTCGTCGGCCAGCTCGTGCAGCGTGGCGCCGCCCGAGCCGTCGTCGTTGACCTGCAGCCAGCGCGCCTCGATGATGCGGCGGCTGCGCGGATCGAGCTTGGTCAGCGCCTGTTCCAGGCCCTCGACCTGCATGCGGTCCTGGCGCTTGGCCTCGAGCACGCGGGTCGGCTCGTTGTGGTTGTCGGCCAAGTAGGCGATCGGAGCGAACTCCTCCTCGCCGTCGTCGACCTGGCCTTCCAGCGCCAGATCGCCGCCCGACAGCCGGGTTTCCATCTCCATCACTTCCTCGGGCTTGACGTTCAGCTCGCGGGCGACCGCGTCGATTTCGTCCGGGGTGAAGGTATGGGCGCCCTGCTTGTGGCTGCGCAGGTTGAAGAACAGCTTGCGCTGGGCCTTGGTCGTCGCGACCTTGACCATGCGCCAGTTGCGCAGCACGTACTCGTGAATCTCGGCCTTGATCCAGTGGATCGCGTACGACACCAGGCGCACGCCCTGGTCCGGGTCGAAGCGCTTGACGGCCTTCATCAGGCCGATATTGCCCTCCTGGATCAGGTCCGCGTGCGGCAGGCCGTAGCCCAGGTACTGGCGCGCGATGGACACCACCAGGCGCAGGTGGGACATCACCAGGCGGCGGGCCGCCTGGACCGAGTCGTGGTCGCGCAGCTCGCGCGCCAGCCGCTGCTCCTCCTCGGCGGTGAGCATCGGAATACGGTGGACAGCCTGGATATAGCTGTCGAGATTGCCCAGCCCGGCGGGCAGGCTCAGGGCCATGCTGTTGGCGCGCTGCGGCACCATCGGCAGGGTGTTGTTCATGGTGATCGAATCGGCAGACAGGACTGCGTTCACTCAGGGCTCCTTTCGCATCCGGCGGGCGGCGTGCCCGCGTGTGGGAAGCGTCATCGGCATCGTCGCCGGCGCTTCCCACACTGCAATGCAACGCATATTAGCACTCCAGCCGGGTGAGTGCTAATTGGAGTCCGGACCGTCGTGATAGTTCCAGGATATTGAGGGAAATATTTCATAGCACTTTACGTTGCCTGAAAGTCGCTTGAAATTGACCTGGCACTGCGCCAAAAGCGCTTGCGCAACATCGACGGTGCGGACACGAGTTCGTTAGAGGCGCGGCGTGGGTCTGGGTTCTGCTGCAGGGTCCATGCCATGGAGCCGCAAGGGCTACACTTGCCAGCATTGCGTCGATTCGCACACGTCCTCGGAGTGTCAGCCATGTCCAGCATTGAACATTTGTTGAAACCGCATGTAAGAGATATCGGCGACTTCTCCGTGCGCCGGGTACTGCCCTCCGCCGCCGCCCAGACCGTGGGGCCGTTCATCTTCTTCGACCATATGGGACCGGTCGAACTGCCGCCCGGCAAGGGCATGGATGTGCGCCCTCATCCGCATATTGGCCTCGCCACCGTCACCTATCTGTTCGAAGGGGAAATCGTCCATCGCGACAGCGTCGGCAGCGAACAGACCATCCGGCCCGGCGACGTCAACTGGATGACCGCGGGCAGCGGCATCGTCCATTCGGAGCGCTCGCCGCAGGCCGCCCGGGACGCCGGCCCGCGCCTGCACGGCATCCAGACCTGGGTCGCGCTGCCGCGCGAGCATGAGACCGTCGATCCGTCGTTCTTCCACCATCCGGCGGCGACGCTGCCGCGGCTGGTCCATGGGGGCGCCCGCATCACCGTGATCGCCGGCGACGCCTTCGGCGCGCGCTCGCCGGTGCAGGTGTTCAGCCGCACGCTCTATGCCGCGCTGGAGCTGGACGCCGGCGCCAGCCTCGCGATTCCGCCCGAGCACGAACAGCGCGGACTGTACCTGGTCGACGGCGCCGCCGCGATCGCCGGCACCGCGCTGCCGGCCGAACACCTGGCGGTGCTGACGCCGGGCGCCGAGGCGACCGTCACGGCCCTGGAGCCGTCGCGGCTGATGCTGCTGGGCGGCGAACCGGTCGACGGCCGGCGGCATATCTTCTGGAATTTCGTCGCCAGCAGCCGGGAGGCGATCGAGGAGGCGGCGCGGCGCTGGGAGAACGACGAGTTCCCGCACGTGCCGGGCGAGACCGAACGGATCCCGCTGCCGCCGCGGCGGGTTTGACGGGGAAGCCGTTTATTTGCTCCCTTCTCCCGTTTGCGGGAGAGGGGCCGGGGGAGAGGGAAAGACTTTTACAGCGGACTGACCCAGCTGACCCGCGCGCTCTCCCGCAGGCAGCCGCGGATCGTCTCGATCTGCGTCGCGATCGGCGCCGGTACCGGCACGGCGCCAGACAACACCTCGCGGATCCACGCCGCCGTCAGCGCCACGTCGGTGCCCGGCGGCAGCGCCGGCACGTCGGCGACCGAGCCCGACATCGGATCCACCAGCGTGCGCTGATGACCGTCGTGCAGCCAGTCGATGCGGCTGCCGCGGCGGGCGTCGGCGACCACCTCGCCCTCGGTGCCGCGCGCCAGCAGCACGTTGGCCGGCTCGTGCGAGAAGTAATCGGTCAGCGTTTCACGGTATTCGGGATGGGTGTAGCTGTACAGCCGCAGCGCCTCGGCGGGCGTATGCGCGCCGACCGGCTGCAGCATCTTGACGATGGTGTGCGAGGAATTGCGCAGCCCGATCACGGTGCGCTTGTCGAGCAGCGCCGACAGGGCCGGCGACAGCACGTCGATCGGCAACACCGCCAGCGGCCCCGGACCGGCATCGCTGCCGTCGGGCAGCGCAAGCCGCCGTGCGGCCTCGTCCACCGTCGCGCACGGCGGGATCCCCAGGGCCTCGAACAGCATGATGCTGGTCACGCGCTGATTGAACTCGCGTGTCCCGTGCACCAGTACCGGTATGCCCTCGCGCGCGAGCAGCAGCGCCAGCAGCGGCACCAGATTGGGCTGCTTGCGCGCGCCGTTGTAGCTCGGAATGACGACCACCTGGCGCTCCGGCGCCGGCAGCGGCAGGCAATGCGCGTGCGCGGCCTCCAGCATGCCGGCCAGCTCGTGCGGCGCTTCGCCCTTGATCCGGTACGCCATCAGCACGGCGCCCAGTTCGAGGTCGGAGACGCGTCCGGACAGCATCGCGTCGAACAGCAGGCGGGCATCGTCGCGCGGCAGGGCACGTGCCCCGGCAACGCCGCGGCCGATTTCCTTGATATAGGGCGCCGCGGAAAAAGCAGGTGGGGTGTCGTGGCGATCAGGGGGCATGGCGGTGCGGTAAGGGCAGGGTTTGGCCGATGATAGCGCGATACGCCGAGGCGGCTCGCCAGCCGGCCTCAGGCCTTGATCGCGAAGCCGTCGGCATAGGCCTTCGGGTCGCGGGTGGCGTCCCACACCACGCCATCGATCAGCCTGGCCGTGCGGAAGTCGCTGGCGGGCAGCGGCACCTGCGCGGCAGCGGCGGCTTGTCGATAAACGTCGATCCGGTTGACCTTGCGCGCCACTGCCAGATAGTCCGGGTGTTCCTTCAGCAGTCCCCAGCGTTTGTGCTGGGTCAGGAACCACATGCCGTCGGACAGGTAGGGGTAATTGGCCTCGCCGTCCCGATGGAATTGCATTGCATCGGGGTCGTCCCAGGTCCTGCCCAGGCCGTTGGCATAGCGGCCAAGCATGCGATCGAGGATGACGTCCATGTCGGTGTCGACATAGGGCTTCGCGGCGATGGTCTCGGCCGTCCTGCGCCGGTTCGACGCGGACGCGTCGATGAAGCGCGAGGCCTCGAGCACCGCCGCGACCATCGCACGCGCGGTGTTCGGATACTTCTGCACGAACTCGGCGGTCGTCCCCAGCGTCTTCTCCGGATGGTCGCGCCAGATGCCCTGCGTGGTCTCGGCGGTAAAGCCGATGCCGTCGGCGATGGCGCGCGCGTGCCACGGCTCGCCGGCGCAGAAGCCGTCCATCTGGCCGAGCCGCATATTGGCCACCATCTGCGGCGGCGGCACGGTGATCGCGCGCGCCTCGCGCATCGGATCGATGCCGTTGGCCGCGAGCCAGTAATACAGCCACATCGCGTGCGTGCCGGTGGGGAAGGTCTGCGCGAAGGTGTACTGCCGCGGTTCGCGCGTCATGTAGGCGCGCAGGCTGGCGCCGTCCCTGACGCCCTTGTCGGCCAGCTTCGTCGACAGCGAGATCGCCTGGCCGTTGTGGTTCAGGCTCATCAGCACCGCCATGTCCTTCTTCGGTCCCCCGATGCCCAGCTGCACGCCATAGACGAGGCCGTACAGCACGTGCGCGGCATCGAGCCCGCCGTTGACCAGCTTGTCGCGCACGGCGGCCCACGAGGCCTCCCGAGTCGGCGTGATGCGGATGCCGTGCTTGCGGTCCAGCCCCAGCGCGGCGGCCATCACCACCGAGGCGCAGTCGGTCAGCGGGATGAAGCCGATCCGCACCTCGGCCTTCTCGGGCGCATCCGAGCCGCCCGCCCATGCACCCGCGCGCACCATCGGATCGATCAGCGTCATCACGGGGGACCCGGCCCGGTTCGTCTGCGCGCGGCGGCGGCCCTGGCCGGCGGGCGGCGCGTCGGCGCCGTGCTCGAGTGCTTCAGCGGCGACCGCCGGGCGCCGAGCTTTGGCGGGACTGGGGGGAGAGGGCATGCAGGGCTCCAAAAGAGAAAAGCAGATGCGCGACGGGTGCTAGCCCATCACGTCGATCACGCGTTGAGCGGCGTCGACCAGCTTGATGCCGCGCTCCATCGCCATGGTGCGCAGGCGCTTGTAGGCCTCGTCCTCGCTGAGGCCGCGCGCCTGCATCAGCAGGCCCTTGGCGCGCTCGACCAGCTTGCGCTCGGTCAGCTTCAGCCGGGTCGCATCGAGCTCGGCGCGCAGCGCCTGGTCCAGCTGGAAGCGCGCGTAGGCGACATCGAGCACGGTCTTGACCCGCTCGGCGCGCAGGCCGTCGACGATATAGGCGGTGATGCCGGCCGTCAGCGCGGCCTTGATGCGCTCCGCGTCGTCGTTGTCGGTGAACAGCACGATCGGGCGCGGCGCATGCTGGGTCGACACGCACACGTGCTCGACCGTATCGCGCGCGGCCGACTCCGACGCGATGATGATCAGGTCGGGCTGGCGCGCGGCGATGGCGTCGGGCAACGCCAGGTCGGCGTCGACCGTGTCGACCTCGCCGAAGCCGGCGGCCGCCAGCCCCGCGCGGATCGTGTCGACGTTCAACGGATCGGCATCGAGCGGGTCGCGCACCAGCAGGATCCGCAGCGGCCGCCCCGCCGTAGCGGGGGCGGCCGGGGCTGCGCCCGATGAGGTGGCCGATGGGGTGGCCGATGCTGCGGGACGCGCGGGCGGGGGAGGGGAGGGGCGGCGATTCATGGTTCGGTCAGGCGGCGGCCGACGTTCGGTGGCCGGCTCTTGCAGACTCTTCTGCCGGCTTTCTGTGGCCGCTTCTGTAACCATCTGGGCGGCCGCTGTCTGCTCATCGCTTCATGCAAGAATCACGCCGGGTTTGGGGCGCCGCTTTGCCCCGCAATGGGGCGGCGGTGTATGCTGATGCCCTGCCGCGAAGGGTCGGACACCGCCTGACGCCCTCGCCGCGCACGCTCGCGGGCCGGTCCCGCTCGGCGCTAGCCGCATCGTCCGGACCGCCCTCCGATATCCATTCCAGAATCCATCCAGTGGAGAGATGCATGACCGAGGAGTTCGTATTCCAACCCCCCGCGCCCACCGGTGTGCCGGTGCGCGGCAGCAGCGCGCGTTTCCCGGTGCGGCGGGTCTACTGCGTCGGGCGCAACTACGCCGCCCACGCACGCGAGATGGGATCGGACCCGGACCGCGAACCGCCGTTCTTCTTCTGCAAGCCCAGCGATGCGGTCAGCCCGATCGCCGACGGCGCCGAGGGTACGTTCCCGTATCCGCCGGGTTCGAACAACGTGCACTACGAAGTCGAACTGGTGGTCGCGATCGGCAAGGGCGGCCGCGACATTCCGGTCGAGCAGGCGGCCTCGCATGTGTTCGGCTATGCGGTCGGCCTGGACATGACGCGGCGCGACCTGCAGAACGAGTCGAAGAAGACCGGCCGTCCCTGGGAGACCGGCAAGGCCTTCGATCATTCGGCGCCGATCGGCCCGATCGTGCCAGTGCAGGCCATCGGCCATCCGGAGCGCGGCGCGGTGACGCTGGCCGTCAACGGCTTGGAGAAGCAGCGCGGCGACCTGTCGGACCTGATCTGGTCGGTGCCGGAGATGGTGTCGTACCTGTCGAAGCTGTTCGAGCTGCAGCCGGGCGACCTGATCTATAGCGGCACGCCCGAGGGCGTCGGGCCGGTGGTCAAGGGCGATCGCATGCAGTGCGCGATCGAAGGCGTGGGTGAACTGGCGGTCAAGGTGGTCTGAAGCGATGCTCAAGCTCTACAGCTATTTCCGCAGCTCGGCGGCGTTTCGCGTGCGTATCGCGCTGGCGCTCAAGGGCCTGCCGTTCGAATACGTGCCGGTGCATCTGCTCAAGGATGGCGGCCAGCAACTGAGCGAGCAGTACCGCGCGCTGAACGCCAATGCGCTGGTGCCGACGCTGCTGGACGATGACCATGCGCTGTCGCAGTCGATGGCGATCGTCGAATATCTCGACGAGACGCATCCCGAGCCGGCGCTGCTGCCCGGCACGGCGCTGGACCGCGCCTACGTGCGCGCCGTCTCGCAGTCGATCGCCTGCGAGATCCACCCGCTGAACAACCTGCGCGTGCTCAAGTACCTGAAGCACACGCTGGGCGTCAGCGAGGAAGCCAAGGACGCCTGGTATCGCCACTGGATCGAGATCGGCTTCGACGGCCTCGAAGCCACGTTGACGCGCGAGGGCAAGGCCGGGCGCTTCTGCTTCGGCGATACGCCGACGCTGGCCGATATCTGCCTGGTGCCGCAGGTCTTCAACGCGCAGCGCTTCCAGGTCGATCTGGAACCCTATCCGACCATCGTGCGGATCTTCGACGCCTGCATGGAGCTGCCGGCGTTCCAGCAGGCCGCGCCGAAGGCGCAGCCCGACGCGGAGTAGCCCACGCCGAAGGGCCGTCAAGGAAGAACGGGCGCCGTCTCCAGCGGCGCCCGTTTTTTTTGCTGTCGTGCTCGACGGCTCTTTAGTCGCCCAGCAGCGCCCGCGCGAACTCGTCGGCCTTGAACGGCTGCAGGTCCTCGACTTTCTCGCCCACGCCGATGAAGTAGACCGGCACCGGACGCTGGCGCGCGATCGCGGCCAGGATGCCGCCCTTGGCGGTGCCGTCCAGCTTGGTCACGATCAGGCCGGTCAGCTGCAGCGCATCGTCGAAGGCCTTGACCTGGGCCAGCGCGTTCTGCCCGGTATTGGCGTCGATGACCAGCAGCGCTTCGTGCGGCGCGGTGGGCATCGCCTTGCCGATCACGCGCTTGACCTTCTTCAGTTCTTCCATCAGATGCAGCTGCGTCGGCAGGCGGCCGGCGGTGTCGGCCATCACGATATCGACGCCGCGTGCGCGCGCCGCGTTGACGGCGTCGAAGATCACCGCGGCCGGGTCGCCGCTCTCCTGCGAGACCACGGTGACATTGTTGCGCTCGCCCCAGATGGTCAACTGCTCGCGCGCGGCCGCGCGGAACGTGTCGCCCGCGGCCAGCAACACCGACTGTCCGTAGTGCTGGAAGTGCTTGCACAGCTTGCCGATGCTGGTGGTCTTGCCGGCGCCGTTGACGCCCGCGATCATCATCACCATCGGTTGCTCGCGGCCCAGCGCCATGGTTTTTTCGAGCGGGCGCAGCAGCTCGGTCAGCAGATCGCGCAGCGCCACGCGCACGCCCTCGGCGGTGTCGATGCGCTCGCTCCTGACGCGGCGGCGCAGCTCGCCCAGCAGATATTCGGTCGCCTCGACGCCGGCATCGGCCATCAGCAGCGCGGTCTCCAATTCCTCGAACAGCGCCTCGTCGACCTTGACGCCGACGAACAGCGTGCTGATGCCGCGGCTGGTCTTGGACAGGCCGGTGCGCAGCCGCTGCATCCAGCCCCGCCTGGCTTCCTCGCTCGGCGGCGGGACAGGAACCAGCACCATCTCGTCTTCGTCATCGCCGTGGTCCGTGGCGACGGGCGCGGCCGGAGGCAGGGGCGAAGCTTCAGGCGGTGTGGCGGGGACCGGTTCGGGCGCGAGGTCGCGCGCCGGTTGCGGAGCCGCTTGTGGTGCCGCTTGTGGTGTCGGTTGCGGTTGGGGCCGAGGCTCGGGTTGTGGCTCGAGCTCGGGCTCGCGCTGTGGCTCTGCCTGCGGCAAGACCGGTGGCGCCGCTTCGGCCGCGGGCTGCGAGGATCGCGTGAACCAGGACAGCGGCGACAGTCGGGACGGTGCGGGCTTGGCTTCGGCGGCCGGTGCGGGCGCCTCGATCGGCGCGGGCGGCGCCACCGTTTCCGGCTGCGGCGGTGCGGAGCTGACCGGCGGCGCTTCGGCGGCCGGTGCCTGCGCCGCCGGGGCCGATGGTGCCTCGATCGGCGTCTCGGCGGGCGCGCCGGCCGGCTCGGCCTTGCGCTTCTTCCAGAAACTAAACATTGGGAAAGGGGTCCATACCCCGGTAGAATCAATCGCCAAAATTCTAGCAGACGGGGTCGCATGAACCATCGCGCAGGGTCGACCGCGGCGTCGACGTGGCAGGGCGCAACGCCCGCCAATCAGCATGTCACCAACGGTGCCGACCGGCGCCGGCATTCTCCTTCGCCATCATGGCGGCCCCATCGTCTAGGCAGTCTGGCCTCGCTCGCGCTGCTCGCTGCCGCTGCGTGGCTGCCGCTGGCGCATGCGCAAGGCGTCGCGGTGGACGCGCCACCGGCTCCCGGCGCGGCGGTACAGGCGGCGGTGCCCGACGGCGGCACCACCGAGTTCAAGCTTGCCAACGGCATGCGCGTGATCGTCAAGGAAGACCACCGCGCGCCCACCGTCGCCCATCAGGTCTGGTATCGCGTCGGCGGCATCGACGAAGTCAGCGGCACCACGGGCGTCGCCCATATGCTCGAACACATGATGTTCAAGGGCACGCCCAAGGTCGGGCCGGGCGAGTTCTCGCGGCAGATCGCCGCGCTTGGCGGCCGCGAGAACGCGATGACCAATCGCGATTTCACGATGTACTTCCAGCAGATTGCCAAGCAGCATCTGCCGCGGATGATGGAGCTCGAAGCGGACCGCATGGCCAATCTGGTGATCCGCGCCGAGGACTTCGAGCGCGAGATGAAGGTCGTGATGGAGGAGCGCCGGCTGCGCACCGACGACTCGCCGCGCGGCACGGTCTACGAACAGCTGCTGGCCACGGTCTACACCAGCGCCGGCTACCGCCATCCGGTGATCGGCTGGATGAACGACCTGGTCAATATGCGCGTCGACGACGTCAGCCACTGGTATCGCGAGTGGTACGTGCCCAATAACGCGATCCTGGTGGTCGCTGGCGACGTCAAGCCCGCCGAGGTGCGCGCGATGGCCGAGCGTACCTACGGCAAGCTCAAGCCGCGTCCGCTGCCGGTGCGCAAGCCGCAGATCGAGCCGCCGCAGAAGGGCGTCAAGCGGATCTGGGTCAAGGCGCCGGCCGAGAACCCCTATCTGGTGCTGGCCTACAAGGTGCCGCGCCTGCGCGACGTCGAGAAGGACATCGATCCGTATGCGCTGGAGGTGCTGGCCGCCGTGCTCAACGGCTACGACAATGCGCGGCTGACGCGCGACCTGGTGCGGACGCAGCGGCTGGCCGACGACGTCAATGTCGGCTACGACGGCATCAATCGCGGCGAGTCGCTGTTCGTGCTCGACGGCACGCCGGCCAATGGCCATACCACCGAGGAGATCGAGCGTGCCTTGCGCCAGCAGATCGAGCGGATCGCGCGCGAGGGCGTGTCCGACGAAGAGCTTCGGCGCGTCAAGGCGCAAGTCGTGGCGGGCCAGATCTACAAGCGCGATTCGGTGTTCGGCCAGGGCATGGAGATCGGCGTGGCCGAGATTGCCGGCATCTCGTGGCAGCAGCTCGACCGCATCCTGGAACGGATCAAGCAGGTCACGCCGGAGCAGGTCAAGACGGTGGCGGGCAAATACTTCAGCGAGGACAACCTGACCGTGGCGACGCTGCTGCCGCAGCCGATCGATCCCAACCAGCCCAAGCCCCAGGCCCCGTCCGGCCTGCGCCACTGAGGACCCGCCGATGTTCGCCATGGATTCGCTCTCGTTTTCCCGTCCCTCGGCCCGGCTGCGCCAGGCGCTGGCGGTCGCCGCCGGCCTGCTGGCCGGCCTTGGCGCCGCCACCGCGCAGGCGGCCATTCCGATCGAACACTGGACCGCATCGACCGGCGCACGCGTCTATTTCGTGCGCAGCCCGTCGATTCCGATGCTCGACATCAACGTCGACTTCGACGCCGGCAGCCGCTATGACCCGGCGGGCAAGGCGGGTCTGGCGACGCTGACGGCCGCGCTGCTCGACAAGGGTACCGGCGCCGTTGAGGGCCAGCCGGCGCGCGACGAGGCACAGATCGCCGACGCCTTCGCCGATACCGGCGCCAGCTTCGGCGGCGCGGCCGGCGGCGACCGTGGCGGCATCGGCCTGCGTACGCTGACCTCCAACCCGGAACTGACGCAGTCGGTGACGCTGGCCGCGCAGCTGATCAAGGCGCCGACCTTCCCCGAGGCCGTGGTCGCCCGCGAGAAGGAACGGATGATCGCGGCCATCCGCGAGGGCGATACGCGCCCGGGCGTGATCGCCGACAAGTTGCTGTCCAGGGCCATCTATCCGAACCATCCGTACGGCATGTCGGCGACCGCCGAGTCGGTGGCGTCGGTCACGCGCGCCGACCTGGAACGCTTCTGGCGCGACAACTACGCGGCCTCGCGCGCGGTCGTCACGCTGATCGGCGCGATCGACCGCCGCCAGGCCGAGCAGATCGCCGAGCTGCTGACGCGCGGCCTGCCCAACGGCGCCGCGCCGCCGGCGATGCCGCAGGTCAAGATGGACATCGGCGCCAGCGTCCAGCGCGTCCCGCATCCGGCGCAGCAGGCCACCGTGGTGCTGGGGCAGCCGGCCATCGCGCGCGGCGATCCCGACTATTTCGCGCTGCTGGTCGGCAACTATGTGCTGGGCGGCGGCGGCTTCAGTTCGCGGCTGACCGAGGAAGTCCGCGAAAAGCGCGGCCTGACCTACGGCGTCGACAGCTATTTCGCCCCGTCCAAGCAGCCGGGGCCGTTCGGCATCGGCCTGCAGACCAGCAAGGCGCAGACGGACGAGGCGCTCACGCTGGTGCGGCAGGTGCTCAAGCGCTTCGTCGAGGAAGGGCCGACCGAGGCCGAGCTGAAGGCGGCCAAGGACAATCTGGTCAACGGCTTCCCGCTGCGGATCGACAGCAACCGCAAGCTGCTGACCAACGTCGCCAATATCGGCTGGTACGGCCTGCCGCTGGACTATCTCGATACCTGGACCGCGCAGATCGCCAAGGTCGACCGCCAGCACGTCAGGCAGGCTTTCCAGCGCCATGTCCGCCCCGACGCGATGGCCACCGTGATCGTCGGCGGGCCGACCGGCGCGCCGACCGCGCCGACCGCGGCGGCCCGCTGAGCCAGGCGGCGCATCGCGTGGGCGCGGCTCCGGCGCCTGCCGCGGCACCGCGCTCGGTGCGCTGGCGCGCATAGCGATCCGGTGCCGCCGGCGCGGCAGCGCCAGCCAAGGGCCCGCCAGGCTCTACAATCACGGAATGAGTCCGCGTTCCCCCTCTCCGCAGCCCGCCGCCGGCGGGCGCAGCCAGACCGCGCCCCGTGGGCGCGTCCCCTCGTTCTCCTCCCGCCAGGCCCCCGCGCAGGTCCGCATCATCGGGGGGCGATGGAAGCGCACCCCTCTGCCGGTACTCGATGCCGAAGGCCTGCGGCCCACGCCGGACCGCGTGCGCGAGACGTTGTTCAACTGGCTCGGCCAGGACCTGAGCGGCCAGCGTTGCCTGGACCTGTTCGCCGGCTCCGGCGCGCTGGGCTTCGAGGCCGCCTCGCGCGGCGCCGCCCATGTCGCGATGGTCGAGGCCAATCCGCGCGTGGTGCGCCAGCTGCGCGAGAACCAGGGCCGGCTCGGCGCCGAGCACATCCAGATTCTCCAGGGTGACGCCTTCGCCATCGCGGCCCAAATGCCGGCCGCCAGCTTCGATGTGGTCTTTCTCGATCCGCCGTTCGCAGAGGACTGGATCGGCCCGGCCCTGGCCCATGCGGAGCGGCTGACCCATGCAGCGGGGCTGGTCTATGTCGAATCCGAAAGTCCCTTGACCGGCGCCGATGCGCCGGTGCCCGCGTCGCTGGAAATCGTGCGCCATGCGCGTGCCGGCGCGGTGCATTTCCACCTGCTGCGCCATCGCGGCGCGGCCGACTGAAGCCGACCGCTGGCGCTTCGCGCGCCGGTGCGCGATGATCGCCCAGGGCGCTCGCGCCCGCTTGGCGCGGCGGCTTTCAAGCCGCGCATTTAGGGGTACACTACGCCGCTGTCGCCAACGCTCGCCTGGCGGCATCGGCGCAAGCCGGCTGCAAAGCCGGTGCCGGTGCGGCTTGCCGGTTCACGGCAGCGGGCAGAACAAGGAGGAAGCATGGTCGTCGCGGTCTATCCCGGCACGTTCGATCCGTTGACCCGGGGACACGAGGATCTGGTGCGCAGGGCGTCCAATATCTTCGATGAGCTGGTGGTCGGAGTCGCCCATAGCCCCAACAAGCGCCCCTTCTTTTCGCTGGAAGAGCGCATCGGCATCGCCAAGGAAGTGCTGGGCCACTATCCGAATGTGCGCGTCGACGGCTTTTCCGGCCTGCTGAAGGATTTCGTGCGCAAGAACAATGCGCGCGTGATCGTGCGTGGCCTGCGCGCCGTGTCGGACTTCGAGTACGAGTTCCAGATGGCCGGCATGAACCGCTATCTGCTGCCGGACGTCGAGACGATGTTCCTGACGCCGTCCGATCAATACCAGTTCATCTCCGGCACCTTCGTGCGCGAGATCGCGGTGCTGGGCGGCGACGTCAGCAAGTTCGTGTTCCCTTCGGTCGAGCGCTGGCTCAAGGAAAAGATCGGCAAGGGCGACTGAGCCCTCGATCCGCCGCGACAGGCCAGGGCCCGCTCGGCGGGCCGGCCCGAAAACGCCTAGAATACGGGGTTCGGAAATCGTCAGGACGCGGCCAGTCGGGCGCGGGCGGTCTCCAGCGGCCGATCGCGCGGGATGACGCTGCGATGGCCGAACGGCAGAAGGAAACACCATGGCGCTGATCATCACCGACGATTGCATCAATTGCGACGTTTGTGAGCCCGAGTGCCCGAACGAAGCGATTTCGATGGGGCCGGAAATCTACGAGATCGACCCCAACAAATGCACCGAGTGCGTCGGCCACTTCGACGAGCCGCAATGCCAGCAGGTGTGCCCGGTCGCGTGCATCCCGCGCGATCCGAACCGGGTCGAGACACACGAAGTGCTGATGCAGCGCTACCGGCTGCTGACCGCCGCCAAGCACGCAGCCTGAGGCAGCACGCGCCGCTCCGGGCTCTCCCGGCCTCGCAAAAAGCCACCAGCCGCAATAAGAACCCCGCATGGACGATAGCGGGGTTTTTTTATGTCGCGGGCCCACTTTTCGGTTGCCTGGGCCGCACAAGGCCATCTTTGTGGCGTCGGCCGCAATCAAAAGTTGTCGAACGTTGCGGATGTGTTAAGCGCAGGCGCCCGCCACTATGCAAACGTGCATGGCATTCCTACAGCTCGGGAGAGCGCCATGCCACAAGTCTGCACCGAGGGTTATCCAAGCCCGGCGTTGCCGGGTACCAGCACCTATGAAATGGCGTCGTTCGGCCGGTCCGGGGGCCGGCTCGGCCCCAATGGGACTGCCATCGCCTTGCGTGACGGTTCGCAAGGCGTCATGTCAAGTCTGGCGAAGGTATTTTCGCGAACCGGGATTCCGCGACGCACTCCGGAAGCAGAAAACAAACACGTCGCCGCCTTGCCAAAGGTTGCCACCGACAAGATCCTGGCGTACCTGGCCGATCCCTTCGAACGCGCGACGCTTGCCATGACGTGCCGGCTTCTTCATCAACAGCTCAAGCCCTATTGGCCGGAATTTCAGTTGTTTCGGGAGTTGATTGCGAGCAAGAAAAGCCTGGATTTCCGGTCACAGTCGTCGTGCATGAGAGAGGTCACACTATGGCTCAATCTCTTGACCGGAGACCGCTGGATCAGTTGGCGTGCCAAGGCGGTACTTGGGGAGACGTTCAAGCGTCTCGGCAAGATGTACCCCCGTATTCCTGAGCGCGTGTTCCACGAATTATGGTCGTTGTTCGATGACCTGACCAACAAGGCGAAGTTGGACGTTCTACATGAAGTGTTCCAACATGCGATGGCTCGGTCCCCATACTGGGCCATCACGGTGCTGACCGAATTCGCCCGCCGCACAGCTTACGGAGGAGTCAAGCCTGAGTTCCATGACACGCTGCTTCGGCTGGCAACGCCGCTGCTGCTTAACCCCGGTACTGCGAAGGCGGCCGAGCCGCTGATGGGTGCCATCGCACAGGCACAGCGATTAGGTGGCGAAACGAGGACATGGGACGAAGCGAGATGGAAACGAATACTGGAGTTGCTGCCACCTTCGATGTCTATCAATTCGCCCGCCGTATTGGGTTTGGCCAATACCGCTATCGATATTCAATACCGATGGGAAAAGCACGGTAAAAAGCTGGAGTATGGCTTCCCGGCCGTAACCATGATGCGGAAGCGGTTCAACGGATTTCCTTCATATGATGCGATCAGGACATCGGCAATCCCTGTATATCCGCCGGAAGAAAAGGAAATCGACAATCGACGCCTATTGCGATACATGGCCACCCCACGCTATGCCGTAGATCGAGCAACGAGCGACCGCTTGCACAAGGAAATTGTCGGGGCCATGTACGCGCGTAGTGCTGTTCCGTGGCTTGAGACAGCGGGCGGCGGCTAGCCATAAAGGCCTTTCGAAGGTGGGCTAAACAAATGCCGAATACAAGCTCTGGAGCGGACTCATCGATTGCACAGAGCAAGGGGAAGGAGGAGACGTTCAATGGGAAATGCGTGCAGCCAACTTACCTATACAGGCTGGATAGCAGATCGGGAGGCAGTGTTGCCAGATGAGCGGCAAGTCGCGCGCGCCAATACGACTTTGTATTTTGGTTGGAGTGGCATTGCCTTGTATCGCGTGGGCGCTTTCGTCGAATCCATCACGACCTTCTTCCGTGCCAATCCATCGTCGGCGCTTTTTACCACGCGATTTGCTGCCGAGGGAGCCCGGCATACCGTTTCACAAGTCGGAATCGCTTTAGGCAGCATTGCCTCGCTTGTGGAAATGGGTATAACTTCGGTCTTGTTCGGGAGGCATGTACACAGACATCAAACCGTTGGAGCGCAGCTCACCCGGAATCAGGGGAACCGCAAGAAATTCTTGGGAGATATTCGGAGAAAGAAGGAAGCAGCACATGAAGAGAAACGCCAGCAGCTAAGGGCAGCTGATCCGAGCATCGACGATGGTTCTCGGATATCCACAGTGCGTCCATCGAGCGACGGTATCTCGGTCAAGGAGCTTTCTAAAGGTGCCCCGGCGAATCTGGACTCAATGCCGGCGTTGGCGGAAAGCTACCTGAAGTACGAAACCGCGCAAATCGACCATCGCGAGGCCACCCATACCTTGAAGCACTCCTCCGTCATGTTCACGCGGGACGGCATATTGCAAGGCGGTGGCGTTGGCTGCAACCTGGCGTTGCTATGGGACAGTTTGAAGGTCAGCGAGCTATTGCACCTTGCGTCAGTGCCGATAAACGCTACAGCGACCGCCATTTGCGGTTTTGCCTTTAGCCTCGGATGTGGCGCGCTTCATATCGTCGCGGGCGCACTGCGGTGGCATGACGGCCTGAAGAAGCTGGCCGCGGCGAGCGGGGCCTTGAAAGCAATTGAAAACGCCAAAGAAGGACTCAAGGAGGCAAAGGAGAGCCAGCAAGCCGCTCTGGCGAATGCAAGCCGGGTTGCAGAATCTTTGCTCGCGCATGCCGAGCGCAACGAGGTTAAGGCGCAGGACGACGCCAAAAACCAAATTCGCGTGGGAAAATGGCGGATTGCCTATGGCACTGCGGCGATGGCCGTCGGAGGGATTTCCCTGGCCCTGTTCCTGGTAGTGGGCGGGGTTTCGACCGGAGGTATCCTGTTCGGCATCATCGGTGGCCTGGCATTGGCAGGTTGGGCCCTCTTTGCCGGAATTCGCAATCGCAATTCTGCCAAATCCATCCAGGCGGCGATCGATAAGGACAACAATAACCCCGTTGCATCCAGGGAGGGCGCGTCGGAGGGCAACGACTTGCCAACACTGGACGACGTCATCGACGAAGCGGTCCGGCTGCTCGACAGGGCGGCCGAGTCAGATCCCGATGCGCGGAAGCTGGTCAAACACACCTTGAAGCGGATCGGCTTGACTCGGGAGGACCTCTGGCCGCTTCGGTTTAGCTCTCCAGATCCCGCTGTCAAAGGACCGGTTGTCGAGGAATTGAAGATCAAGATTCGCAACCTCGTGGACGGTGATGGTGCCCGCTTGGCTGCAGAAAAGAAGGGAGCCTCTGTCCCGCAGAAAAAGCCTGTCCCGGTAGCCGATCCGGTCGCAGTAGCAATGTGAACCGCGTGGCGGCCCGCCCCGCACTGGCGCGCCGCAGCGGCTCACCATGGCGCCTCAGGGCATCAGCTGGCCGAATGCAGCTGCATCATCGCGCGTTCGGCCTCGCCCTTGGCCAGCAGCGACAGGGGCGCCACGCTGCGGTCGATCGCCTCGTCGATCGCCTGCTGCTCTTCTCGGCGCGGGGGCTTGAGCACGAAGTTGACGACGTCCTCCCGATCGCCGGCGCCTCCGGCATTGCGCGGATGCCCCACGCCGATGCGCAGGCGCCAGTATTCCGGCGTCGACAAATGCGCGGAGATGTCCTTCAGGCCGTTGTGCCCGCCCGAGCCACCGCCGCGCTTGAGCTTGACCGCGCCGGCCGGCAGATCCATTTCGTCGTGCGCGACCAGGATCTCGTCGGGCAGGATCTTGTAGAAGCGGGCAAGCGATACCACCGCCAGGCCCGAGCGGTTCATGAAGGTCGACGGCTTCAGCAGCCAGATATCCTGATCCCACAGGCGCGCACGCGCCGCCAGCCCATGGAAGCGGCCTTCCACGCGCGGCGTGGCACCGGCCATGCGGGCCAGCTGGTCAATCAGCCAGAAGCCGGCATTGTGCCGGGTGGCTTCGTATTCCGCCCCGGGATTGCCGAGGCCGACGATGAGCTTGATCATGGTGCAAACGGGTTCGGTGGCGAGCGCGCGCGGCGTCCGGGCCGCGGCGCAGCAGGCAAGCATACGCGAAAAAAAACCGCCGGACGAACCGGCGGTCTTTGTGGCGGCACCTGTCGATACGACAGGGCCACCGGGTCAGCCGAGGGCTGGCGCCGATCAGGCGGCCGGCGTCTCGCCTTCGCCTTCGCTGGCAGCTTCCGACACGCCGCCGGCCGGCAGGGCGACGGTCGCCACGGCGGGGTTGTCGTCGCCGTGCGTGATCGGGGTCACGCCCTTCGGCAGCTTCAGGTCCGACAGGTGAACGGTCTGGCCCAGTTCGACTGCGCCCATGTCCACTTCGATGAATTCCGGCAGGTCGCCCGGCAGGCACGACACTTCCAGTTCATTCAGGATGTGGTTGATGATGCCGTGGCCCAGCTTCACGCCAGGAGCGGTTTCCTGGTTCATGA
>JAPSLC010000118.1 GCA_031181345.1 Cupriavidus sp. | reverse complement strand
TGTACCGCACCGGCGATCTGGTCCGGCGCTGCCGCGACGGCAGCATCGAGTACGTCGGCCGGCTCGACCATCAGGTCAAGATCCGCGGCTATCGCATCGAACTGGGCGAGATCGAAGCACGTCTGCGTGCCCATGCCGCCGTCCGCGAGGCCGTCGTTGTCGCACACGAAGGCCAAGGCGGCAAGCAACTCGTCGCATATGTAGTCGCCCGCGGGAACGCTCCCGATATCCCCGCCGAGCTCCGCGCCTATCTCGAAGACTGCCTGCCCGCGTATATGGTCCCGGCGCACATCATCGCGCTCGCTCGGCTGCCGGTCACGACGAACGGCAAGCTCGACCGCCGCGCGTTGCCCGAGCCGACGTGGGAAGCCAAAGGCTACGCCCCGCCGCGCAACGACATCGAAACGCTGCTCGCCCATGTCTGGCAGGAAGTGCTTGGTATCGAGCGAGTCGGCATCACGGACAACTTCTTCGAGCTCGGCGGCGACTCGATCCTGTCGATCCAGGCGGTCAGCCGAGCGCGTCGCGTTGGCCTGCGCTTCACGCCCAAGGACTTGTTCCTGCATCAGACCGTGCAGGCCCTGGCACAGGTTGCCGCCCGCGACGAAGCCCACCATGCCGTCGAGGACACGCCGAACGGCGAAGTGCCGCTGCTGCCGATCCAACAAGCGTTCTTCGAAACGCAAATGTCCCGGCGCCACCATTGGAACCAGTCGGTGCTCCTGCGCCCCCGGGCTGCGCTCGACCAGGAGGCACTACGGCAGGCGCTGCATGCAGTGACCCGCCATCACGACGCGCTGCGGCTCCGTTACCAGCAGACCGAGGGTCAATGGCGCCAGCACTACGCCGAGCCGGTAGACGACGAACTGCTTTGGCAACAGGACGTCTGCGGTCCGGAGGCCATCGACGAACACTGCAACCGAGCGCAACAAAGCCTCGACCTGCAACACGGCCCGCTCATCCGCGCGCTGCACCTCCGGCTGCCGGACCGCAGCGAGCGGCTGCTGCTGGCTGCCCACCATCTGGTAATCGACGGCGTCTCGTGGCGCATCCTGCTGGAAGACCTGCAGCATGCGTACCGCCTTGCCGAGCACGGCGAGCCGATCGCCCTTCCCCCCAGGACGGCGTCGTACAAGACTTGGGCACAGGCATTGGTGCAGCACGCGAGCTCGGACGATCTGCACCAGCAAGCCGACTACTGGCGCGCCCAGCAAGGGGCGGAGCTTCCTTGCGATCGTACCGTGGACCACGATCGCATGGCCGATGCCGCCACGCTGACCCTGCAGCTTTCGCCTGCGCAGACGCAACGGCTGCTCAAGCAGGCACCTGCGGCGTATCGGACGCAGATCAACGACCTGCTGCTGAGCGCGCTCGCGAGAGCCGTTGGTCAATGGGCCGGTGTAGACCAGGCAGCCATCTTCCTTGAGGGCCACGGCCGCGAGGCGCTGTCTGAAAACCTCGATATCAGTCGCACAGTGGGCTGGTTCACCAGCGTGTTCCCCGTCGTCCTGCCGGTTGTCGACGACGTCGCCAGCAGCATCAAGACGGTCAAGGAGACGTTGCGCGCCATCCCTGATCACGGTATGGGCTATGGCTTGCTGCGTCATCTCGGGCCGCAGGCAAACCGCGCCGAACTTGCCGCGATCCGCGCGCCCCGCATTACGTTCAACTATCTGGGCCAACTTGACGCCAACATCGGGGACGCAGCCCTCTTCGATCGCGCCCCCGAATCTCCGGGGCAGCCCATCGCCCCCGACGCGCCGCTTGGCAACTGGATCACGATCAATGGTCAGGTGGCCGGTGGCGTGCTGTCCTTGGCCATCAGTTTCAGCACCGCCCGCTACCGGCGGGAGACCATCGCCTCGCTGGTGGACGCCTACCGCGAGGCGCTGGAGAGGACCATAGACCATTGCCTCAGCGTGCCGTCCGGCGCGCTGACGCCGTCCGACGTGCCGCTGGCCAGACTGACCCAGGATCAACTGGACCGCCTCGACGGCCGCCAGATCGAGGACCTGTATCCGCTCACGCCGATGCAGCACGGCATGCTGTTCCACTCGCTCTACGCGCCGGAGGCGGGCCTTTACGTCAACCAGCTCGCCGTCACGCTCGACGGGCTCGACGCCGAGCGCTTCTGCTCGGCCTGGGACCAGACGGTGGCCCGGCACGAGATTCTGCGTACCGGCTTTGTCTGGATCGACGGGCAGGCGATGCAGGCGGTCTATCGGCAGGTGCCTTCGCCGGTTCGGATCGATGCCGAGCGTAGCTGGGAAGAATCGGAGTGCGAGGACGTTGCGCTCGATGAACGGAGACTGGCCTTCGCTCTCGACACCGCTCCGCTGATGCGCGTGCGCCTGATGCGTTTGGCCGCGAACTGCTACCGCATGATCTGGACCAGCCACCATCTGCTGCTCGATGGCTGGAGCACGGCCCGATTGATCGGCGAGGTCCTGCAGCGCTACCACGGGCAGCCAGTCGAGGTGCCCGCCTCGCGCTACCGCGATCACATCGCCTGGCTGCAGACGCACGATGTCGCCGCCAGCGAGTCGTTCTGGCGCGAACGGCTGCAAATGCTCGACGAGCCGACCCGGCTGGCCTCGGCCCTGCCGACGCCGGATGCCGGCACCGGCCACGCCACCTGCCGCACCACGCTCGACGCCGACGCCCTCGCCCGCCTCCAACGCAGCGCCGCCAACCAGCACCTGACGCTGAACACGCTGCTGCAAGCCGCGTGGGTCATCGTGCTGCAGCGCTACACCGGTCGACGCGCCGTCGCCTTCGGCGCCACGGTTGCGGGCCGGCCCGCGGCGCTGCCCGGCGCCGAGGCGATGCTTGGCCTGTTCATCAATACCTTGCCGGTGATCCAGGCACCGTCGCCGGACCAGCCCGTCGCCGACTGGCTGCAGGCGCTGCAAGCCGAAAATCTGGCGCTGCGCGAGCACGAACATGTGCCGCTCTACGAAATCCAGCGTTGGGCCAGTCAAGGCGGACAGGCGCTGTTCGACTCGATCCTGGTGTTCGAGAACTACCCGGTCGATGCCGCGCTGCG
>JAPSLC010000066.1 GCA_031181345.1 Cupriavidus sp. | reverse complement strand
GGTGCTGCTCGGTGAAGTCCGGCGTCGAATTGACCAGGCTCATCACCTTGACGATGCGCGTCACGCGGTTCAGGTCGCCGACATGCGCGTGCAGCGTCGCCAGCAGGTCGATCGCGATCGCGCGCGCGGCCGCCTTGCCCTCTTCGGTGCCAAGCTGATCGCCCAGCTTGCCGACCCAGGGCTTGCCGTCCTTGCGGGCGATATGGCCCGACAGGAAGACCGTGTTGCCGGTCTGCGCCGCCATCACGTAGGCGGCGGCAGGGGCGCCGGCGGTCGGCAGTTCGATGCCCAGGCGGGCGAGGGTGTCGTAGACGGACATGCAGACTCCTGTTCTCGAGAGAGTTCGTGAAGGTTCAGCGGGATCGTGCCGGCGGCAGGCCGGCGGACGCGGCGGCAGCGGCGCGGGCTGCCGGCGCTGGTGCGGCACGCACCGCGGTCCGGCGCCCCAGCGCCACCACCGCGATCACCGCGACGGCGAAGCCGATGGTCGGCGCGTCGAGCGGCTCGGCCAGCAGCCAGGCGCCGCCGGCCAGCGTCATGAACGGCTGCAGCAATTGTATCTGGCCGACGCGGGCCACGCCCCCTTTCGCCAGTCCGGCGTACCAGAAGACGAAGCCGATGAACATCGAAAACAGCGAAACGTAGGCCATGCCCAGCCATGCGCGCGCCGAGGCGGCGGCGATCTGCGGCAGCGTTTGCGCGGCCATCCAGGCGACCGTGGGCAGGACCACCGGCAGCGAGACCACCAGCGCCCAGCTGATGGTCTCGAGCCCGCCGAGCTCGCGCGACAGCTTGCCGCCCTCGGCATAGCCGAGCGCGCCCAGCACCATCGCGGCGAACAGCAGCCAGTCGGCGTGCTGCAGCGCGCCGGCCCCTTGCCACAGCGCGAAGCCGACCACCAGCGCGCTGCCGGCCAGCGCCGCGGCCCAGAAGGCCAGCGAGGGCCGCTCGCGGCCGAACCAGGCGGCGAACACCGCGGTGGCCAGCGGCAGCAGCCCGATCACGATCGCGCCGTGGCTGGCCGGCACTTCGCGCATCGCCAGCGACGAGAACAGCGGAAAGCCGATCACCACGCCGAGCGCGGTCACGGCCAGCCGGAACCATTGGCCGCCGCGCGGACGGCGCGCCGCCGACAGCGCGCCGCGCTGCCACAGCAGCGCCAGCGCGAGCAGCGTCGCCACCAGCGCGCGGGCCAGCGCGACGAAGGTGGCGTCCAGCTCGGCCACCGCCATGCGCGTGAACGGCAGCGTCTGGCTGAAGATCGCCACGCCGATGAAGCCGAGCAGCATGCCGCCGCTCGGGGCGTGGGCGGGCATGGGTGCAGTCGGTCGATAGGGCGCGGCGGTGTCGCGTTGCGTCATGGCAGGGTCCTTGTGGCCTTGTTACGGGGCTTTGTTGCACGGCCCCGTTGCGTGGCCTGATTTGCGTGGCGTTATTTGCGTGACGTTATTCGCGTGACGCTACGACATCGCCGGCCGCCCGGCAAAGGCGATCCACAGCGCGGTGGCGGCCAGCGCCAGCCCCATCGCGCGATTGAACCAGCGGATGCGCTGGCCGACCTGCAGCCATTGGCGCAGCGACGCGCCCATCGCGCCGTAGGCCCCGTTGCTGAGAAAGCCGAACACGCCGAACACCGCGCACACCAGCAGGCCGCGCTGCAGCGGCGACGCCGCCCCGGACATGTAGGAGGCGGCGATCGCCAGCGCCAGCATCCAGGCCTTGATGTTGGCGTACTGCAGCGCCACCGATTGCCAGACCGACAGCGGCGCCAGCACCTGCCGGTCGCTGAGCGAGGCGCTGCGTCCGATCTTCGCGGCGAGCCACAGCAGGTAGGCCACGCCGGCCAGATGGACGATGGTGGCGAGCACCGGGCTGGCGACGATCAGCGCGCCCACGCCGGCCGCGCACAGCGCCAGGATGCTGGCGAAGCCGAGCGCGACGCCGATGCAGTGCGGCAGCGTCGCGCGCAGGCCGAAGTTGGCGCCGGTCACCGCGGCGATGGTGGTGTTGGGGCCGGGCGTGAACAGGCCGACCGTCATCAGCGACAGCAGCGCGGCAAACTGGGCAACGCTCAGGCCGGCGAGCCAGGCAGGCAGCGCATCCATCGGCATCGCGCTCATGCCGCGGCGCGCGCCGGGCCGGCGTCGGCGGCCAGGGCCCCGCCGGCCGCTTCGGCGAAGTTCACCACCACGCGCCGGTTGGTGCGGCTCTTCTTCTCGATCTTGCCGATCACCACCGGGCCGATCTCGCCGACCGCGGCGACATGGGTGCCGCCGCAGGGCTGGCGGTCGATGCCGGGGATCTCGATGATGCGGATCTGGCTGGTGCCCACGGGCGGCGCCGCGCCGATGGTGCGCACCAGGTCGGGCTCGGCCGCCAGCTGCTCCGGCGTGATGCGATCGATGCGGACCGGCGTATTGGCGGCGATCAGCGCATTGAGGCGTTCGCCGAGGTCCGCCTTGTCCAGCGTCGATTCGGGCAGGTCGAAGTCGATCCGCGCCGTGTCGGGGTTGATGTTGCAGCCTGTGACCGGCACCGGGATCAGCGAGCCGAGCAGATGCAGGCAGGTGTGCAGCCGCATCAGCCGATGACGGCGTGCCCAGTCGATCGCCACCGTGACGCGGTTGCCGGTAGCCAGCGCAGGCAAGGTCTGGCCGGGCGCGGGCACGTGCAGGATCGCGCTGCGGTCGGCGGCGTAGACGGTCTCGGCCAGCGCGATCGTGCTGCCGTCGGTCAGCGTCAGGGTCCCGGTATCGCCGGCCTGGCCGCCGCTGCGCGCGTAGCAGACCGTTTCGTCGAGCACGATGCCTTCGGGCAGCACCGCCAGCACGGTGGCGCCGCAGCGGTCGAGATAGGCATCCTCGTCGAAGCGCTTGCGCGTCGGCGGCAACAGGGTGTCGGACATCGGGGGTCTCCTGGTTCTGCGGGGATTCGGTGTGGGTATCGCTAAGGGTATCGCTAAGGGGGCGGTGCCGGTCTTGCCTCGGGGCCTGTACCGGTGCGGCGGCCAGTCCCGGCATGGCGGTGCCGCCCGGCCAGCGTCGCGCCGGCGGCGACGTGACGCTCGCCCGGCTTCCAACGTGGGACGATGTTAGACAAGGTTGTCGGTACAGTACCGATACAGTTATTCTGCTGAATCTCAGTACAGTTTTCGGGGCCGTCCATGGAAACAGGAAATCAAGCCGGATCGCCGCACGGTGAGACGGGACAAACGCCGGCAGCCGGGCAGGGGCTTGGGGAAGGGACGGCCGAGGCCGCCCGCAGGCCGCCCCGCGCCGCCAGCCGCCGTCCGCTGCGGCTGGTGTTGCCGTCGGCCCCGCCGGCATCCGGCGAGCTATCGGCGGCCGACAGCCTGCCCGACCCGGTGCCTTCGGCGCAGATGACGCTGGTCGGGCAACTGACCGAATGGGCGCGGATGCGGATCGAGGAGCGGGTGTTCCGCCCCGGCATGCGCATGCCGTCGATCCGCCAGCTGGCGCAGGACAAGGGCATCTCGCGCTTTACCGTGGTCGAGGCCTACGACCGGCTGGTCGCGCTCGGCTACCTCGAATCGCGGCGCGGCTCCGGCTTCTTCGTGCGCGAGCGCGGACCCGCCATCGGCGCGGGCCTGCCGAGCGAGACCGCTTCGCCGGCGCAGCACGGGTCGCGCAACATCGACGTGCCCTGGCTGCTGCGCAACATGTTCCACCGCGCCGAGCCGCGCAAGGCGCCGGGGCTGGGATTCCTGCCCAACGACTGGCTCGACGGCGAGCTGATCGGCAGCGCGCTGCGCGGCCTGGCGCGCCAGCCGGGCAGCCATTTCCTGGCCAGCGGCACGCCGGAGGGCTTCCTGCCGCTGCGCCAGCAGCTGCGCACGCGGCTGGCCGAACTGGAGATCGGCGCCGCGCCCGAGCAGATCGTGCTGACCTCGGGCATCACGCAGGCGCTGGACCTGATCGCGCGGCTCTATGTCCGTCCCGGCGATCCGGTGCTGGTCGGCGACCCCGCCTGGTTCGTGATGTTCGCGCGCTTCGCCGCCCAGGGCGCGCAGGTGATCGGCGTGCCGTACACCGCCGAGGGCCCGGACCTCGAGGCGCTGGAGCGCATCGTGCAGGCGCACCGGCCGAAGCTGCTGGTGCTCAACTCGGTGCTGCACAACCCGACCGGCACCTCGCTGTCGGCGGCCAAGGCCTTCCAGCTGCTGCGGCTGGCCGAGCAGTACGACTTCCTGGTGGTCGAGGACGACATCTACTGCGACCTGTGCCCGCCCGGCCATCCGGCCACGCGGCTGGCCAGCCTGGACCAGCTCAAGCGCGTGATCTACCTGGGCAGCTTCTCCAAGACGCTGGCCGCCAACCTGCGGGTCGGCTTCGTCGCCGCCCGTCCCGAACTGGCGCAGAGCCTGACCGACGCCAAGCTGCTGGCGGGGCTGGCCACGCCCGAGATCAACGAGCGCGTGCTGTACAAGGTGCTGACCGAGGGCCACTACCGCAAGCACGTCGAGCGCGTGCGCAACCGCCTCGAGCGCGCCCGCGACGAGACCCGGCACGCGCTCGAGAAGCTGGGGCTGACGCTGTTCCCGGGCCAGCATGCGGGCATGTACCTGTGGGCCGATACCGGCCGCGATACCAACGCGATCGCGACGGCGGGGCACGAGGAGGGCTATCTGTTCGCGCCCGGCAGCCTGTTCTCGCCGTCGCAGCTGCCGTCGGGCTGGATGCGCTTCAACGTCGCCTGCGGCCACGATCCGCAGATGCTGGACTTCCTGGCGCGCCAGCTCGACCGGCTGTAGCGCGTCCGGGCCGCGCGGGCCCGCCACTTGAAAAACCGTCGGGGCGTCCCTATCTGGCCGCCACCGGCGCGGCCATGGCCGCCGCGCCTGCAAGACCCATTGACGAGGAGAACCATGAACGCCACGCACGAGACGATGAGCTTCCAGGCGGAAGTCAAGCAGCTGCTGCATCTGATGATCCACAGCCTGTACAGCAACAAGGAGATCTTCCTGCGCGAGCTGATCTCGAACGCCTCGGATGCCACCGACAAGCTGCGCTTCGAGGCGATTGCCAATCCCGCGCTGCTGGAGAACGACGCCGAGCTGGCGATCCGCATCGAGACCGACAGCCAGGCCCGCACCATCACGATCACCGACAACGGCATCGGCATGAGCCGCGACGAGGCGATCCGCAACCTGGGCACGATCGCGCGTTCGGGCACCAAGGAATTCTTCGAGCAGCTGTCGGGCGACCAGCAGAAGGACGCCGCGCTGATCGGCCAGTTCGGCGTCGGCTTCTACTCCGCCTTCATCGTCGCCGACCGCGTCACCGTCGAGACCCGCCGCGCCGGCGTGCCCGCCTCGGAGGCGGTGCGCTGGGAGAGCGGGGGCGACGGCGAGTTCACCGTCGATGCGATCGAGCGCGCCGAGCGCGGCACCGCCATCACGCTGCATCTGCGCGAGGGCGAGGACGACTTCCTGTCGGCGTGGAAGCTCAAGGACATCATCCGCAAGTACTCCGACCATATCTCGCTGCCGATCCGCATGCCGAAGGAGGTCTGGGACGCGGACACCAGCGCGTACAAGCGCACCGACGAGTGGGAGAGCGTCAACCAGGCCAGCGCGCTGTGGACCCGTGCCAAGAGCGACATCACCGACGAGCAGTACGTCGCCTTCTACCAGCACATCGCCCACGACCACGAGAAGCCGCTGGCGTGGACGCACAACCGCGTCGAAGGCCGCAACGAATACACGCAGCTGCTGTACATCCCGGCGCGCGCGCCGTTCGACCTGTGGGACCGCAACCATCGCGGCGGCCTGAAGCTCTACGTCAAGCGCGTCTTCATCATGGACGACGCCGAGCAGCTGCTGCCGAACTACCTGCGCTTCGTCAAGGGCGTGATCGATTCGTCCGACCTGCCGCTGAACGTCTCGCGCGAGCTGCTGCAGGAGAGCCGCGACGTCAAGGCGATCCGCGAAGGCAGCACCAAGCGCGTGCTGTCGATGCTCGAAGCGATGGCCGACAGCGAGGACCAGGCCGAGCGCGACAAGTACGCCAGCTTCTGGCAGCAGTTCGGCCAGGTGTTCAAGGAAGGCCTGGGCGAGGACAGCGCCAACCAGCAGCGGCTGGCCAAGCTGCTGCGCTTTGCCTCGACGCACCAGGATTCGGCCGAGCAGACCGTGTCGCTGGCCGACTATGTCGGCCGCATGAAGGAAGGCCAGGACAAGATCTACTACGTGACCGCCGACACGTGGACGGCCGCCAAGGCCAGCCCGCACCTGGAGGTGTTCCGCAAGAAGGGCATCGAGGTGCTGCTTCTGACCGATCGCGTCGACGAATGGATGCTGTCGTTCCTGAACGATTTCGACGGCAAGGAGCTGGTGTCGGTCGCGCGCGGCGGCCTGGACCTGGGCGCGCTGGCCGACGAAGCGGAAAAGGCCGAGCAGCAGAAGGCCGAGGACGAATGGAAGGACGTGCTGACGCGCGCCAAGGACGTGCTGGCCGACAAGGCCAAGGACGTGCGCGTGACGCTGCGCCTGACCGATTCGGCCTCGTGCCTGGTGTCGGACGAGGGCGAGATCAGCGGCTATCTGCAGCGGCTGCTGAAGCAGGCCGGCCAGAAGGCGCCGCAGACCAGGCCGATCCTGGAACTGAACCCCTCGCACGCGCTGGTCGGCAGGCTGCGCCAGCTCGCCGGTGCCGATGGGGGTGCCGACGCCGATGCCTTCGCCGACCGCGTGCACGTGCTGTTCGACCAGGCGCTGCTGGCCGAGGGCGGCATGCTGGAAGATCCGGCGGCCTACGTGCAGCGGATCAACAAGCTGCTGGCCTGATGCCGGCCCGGCGAGGCGTGCCTCGGGTGGCACCGCCGGCGGCGGCCCCGGCGGCGTCCCTCGCGGCGTCCCCGGAGGCGCCGGCCGAGCTGCAGCAAGGTCTGCCGCCGGTGATCGACCGCCATACCCGCGTGCTGGTCCTCGGCAGCTTTCCTGGCGCCGCCTCGCTGGCGGCGCGCCAGTACTACGCGCATCCGCGCAACCAGTTCTGGCCGCTGATGGGCGCGCTGCTCGGCGAGCCGCTGCCCGAGCTGCCCTATGCGGAACGGCTGACGCGCGTGCTGGCGCATCGCGTCGGCATCTGGGACGTGCTGGGCGCCTGCGTGCGCCCCGGCAGCCTCGATTCCAATATCCGCCATCCGCAGGCCAACGACTTCGAACGCCTGCGGCAACTGGCGCCGGCGCTGCGCCGCGTCGGCTTCAACGGCGGCACCTCGGGCCGCTTCGCGCCGCAATTCGCCGCGGCGGGCTACGAAACCGTGGTGCTGCCGTCGTCCAGCCCCGCCCATGCCGCGCGCACCTTCGAGCAGAAGCTGGAGCTGTGGCGCGCGCTTCTGTCACAATCGCGGCCGTGATTGACGCCGACCGCCCCTTCCATGGGGCGGTCTTTCCGTAGCCTGCCGCATTGCTGACCGCATTGCGGACCGCATTGCCGACTGATGACCCTGCTGAAAAGAAAATCGATCGAAGCCGTGGCTTCCCGCCGCCCGGCGCGCGGCGAACGCCAACGCGCGGAACGCCGCCACGATCGCGACACGGCCGCCGACCGTGATCTGCGCAACGACGAGAAGCGGATGACGCCGCGCTTTGCGCCGGTGACATTCTCCGAATGGAATGGCGTGCGCTATCTGCATTTCGGTACCGAGTGGGTGCAGGGCGCGATGCGGCTGCGCAAGCCCGATGCCATCGAGCTCGAATACGCGCAGCAGATGATGGCCTGGCTGCTGTTCCTGTCGCCGTCGCAGCGCGATTTCCATATCGCGCAGCTGGGGCTCGGCGCGGCCTCGCTGACCAAGTTCTGCCATCGGCAATTCGCCAAGGCGCGCGTCACGGCGGTGGAGCTCAACCCGGCGGTGATCGTCGCCGGCCGCAGCATGTTCGGCCTGCGCGAGGACGACGCGCGGCTGACCGTGCGCGAGCAGGACGCCTGGGACTACGTGATGGACCCCGCCAGCACCGGCGCGCACGACGTGCTGCAGGTCGACCTGTACGACGCCACCGCGCGCGGTCCGGTGCTCGACACCACCGCCTTCTACAAGGCCTGCCGGCGCGTGCTGAAGGACCCCGGCGTGATGACGATCAATCTGTTCGGCGACCACGACAGCTTTCCGAAGAACATCGTGCGCATCTGCGAGGCCTTCGACGATCGCGTGCTGGTGTTCCCCGAGGTGCACGACGGCAACGTGATCGCGCTGGCCTTCAACGGGCCGGCGATCGATATCGACTGGGAAACACTGGATCAGCGCGCGCGCGTGGTGCAGGAAGCGACCGGCCTGCCGGCGCGGCAGTGGGTCAAGGGTTTGCGACGGGCGAATGCACGGCAGGAGGAGCGGTTGAGGATTTAGGCGGACCGATCGGGGCGGGATCGAGCCCCTTGATGTTCTCCCCTCTCCCGCTTGCGGGAGAGGGGTCGGGGGAGAGGGCAACGGCGATCGCCATGCCAGGGCCGCCGAAAACCACCTCCCTCTCCCCAACCCTCTCCCCCTGAGGGGGAGAGGGAGTCAACCGCGAGAGCCTTTTATCTTCTTCCTCCCCCGCTTCAGGAAGGAAGAATGATCACTCCTTGTGGAAGAACTGCGCCAGCGACCACTCGTCGGTGCGGGCCTCGTAGCGTACGCCCTTGCGCATTGCCCACATCGCCAGCTGGCTGTGCGACGGAATGATGGCGTGGTCGGCCAGTGCGAACTTGGCCGCCGTGCGCGCGTTCTCCTCGCGCGCCTTGTCGCTGCTGATCGTGGTCAGCGAGGTCTCGATCAGCTTGTCCAACTGCGGATTGCTGTAGCGCCCCCAGTTCCAGGTGCCGTAGCCGGTCTTGGGATCGGGCGTGCCCGTGATCGAGCGCAGCGCGACGTCGGCCGCCGCCGATCCCCAGCCGAGCATCTGGAACGAAAAATCGCCCTGGCGTGCGCGGGTGAAGTACGCCGCCACCGGCATCGTCTCGACTTTGGTCTGGATGCCGATGCGCGTCAGCATGCTGGCGGTGGCCTGCGCCACCTGCGCGTCGTTCAGATAGCGGTTGTTGGTCGCATGCAGCGTCAGGCCGAAGCCGTCGGGGTAGCCGGCCTGCGCCAGCAGCTGCTTGGCGCGCTGCGGATCGTAGGCGTCGGGCTTGGTGCCCGGGTGGCCGAAGATCTGCGGCGAGACGATCGACGAGGCCGGCACCGCCAGGCCTTCCATGATGCGCGAGACGATCGCGTCGCGGTTCAGCGCATGGCTGATCGCCGCGCGCACGCGCGCGTCCTTGAACGGGTTCTTGCCGAGCGGCTTGCCGGCGCGGTCGGTCACATAGGGAGGGTCGTCGCGCCACTGGTCCATCTGCCAGAAGATCGTGCGCCACGAAACCTGCTGCTCGATGCGAAAACGCGCGTCCTTCTTCAGCTTGGCCACGTCGGCCGACGGCACGCTCTCGATCACGTCGACGTCGCCGGCGAGCAGCGCCGAGGTGCGCGCGCCGCTGTCGGTGATGATGCGGAACACCGCGCGGTCCCACTCGGGCTTCGGGCCCCAGTAGTTCGGATTGCGCTCCATCACGATCTCGCTGCCGCGAGCGAAGCGCACGAACTTGAACGGCCCGGTGCCGATCATTGCCTTGCCGCTGTCGAAGTCGGTCTGGTTCAGCGTCGCCGCGATGCGCTTGGGCATGATCGGCACGCTGTTCAGGTCGTTGGCGAGGTTGGCGTAGTTGCGCACGTTCATCGTCAGCCGCACCGTCAGCGGATCGGGCGTGTCGATGCGCGCGATCGGCTTGGTGTAGCTGGTGAACGAGCCCGGTGCGTTGGTCAGCTTCTCGGGGCGCTGCAGCGATGCCTTGACGTCCTCGCTGGTGAAGGGCGAGCCGTCGTGCCATTTGACGTTGGGACGCAGCTTGATTTCCCAGGTGGTGGCGTCGACCGGCTTCCACGACAGCGCCAGGCCCGGGATGTAGCGCGCGTTCTTGTCCATGAAGACCAGCGATTCGAAGACATGCAGCGCGATCGCGTTGTTCGGTCCCGCGTTGTTCCAGTGCGGGTCCATCGAGGTGACGTCGGCCGCCAGGCCGATGCGCAGCTCCTCGGCCTGGGCGGCGCCCGCGGGCAGCAGCGTGAAGGCCGCGCTGGCGCCCAGCGTGGCCAGCAGCGCGGCGCTGGTGCGCAGCCAGCCGCGGCGCGATGGCAGGGCAGGGGCCGTCTGGCGGGACTTGTGAAGGGGGCGTTGGCGGTGCGGCATCGTTGCTTGGCTCCTGGTACGGGCCTGCGCGGCGGCGGCTGCTGCTGCTGCCAAGTCGGGCAGGCGGGTTCGCGGATGGCTTTTTGCGCATTGTGCCGATAAATTGCGGGCTGCGTGCGAAGCGTGCGTCATATGCTTATGGCGGGCGCGCCTGCCAGAGCGTCGGACGGAACGCCCACCAGCGCGAGCCCTCGCCCGAGCGCGCCCGGTAGAATCGCGCCCATGTTCGCCAACTCCCGCCCCATTGCGTCGGCCCAGACCGATGCCCACCAGCAGCTCGCCACCCGCGTCGCCCGCCATCTCGCCGAACCGTTCCGCAAGCCGATCGGCGAAGTCAGCCGGCGCGCGCTCGACGCGGCGTTGGCCAGCTGGCAGGCCGCCGGCGGGGCGCCGCTGATCCTCGATGCCGGCTGCGGCGTCGGCGAAAGCACGCTGCGGCTGGCGCAGGCGCATCCGGACCATTTCGTCATCGGCGTGGATCAATCGGAGAAGCGGCTGACGGCCGGCAAGGACTGGTGGCAGGGCACGCTGCCCGCCAACTTCGTCTGGGCGCGCGCCGACCTGGTCGATGTCTGGCGTCTGCTGCAGCAGGATCGGATCGCGGTGGCGCGCCACTACGTGCTGTATCCCAATCCGTGGCCCAAGATCGGGCATCTTGGGCGGCGCTGGCACGGCCATGCGGTGTTTCCCGCGCTGGCCGCCTGCGGGGACTATCTGGAGTGCCGCAGCAACTGGCCGGTCTATATCGACGAATTCGCGCAGGCGCTGGCGTTGGTGGGCCGGCCCGCCCGCACCGAGCCGTGGCATCCGGAGCGGCCGATGACGCCGTTCGAGCGCAAGTACCAGGCCTCGGGCCATCCGCTGTGGCGCTGCGTCAGCGAGGGGCCGGCGCCCCAATGAAAACGGCCCGCATTGCTGCGGGCCGTGGACCGATCCGTCGTCCCCGCGAAAGCGGGATCCAGTGACTATGGCGGTTTGCAAGACGCTGGGTCCCCGCCTGCGCGGGGACGACACGGCAATACGCAAGAGTCAGTGGAACAGCGGCTGCTGCGTCGGCGCGTCCTCGGGCAGCTCGGCGTGCACGATCTCGCCGGAGCGATCGGCGTACAGCGGCGTGCCGCAGTCCTCGCAGTACTCGGGATCGAACAGCGAGGCGTGACGGAAGATGTCGTCGACGCCGGCGTTGCGCAGTTCCTCGCAGATCTGTTCGAGCGGATTGCCTTGCCCGCTGTCGTCGATCTCGCCCGACTCGCGGCCGTAGACCGGCCACACGATGCCGTAGATCACGTCCTTCTCGCCGCGCATCGTGAACGCGACGCGGTATTCCTCGACCTCGTCCTCGCCGAAGGCCGCGGTAACCGCCGCCAGCTGGCCGGCGGTGATATCGAGCGTGCCGCACAGATAGTTGACCGCCGCGCGCACCGTCAGCGGACGGATGCTCTTGTCCGACTCGCGGCACGACAGGAAGAACGCGTCGGGCAGCAGCAGCTCGAACTCGCAGCCCGGCAGCAGCAGCGCCAGCGAGGGCTGGACCTGGGTGCGCCATTGCTCCAGGCACACCGAGCGCTCGGCGTGGTGTTCCTTCGATTCCTCCTGCCAGCGGAACAGCGGCTGCTCGTGCTCGGCAACCACCACGGCCAGCAGATAGCGCGGATCGGCCAGGATCGGCGCGGTCTCGGGCAGGTCGCGCAGATCGACCTTGGGCGCGACGCCGGCCAGCGCGGCCGAGATCAGCTTGTGGGTCAGCGCGAAGGTGTCGCTATGGGTGCGCGGCAGCTGGTCGATGCTGTACAGATACGGCGACAGCGCCATGCGGGCATTCGAGGCGACCACATGCGCCTGCAGGTGCACGGCCAGCGTCTGCGCCTGCTCGGGCTTGAGCGCGCCGGACGGAATCGCGTAGCGGGTGTGAGCCAGGATCGGCGCCGCGATCAAGAGGGCGTCGTAGCGCACGCCGTCGATTTCGACCGTGGCCGACTCGGCCAGCGTCTCGGCCTGCTCGGCCAGCACGTCCGAGGCGTCGACGTTGTGCTTGAACAGATGCTCGAGCGCGGCGTCCAGCGCCGACTGGCTGCCGTTCTTCAGCAGCCGGCCCAGGCGTTGCGATAGGCGCCGTTCCCAATACGCGTCCTCCATGCGGCTACCCGACGCATCGAGTGCGAGCGCGTCGGCGACGAGACGCTCCGCGTCCGGCGACAGTCGTTGAGAGGCCTTGGGGCGAAAACCTGCCATATGCTGAGTTCATCCGTTTTTCGGTAAAACGGTATTCTACTCGTTGCGTTGACACCGCCCAGCGAACACATGGGCAAACCCTGATGGATCCGACATGCGATCCGGGATTGGCGCGTCGCGTCATGCGCCTGTCATGCGCCTGTCATGTAAACCGGGCGCCGGTTTCGCCGTGCAACGCAGCAGAGGTGTCCGCCTGGGGTTCCGGCCCGGCTGGTGCCGTCCGGTCGGCGCGGTCGGGTCAGCTGCCGGGTCAGGGCCGCCGGGTCACTTCTGGGGCTTGGCCTCGCCCGAGGCAGGTGCGTGGGTTTCGGTGCCGTGCTGCTCGCCGCCCATCGAGACGTCGCCGCCTCCCTGCATCAGCAGCATCAGGGCGGCGCCGGCGATGACGATAAAGGCGATCAGGATCTTGGCCATGCTTGTCTCCGAGGTCTCGTTGGCGGCCGCCGGGGAGGGGCCGCGCTGTTTCTGTCGATGAGACCGAGTGTGGCAGCGCAGGCTTGCGTGGAACTTACATGCAGCGATGATGCGGCCATGGCGCCCCGGCCAGCCGCACCGGGGGCCATGGCGCCGCCTTTACGCGACCAGCAGCTGCCGCAGCACGAAGGGCAGGATGCCGCCGTGGTTGAAGTAGTCGACCTCGATCGGCGTATCGATACGCAGCAGCAGCGGCACGCGCTCGGTCTGGCCGCCGTCGCGGTGGATCACCAGCGTGACGTCCTGTTGCGGCCGCAGCTCGCCCTCGATGCCCTCGATATCGAAGGTCTCGGTGCCGGTCAGGCCCAGCGACTGCGCGCTGTCCTCGCCCTTGAACTGCAGCGGCAGCACGCCCATGCCGACCAGGTTCGAGCGGTGGATCCGCTCGAAGCTGCGCGCGATCACCGCCTTGACGCCCAGCAGCTGCGTGCCCTTGGCCGCCCAGTCGCGCGACGAGCCGGTGCCGTATTCCTCGCCGCCGAACACCACCGTCGGCGTGCCCTCGGCGATGTACTGCATCGCGGCGTCGTAGATCGACAGCTGCTCGCCGGAGGGCTGGAACAGCGTGTAGCCGCCCTCGACGCGGGTGCCGTCCTCGCGCGGCGGGATCATCAGGTTCTTGATCCGCACGTTGGCGAAGGTGCCGCGCATCATCACCTCATGGTTGCCGCGGCGCGAGCCGTAGCTGTTGAAGTCGGCCTTCAGCACGCCGTTCTCGAGCAGGTACTTGCCGGCCGGCGAGGTGTCCTTGATCGAGCCCGCCGGCGAGATATGGTCGGTGGTCACCGAGTCGCCGAAGATGCCGAGCGCGCGGGCGCCGCGGATGCTGCGCGCGCCGCTGTCGGGCTCCATCGTGAAGTTCTCGAAGAATGGCGGCTGCGCGATATAGGTCGACTTGGGCCAGTCGTAGACCTGGCCCGAGGTGCCCTTGATCTTGCCCCACAGCGTGCTCGGCTTCTTGACCTTCTCGTAGTTGTCCTTGAAGGTCTCCTCGTCCATCGCGAAGCGCATCAGCGCATTGACCTCGTCCGAGGTCGGCCAGATGTCGCCGATATAGACGTCGCGGCCATGCTTGCCCTTGCCCAGCGGCTCGGTCATCAGGTCGCACAGGATGTTGCCGGCGATCGCATAGGCCACCACCAGCGGCGGCGAGGCCAGGAAGTTGGCGCGGATGTTCGGATGGATGCGCGCCTCGAAGTTGCGGTTGCCGGACAGCACCGCGGCGGCCACCAGGTCGTTCTGCACGATGGCCTCGTTCAGCGACGGCGTCAGGTCGCCGGCATTGCCGATGCAGGTGGTGCAGCCGTAGGCGGTGACGCCGAAGCCCAGCTTCTCCAGGTACGGCAGCAGCCCGGCGGCTTTCAGGTATTCGGTCACCACGCGGCTGCCAGGGGCCAGCGAGGTCTTGATATGCGGCGCCACGTGCAGGCCCGCCTGCACCGCCTTCTTGGCCAGCAGGCCCGCGGCCAGCATCACGCTCGGGTTTGACGTGTTGGTGCACGAGGTGATCGCCGCGATCAGCACGTCGCCGTTGCGCACGGAGATGCCGTCCGAGGTCTTGTAGACGCGCTCCAGATCCTGCGGATCCTTGCTGAAGCCGTTCTCGGCGACCGGCTTGCTGAACAGGTCGGCAAAGGTCTGCTTGACGTTGCCGATTTCGATCCGGTCCTGCGGACGCTTCGGGCCCGCCAGCGACGGCGCGACGGTGGACAGGTCCAGCGTCAGCACCTTGGTGTAGTCGATCTCGCCAGCGCTCGGCACGCCGAACAGCTCCTGGGCACGGAAATACGCCTCGAACGCGGCGATCTCGTCCGGCGTGCGGCCGGTGCCCTGGAAATACTCGATGGTCTTCTCGTCGACCGGGAAGAAGCCCATGGTCGCGCCGTACTCGGGCGACATGTTGCCGATGGTGGCGCGGTCCGGTACCGACAGGCTGGCTGTGCCCTCGCCGAAGAACTCGACGAACTTGCCGACCACCTTCTCCCGGCGCAGCATCTCGGTGATCGTCAGCACCAGGTCGGTGGCGGTGACGCCTTCGCGCAGCCGGCCCTGCAGTTCCACGCCGACCACGTCCGGCGTCAGGAAGTAGACGGGCTGGCCCAGCATGCCGGCCTCGGCCTCGATGCCGCCGACGCCCCAGCCGACCACGCCGATGCCGTTGATCATCGTGGTGTGCGAGTCGGTGCCGACCAGCGTATCCGGGTAATAGACGCCTTCCTTCTGGTGGACGCCACGCGCCAGGTACTCGAGGTTGACCTGGTGCACGATGCCGAAGCCGGGCTGCACCACGCCGAAGGTGTCGAACGCCTGCATGCCCCACTTCATGAACTGGTAGCGCTCGTTGTTGCGCTGGAATTCGAGCTTCATGTTCAGGTCCAGCGCCTTCTTCTCGCGGAAGTGGTCGACCTGCACCGAGTGGTCGACCACCAGGTCGACCGGCACCAGCGGCTCGATCTTCTTCGGGTTCTGGCCCATCTTCTCGGCCACGTTGCGCATCGCGGCCAGGTCGGCCAGCAGCGGCACGCCGGTGAAGTCCTGCAGCACCACGCGGGCGACCACGAAGGGGATCTCGTCGACACGGGCGCCGGTCGGGTCCCAATTGGCCAACTGGCGCACGTGTTCCTCGGTCACCTTCTTGCCGTCGCAGTTGCGCAGCACCGACTCGAGCACCAGGCGGATCGACAGCGGCAGCCGCTCGATAGCGACGCCCAGGGTCTTGCCGAGCTGCGGCAGCGAGTAGAACTGTCCCTTCGCGGAAGGGCCGATCTGGAATTCTTTGAGCGTGTCGTTCAAGTTGTGGGGCATTGCCTGACTCCAATCGAAGAGGTGCTATTTGCGGGACTTCGTGCGGGACGTTGTGCGAACTTCGCTGCGCATCGGCATGACGTGGCGGGCGGCGACGCGGCGCCGGCGTGACGGCATCAGCATTACTTTATGCGTCACCTCGGGCACGGGCAACCGGCACGCCACTTCGGCCTTGCGCATCCTATACCAGTAAAAGAGCGGAACAAGTCACATCTTGGGATGAGATCCCGGCGGGCGACCGCCACGCCGGAACGACCGGGATACGCCGCTATATGACATACAAATCGACGTACTCGTGCACCGGCATCGCCTCCAGCGCCGCCTGGTCCAGCGACACGTCGAGGATCGCCTGCTGCTGTTTCGGCGGAAAGCGCCGCGCCAGGTTCGTCCTGAACTTCTCGACCAGCAGCGGGATGCCGTCCTCGCGCCGGCGCCGGTGTCCGATCGGGTATTGGACCGCCACCTCGGGCAGTACCGTGCCGTCGGCCAGTTCCACCGTCAGCGCATTGGCGATCGAGCGCTTGTCCGGATCGTGATAGTCGGCGGTGAAGCCGGCATCCTCGACGCACTCGATCTTTTCGCGCAGCGCGTCGATGCGCGGATCGGCGGCGACGCTGTCCTCGTAATCCTCGGCGGTCAGCCGGCCGAACAGCAGCGGCACGGCCACCATGTACTGGATGCAGTGGTCGCGGTCGGCCGGATTGGCCAGCGGCCCCTTCTTGTCGATGATGCGCAGGCACGCTTCGTGGGTGCGGATGGTCACGCGCCGGATCTCCGCCGCGCTGCGCCCCATCGTGGACAGCAGCCCATGCAGCGTCATCGCCGCTTCGACCGCGGTCTGCGCGTGGAATTCGGCCGGAAAGGAGATCTTGAACAGCACGTTCTCCATCACGTAGGCGCCGTACGGGCGCTGGAAGCGGAACGGCTTGCCGTCGAACAGCACGTCGTAGAAGCCCCAGGTCCTGGCCGTCAGCACCGAGGGATACCCCATTTCGCCGGTCCGGGCGATCAGCGCCAGGCGCACCGCGCGGCTGGTGGCGTCGCCGGCGGCCCAGCTCTTGCGGCTGCCGGCATTGGGCGCATGCCGATAGGTGCGCAGGCTCTGGCCATCGACCCAGGCCAGCGACAAGGCGTTGACGATCTCGTCGCGCGACAGGCCCAGCATCTGCGCGACCACCGCGGTCGAGGCCACCTTGACCAGCACCACATGGTCCAGGCCGACCTTGTTGAACGAATTCTCCAGCGCGATGCAGCCCTGGATCTCGTGGGCCTTGATCATCGCCGTCAGCACGTCCTTCATCGTCAGCGGCTTCTTGCCGCCCGCGACGCGCTGGCGCGACAGCCAGTCGGCGGTGGCCAGGATGCCGCCCAGGTTGTCGGACGGATGGCCCCATTCGGCCGCCAGCCAGGTGTCGTTGAAGTCCAGCCAGCGGATCATCGTGCCGATGTTGAAGGCGGCCTGTACCGGGTCGAGCTGGAACTGGGTGCCGGGGACCCGGGCGCCGTGCGGCACGACGGTGCCCGGCACGATGGGCCCGAGCAGCTTGGTGCAGGCGGGATAGGACAGCGCCTCGAGGCCGCAGCCGAGCGTATCGATCAGGCAGTTGCGGGCGGTGTCGTAGGCGAGGGCGCTCTTGACCTGGTACCGGGTCACATAGTCGGCGATGTCGACCAGTACCTGGTCCGGCTCGGGACGGGCGTTCGGATGGAGATGCGGAATGGCTGCGGACACGACACTTCCCCTCGGTGTGGTGCTGCGTGGCCCCGCGGGCATGCACCCGCGGGGCTGGGTGCCGCGTCTTACTGGCGCGGCGCCGCTTGCTGCTCGGTGGCGCCGGCGGCCGGAGCCGTGGCGCCCTGGGCGGCGGCAGCCGGAGCGGCCTGTGCGGCCGGAGCGGCCGGCTCGGTACCCTGGGCCGGCGGCGCGACCAGCAGCGGCCGGGTCACCGGGGCGCGCAGCGCGCCGGACTGGGTCGGTGCCGCGGCGCCCGCCAGCATGGCCGAGGTCTGGCATTCGTCCGCCAGGCGCTGGCCGTGGTTGCGGTCGAACAGCATGGCCTTGCTCGGGATCACCACCAGGTCCAGACCCGATTGCGGGTCGAAATAGCGGTCGGCGCCGGTCACCGTGGCCTGGCGGGGCAGACGGTGGTTACGGCCGTCCCAGTGCACGGTGATCACTTCGTCGCGCAGCATGTTGCCGGCGACGTAGAGCGACTTGCCCAGTTCGCACTGCCACTTCTCGCCTTCCGGCACCACCGGGGCGGCTGCGGCGGCGGCCGCGGCCTTGGTCGTGCGTTTCTTGCTGCTGGCCTTGGCCTTGGGTTTGGCGGCGCTCTTCTTGGCCGTGCTGGCCGACTTGGCGGTTTCCTGGGCGATGGCGGCGCTTGCGGCCGACAGCGTGAAGGCGCCGAGGCAGGCGGCGAGCAGGAGGTGTTTCATCGGATACTTCCTCGAGATGATGGGTGGATGCGGAAATTGCAGTCTGAGTCTGCGGATTCTGCGCTGTCGCGCTTATTGGTCTTGGTATCGGTATTGGCCTTGCGGCATGCCGGCTTGGCGGGTTCACGCCGAGCGCGGCGCCGCTATTCTCTCCGATTTGCCGAACGGTCGGCGCACCGTCGTTCGCGATGGCCCCGGCAGGCCGGCTAGCCAAAAAACAGTTCCGTCACATTGGCCGGCAGCGTGGCGCCGGTCGAGTGGGCGCGCTGCAGCAGCGCCCAGTAGTAGCGGTAGCTGGCGCGGTCGTGCAGCTCGCCCTGGTGCCGGATCGGCGCCCAGTTGTTCTCGTGCGCCGCCAGCAGGATCGCGCTGGCCAGGTCGATCTCCTCGTCGCCCGGCTGGAAGGCCCGCACGATCGGCGCGATCTGCGCCGGATGGATGCTCCATTTGCGCAGGAAGCCCAGTTCGGCGCGGGCGCGCCTGGCGTCCTCGCCGGCCCGTTCCGGGTTCTGGATATCGGTGCTGACGTTGTGCGACGGCACCTTGCCGTGGCGATGGCAGGCCGCCGCGATCTCCAGCATGGCGCGGCGCACCAGCGGATGCTCGAACTGCTGCGGCGAGCGCATCGCCTCGCCGGGAATCGCACCATGATGCGCCGACACGAAGTCCATCAGGCCGAAGCTCAGGCACTCGACCTGCACCAGCGAGGCGATGCGGAATACCTGCTCGAGCGCGGCGTGGGTTTCGATCAGCACGTGGATCGGGATATGGCGGGCGATGCCGGCCGCGCGCGCGGCCTGGTTGACGCGATCGGTCACCCGGGCGACCTCGACCACGTCGGTGACCTTGGGCACCGTCACATAGGCCAGCCGCGCGCCGGCGCCGGCGACCAGGATATCGACGTCGTCGCTCCAGCTCGGATGCGCGGGGTCGTGGATGCGCACGCCGACGCGGTTGAACAGGTTCAGCGGGCTGTTGATCAACTGCGCGCACAGCTGCGCGTGCTCGCGCTCGCTGCCGACCGCGGCGCCGTCCTCGCAATCGAGCGTCAGGTCGAACACCGGGCCCAGCTCCTGCTGCAGCGCCAGCGATTTGCGCATCAGCTTCTCGCTGCCGGCATAGTGGTCGCAGACCGGCAGCTGGACCGGTACGGCTTCGCCCTGGAACAAGACTTCGGATGGATGCACGTCGTCTTCGTCTTTAACGGTGTGAGAGGGAAACGGGAAAATTCGGGGAGCGGGTTGGCTTGCCTGGTCGCCATCGCGGCGGATGAGGCCAGCACGGCAAACGCCGGAACAACCCGTTTACAGCGAAGGCGGCGCGGCCGGTATCGGACGACCGCCTACGCGCGGACCAACAAAAAACCGGGGCCCGCTTCGATGGTTCGATGCGGAGCCCCGGTTTCGCATGCGGCGAAGGGAAGGGTATCAGCCCAGCAGGTGCTGCACGCCGGCGCGTTCCTCTTCCAGTTCCTTCAGCGTGATGTTGATCTTTTCCTGGCTGTAGGCGTCGACCTCCAGGCCCTTGACCAGTTCGTACTTGCCGTTGGCGGTGGTGACCGGGAAGCCGAACATCACGTCCTGCGGAATGCCGTACGAGCCGTCCGACGGGATGCCCATCGTGACCCACTTGCCGTTCGAGCCGAGCACCCAGTCACGCACGTGGTCGATCGCGGCATTGGCGGCCGAGGCGGCCGACGACAGGCCGCGCGCCTCGATGATGGCGGCGCCGCGCTTGCCGACGGTCGGCAGGAACACGTCGTTGTTCCAGGCGTGGTCGTTGATCAGGTCCTTGACGCTCTGGCCGTCGACGGTCGCGTAGCGGTAGTCGGCGTACATGGTCGGGCTGTGGTTGCCCCAGACGAACAGCTTCTCGATCGACGACACCGGCTTGCCGGTCTTGGCGGCGATCTGCGACAGCGCGCGGTTGTGGTCCAGGCGCAGCATCGCGGTGAAGTTTTCCTTCGGCAGGTTCGGTGCCGACTTCATCGCGATATAGGCGTTGGTGTTGGCCGGGTTGCCGACCACCAGCACCTTGACGTCGCGGCTGGCGACTTCGTCCAGCGCCTTGCCCTGCACGGTGAAGATCTGGGCGTTGGCTTCGAGCAGGTCCTTGCGCTCCATGCCCTTGCTGCGCGGACGGGCGCCGACCAGCAGCGCGACGTCGGCGTCCTTGAACGCGACCTTGGGATCGTCGGTGATCACCACGCCGGCCAGCAGCGGGAAGGCGCAGTCTTCCAGCTCCATCACGACGCCCTTGACGGCGTTCTGGGCCTGCGGCAGGTCCAGCAGCTGCAGGATGACCGGCTGGTCTTTGCCGAGCATGTCGCCGTTGGCGATGCGGAACAGCAGGGAGTAGCCGATCTGGCCAGCGGCGCCGGTCACTGCGACGCGCATGGGGGCTTTAGCCATCTGTAAGTCTCCAAACGAAGAAAGGGAAACCGGCCGGTGCGGCACGAGGCGCGGCGCGCGATTGTCGCGCCATTGCGCCGGGGCACACCGGGAGCGAGGTTGTCGCCACGGGCGGCGGCGTACCGTCCGGCGCCGCGCTCGGCAGGCGGGCGGAGGTGCCGCGGCGGGTCGCGGATGACCGCGGATGACGACAAGGCGTAAGTCTACTGCGAAGCCGGGGACCGCATCCAGCCGTATTCCGCCGGCGCTGGGAGCGCAAGCGCACGCCAGGACACGCGCCGGGGACGCCGGACTGCGCACCGGACACAAAAAACACGGCGCGAGTGTAGGCGCCGGGGCATGGGCTGTCAATTCATATGTCTTATATAAGACATAAGACATTTGATGCAGTGCTGGACGCGCTTTGCCGATCTGTGGTGAAATCCGCCTTATGTCCACGTTGCCCACGTCCCTCGCCGCCGCCGCCGTGCCGGCCGCGCAAGATGGCGCCGCCACGCCCGGCGCCGGGACGTCGGCGCCCGCGCCCGCCAGCGCGCCGGCCGCTTCCGGTGCCGCCCCCGGCGCCTCCCACGGGGCTGCCGGGGCAGTGTCCCCGACCTTCAGCCCGCTATACCAGCAGATCAAGTCGCTGATCCTGCAGAGCCTGCAGTCCGGCGAGTGGAAGCCCGGCGAGATGATTCCCAGCGAGATGGAGCTGGCGGCCCGCTACAAGGTCAGCCAGGGCACGGTGCGCAAGGCCATCGACGAGCTCGCGGCCGAGAACCTGGTGGCGCGCCGGCAGGGCAAGGGTACCTTCGTGACGACCCATCACGAGGACGTGGTCAAGTTCCGATTCCTGCGGCTGGTCCCCGACGAGGGCGAGCCGCATTACGGCGCCAGCCGGGTGCTCGAATGCAAGCGCCTGCGGGCGCCGGCCGAGATCGCGCGGCTGCTCGACATCCGCACCGGCGACAGCGTGGTGCAGATCCGCCGCGTGC
>JAPSLC010000065.1 GCA_031181345.1 Cupriavidus sp. | reverse complement strand
GCATACGACTGGCGCGCCGGGGCCATGCCCGACGCAATTCGACTCTTCACCAAGCTTTGGCTCCTGACCCCTGCCGAAATAAAGCTTATTTTTTGCGCCAGTGTAATTGATTTCGCACAACGGAATTGGCGTGGCGCTGCGCCTCCCCTACGACGGTAGGGGTCTGAAATTTAATTAATCGTCAATGAGCTGACAAAATCGGAGGGAATTGCCAAAAGGATCCTTCACCTGCATTTCCTTGCCCCAGTCCCTCGCCTCGACGCCGGGACGCGCATATCGGTACGGCTTCGCCGCAAGCTCGCGCTGCAGCGCGTCAACGTCGTCGACCCGCAGGAATATGGCGGTTCCCGGCGTGCCATCGCCGTGATGCTCGCTCAGATGCAACAGCAATTCCGAGCGCGATATCTGCATGTACAGCGGCAGGCTTTCCTCGAACCGATGCTCCCAATCAAGGGAAAATCCGAGGAAATCGAGATAGAACTCCTTGGCCTTCTCCACCGAGAAGATACGCAGAATTGGAATGGCGGGAGACAGCTTCATCGGATTGGTTCATTCAATGCAATGACACAAGGATAACCAATACTCCGCCAAATCCGTAAGTTCCAACATTAATGCAATGGGCGGCGATGCCGGCGACCGCCTCATGGTGACGCGGCTTTTGGCCCGGCTTCGAGCAGGAAGGCAAGCGCTTGCCGCCACCACTCTCCATCGACTCGGTCGAACCAGTCGTTGTGGTCGGCACCCGGCACGACGCGCAATTGGCGACGCGTGCCGAGCGCGTCGTGCAGTGCACGGCCAAAGCGTGCCGGCACGATCCGATCGCGTTCGGCCACCACCACCAGCACCGGGCCATCGAATGCAGCCAGATTCGCCACGCTGTCATAGCGGTCGCGCAGCAGCCAGGAGGTCGGCAGCCATGCATAGTGATGCGCGGCGATATGGGCCAGCCGGTCCCACGGTGTGATCAGCATCAGGCCGGCGATCCTGTCGCGTTGCCGCGCGGCGGCTGCCGCGACCACGCCGGCACCGAGCGATTCGCCGATCAATAGCAGCGGCGCGCCAAAGCGGGCATGCGCCAATTCGACGATCCGCTGGGCATCGGCGACGAAGCTGGACTCGCCTACCTCGCCATCGCGCGGCCCGTAGCCAGGGTATTCGGCGAGGATGACCCGCACGCCATGCTGCACCAGCGCGTCCGCATACACCTTGCGATGGCCGGCATGGCCCGCGTTGCCATGAAACACGATCGCGGTGGCACGCGCGGGACCCTTGGGTTCGGCGAGCAGGCCCATGAAGTCGTCGTCACCGGGCCAGGCGCGCAATTCGTCCGACACCAGAGCGGCCAGCGGCGCCTTGCTCGGAAAGTACAGAAAATGGTCCTGCAATGCCGCCAACGTTGCCGTCGGCGCCATGCCGGCAAGGCAGATCACGCCCAGCGCGATGCTGGCGATGCGGGCCGCAAGGGGATAACGGCGTCGGACTGCGATCGGCATGCTGGGCTCCCATGGCCGCTGGCGGAACCGCCCTGATCTGAATAATAGGCAACGCGCATCGCCGGACGGCAGGAGGAATCGCCGTGCTGCAGGCAAACCCGCAGGCTCAGGCCCATTCGCGCGCCAGCCAGGCGAGGAACGCCCGTACCGGCGGATGACGCTCGCGCCCCGGCACGCACAGCGCGGTATAGGCGGCGCCGGCTACCGTGATATCGGGCCGATACGGCAGCAGCAGACCATTGCGGACGCTGTCGGACACCATGATCGAGCTGGCGAGCACCAACCCCTGCCCCGCGACGGCGGCCTGCAGCGCATAGCTTTCCTCGTCGTAGGCGCGCATCGTCGCGCCATCCTGCAGCCAGCGCACGCCGGCCGCATCGCACCAGGCCTGCCAGCCATCGTCATACAGCGTCGAATCGGTCCATCGCACGGTGATCAGTTCGGGCGTCCCCTCGCCGGCGGCCACGATCCGTGCCGGTGATCCGTAGACGCCGAAGGTCTCGCCGAGACGGCATGCGCTCAGCAGCGAGGGCCATGCGCTGGTGCCATAGCGGATCGCCACGTCGATGCGCGCATCCTGGTGCAGATCCACCGGCGCGCCATCGCTGTCGATCCGCACATGCACATCGGGATGCGCCTGGTAAAAGCGCCCCAGCCGCGGCACCAGCCACAGCGCCGCGAACGACATGGTGGTGGTCACCGTCAGCGACCCAGCCGCCGGCTGGGGGCGCAGCTCGTCGATGGCCTGGGCCACATCGAGCAGCGCGCCATGCATTCGATGGAACAGCCGCTCGCCTTCGACCGTAAGCGCCACGCCGCGCGGCAAGCGCGTGAACAGCGCCACTCCGAGGCAGGACTCGAGCCCGCGCACCTGATGCGATACGGCAGCCGGCGTCACCGACAATTCGGCCGCCGCGGCCTTGAAGCTCAGATGCCGGGCCGCGGATTCGAATACCCGCAGGGCGGCGATCGGCAAGGAAGCGAACATGCATTGCGCTCCAAAAAAATGCGCAGGAATACCTGAGATGAATCGAATTGATCCGACGCGAGAATTGCTCGTTTGTCGCGCGGCAGCCGCCATCCTACAGTCGCCATGTCTCTACCACGCAATGCAAGGAACATGATGACGGACACGACTTTATCGCAGGACAGTTCTTCGGAGCCGGTATTGATCCTGGTCGGCAGCCCTCGGCGCGACGGCAATTCGGCGGCGATGGCGAACGCGGTGCAGCGCGGCGCCGAGCGCGCTGGCCATCCGGTCAAGTTGCGCTTTCTCGACGACCATATCGGCGGCCTGCTGCGCGACTGCCGCCAATGCCGGCGCGCCGATGGCAGCTGCGGCATCGACGACGGCTATCGCGATCTATTGCTGCAGGACTTCCTGCCCGCGGCGGGCGTGGTGTTCTGCTCGCCGATCTATTGGTATGGCCTGTCTGCCCAGACCAAGGCCTTCTTCGATCGGATGTTCTGCTATTACGCGGCCTCCCATCCGGATTCCGCCACCGTGATGCCGAAGCTGGCCCGCAAGCGCCTCGGCCTGGTGCTGGCCTCCGAGGAAAGCTACGCGGGCGCGGCCCTTGGCATCGTGCATCAATTGCAGGAGTACGCCCGCTATACCGATTCGCAATTGGCAGGGGTGGTGCGCGGCACCGGCAATCGCCGCGGCGAGGTGGTGCGCGATCCGACCGATGCCATCGCGCAGGCCGAGCGCCTCGGCGCCGAGCTGTTTGCGCGCCCCTACAGCGACTATCGTTTCGATACGCCGCGCGATACGCGGGTATGGCCGCTGGATCAGGCGGCATGATGCCCGCCACCATCATGGCGGTGAATGACCGCCATGCATGGTCGCCATATCGGTGAGCGGGAACTGGGCAAAAAAATACCCGCAGCCGGGAGGTGCGGGTATTCCAAAGTGGTATGAGCGAGTCGCGGTTCCGCTCACGGCGCATCCTCGCATTGCGCGCTCGCCACGCCAATAATCCTTCCGGACTAGGCGGGGCCGGATCGGCAGCCATGGACAAGCGGGCGGGAATCGATTCCAATCCAGCTCTGGCAAGGGCCGCCAACCGCAATCTGCGCGCATCGACCCGGCCATGCCATACCCGAACCGCAAGGTTTTAGCGGCCTGCTACGCCGATGACTGGCCCCTTATCGACCGCCATGCCCGATGCCCGCCTGCTGCTGATCGACGACCACACGCTGTTCCGCACCGGGCTGCGGCTGCTGCTGGCCGACAGCGCCAGCGTGTCCGCGATCGTCGAGGCCGGCACGGTGATGCAGGCGGTGCAGGACCATGGCGGCGCTGCGGTCGATATCATCCTGCTCGATATCCAGTTGCCCGGCCTGAACGGCATCGAGGGGGTACGGGTGCTGCGCCGGCATTTCCCCGCCGCACGCATCCTGATCGTCTCCGGTACGTCGGGTCGCGACGCGATTCCCGCTGACGTGCTGAAGGACGTGGCCGGCTTCCTGCCCAAATCGGCCGATGCCACACAGATCGAGCAGGCGATTGCCCATTGCCTGCAGGGCGGCAGCTATTTCTGCGCCGCCGATGACGCCAGCGCACCGGGCCAGTCGGCCACGGACGCGGCACGCTATCGGCCCAGCCAGCTGACACCGCGCCAGCTCGAGGTACTGGGCCAGCTGGCGCTGGGCCGTTCCAACAAGATCATCGCGCACCATCTCGGCCTGTCGGAGAACACGGTGCGGGTGCATGTCGCCGCCATCCTCGACCACCTTGGCGTCGTCAGCCGCGTCGAGGCCATCATCGAGGCACAGCGGCGCGGCCTGATCCAGGCCTTGCGGTGAAGCGTGCCAGTGGCCGCCGGCGGCTGCCCTTGCTGCCGCGCTTCGACGAGGGGCGGCTGCTGGCCGCGCAAATGGATCTGCTGGACCAGAGCTTCAGCGTCGCCATGGTCGGCTGCGCGCTGGCATCCTGGTTCCTGACGGCGGGGCTGGTTCTGTCCGGCAATCGTCCGCTGGCGTGGCCGTGGATGGCCGCGATGACGTTGGCCTGTGCCTACGGCGTGCTCGGCCGCCATCGCATGCCGGCGCGCACCAGCGAGACCGGCGCGCCGTACTACGCGCGCTGGATGACGATGCTGATGACCTGCATCGGCTCGCTGTGGGGATTGATCGCCCTGCTCTATCTGGATGTCCGTGAGCCGCCCATCGTCATCTCGGTGCTGTGTTTGATCGCGGGCATGAGCGCCGCTGCGCTGGCGGTGTTCTCGGCCTGCCTGCCGGTCGCCGTCGGCTTCTTCGTGCCCGCGATCCTGCCGGTATGGATCAGCTTCCTGGCCACCGGGGACCCCGACTATCTGCCGATGTTCCTGGCCACGCCGCTCTATTTGATCGTGCTGATCATCTTCGCGCGCAACTACGCCCGCGTGGCGCGGCATTCGATCGCGCTGCGCTTCGAGAATGTCGAACTGATCGGGCAGCTGCGCGAACAGACCGCGCGCGCCGAATCGGCCCAGCGCGAGGCCGAGCAGGCCAGCCGCGCGAAATCGGTGTTCCTCGCCTCGGCCAGCCACGATCTGCGCCAGCCGCTGCATGCGCTGGGCCTGTTCCTGGTCTCGCTGAGCCGCACTGCGCTCGGCGACAAGCAGCGCCAGTTGCTGACGCATATCGAAGCCGCCTCCGATGCCGCGCGGGAGATGCTGAACACCTTGCTGGACTTCTCCAAGCTCGAAGCCGGCGTGGTGCAGGCCCGGCCGATGGCGTTTCGCCTGCAGCCGCTGCTCTACCGGCTCGAAAACGAGTTCGCGCCGCTGGCCGAAGCGCGCGGCCTGGTCTACCGGACGCGCGAGACGACCTGCGCGGTGTTTGCCGATCCGGCGCTGGTCGAGCTGGTGCTGCGCAATCTGATCGCCAATGCGATCCGCTATACCGAGCGCGGCGGCGTGCTGGTCGGTTGCCGCCGGCGCGGCGAGCACGCGGTGCTCGAGGTATGGGACACCGGGATCGGCATCCCGGCGTCGCAGCACGCGGCGATCTTCCAGGAGTTCCATCAGCTGGGCAATCCCGAACGCGACCAGCGCAAGGGGCTGGGGCTCGGGCTGTCGATCGCCAGCGGCCTCGCACGCACGATGTCGACCGACGTCACGCTTGCCTCGACGCCGCAGCGTGGTTCGGTGTTCCGCATGGCCCTGCCGTGGGTCTGGTTGCCGCCGGCCGGCATGGACGCGCTGGCGCATCGCCGGCCGAGCGATTCCCCGGCGCGACTCGAACCGCTGCCCGGCGTGCGCGCGCTGGTCATCGACGACGATCCGCATATCCGGCTGGCGATGACCGAATTGCTGTCGGGCTGGCAATGCGACTGCCAGGCAGCGGAGGCCGAGCGCGACGCGCTGGCCTGCCTGTCGACGTTCCGGCCCAACCTGATCGTCGCGGACTATCGCCTGCGCGGCAATCGGGATGGGCTGCAGGCAATGGCGGCGCTGCGCAAGCAGCTGGGAGAAGCGGTACCGGCCATTGTCATCACCGGCGATACCGCGGCGGACCGGCTGCGCAGCGTCCATGCCAGCGGCACGGTGCTGCTGCACAAGCCCGTGGTCGCGGCGGAACTGCATGCGGCGATCGTCGCGCTGGTCCCGCCGGAAGCGGCGCGAACCCAGCGCGATGCCGCCGAACGATGAACCGGGAATCCCGGTTCAATAAGTTTTTCGGATAAATCAATCCAATCTATTAATTGGACTTTGGTTCCTGCCTTGCGGACACTGAATCGACACTGCATCGGGTCGATCCCGTGAGGAGCCATCATGCCGTCCCCTCTGCCATCAACGAGTTCGCCCTCCCCGAATTCGCCGATCTGGCCCAATTCGTCTTCGATGCCGCGGCACGATCTGCTGATCGGCGCCGAGCGCGTCGCGCCGATCTCGGGCAACTATTCCACCGACATCAATCCCGCCACCGAGGCGCCGATCGCACTGGTCGCGCAGGGCGGCCCGGCCGAGGTGGATCTGGCGGTGCAGACCGCGCGCCGCGCGCTGAAGGGCTGGAGCCGGATGCGTGCCGCCGAACGCGGCCGCATCCTGCAACGCTTCGCCGATCTGCTCGAGGCCCATGCAGACGAGCTGGTCGCGCTGGAAAGCCTGGACGCCGGCAAGCCGCTGGCCGCGGTGCGCCGGCAGGACATGCCGGCGGTGATCGACACCGTGCGCTACTACGCGGGCTGGGCCGACAAGATCCACGGCGACGTGATACCGGCCCGCCCCGACGCGCTGACCTATACCGTGCGCGAGCCGGTCGGCGTGGTGGCCGCGATCGTGCCGTGGAATTTCCCGCTGATGATCGGCATGTGGAAGATCGCGCCGGCGCTCGCCTGCGGCTGCACCGTGATCGTCAAACCCGCGGAAATCACGCCGCTGTCGGCGCTGCGCGTCGGCGAACTGGCGCTGGAAGCCGGTCTGCCGCCTGGCGTGCTCAATATCGTCACCGGCAAGGGCAGCGTGGTCGGCGATGCGCTGGTCGGCCATCCCGGCGTCGACAAGGTGACCTTCACCGGCTCGCCCGGCGTGGGCCGCGGCATCATGCAGGGCGCGGCCGGCAACTTCAAGCGCGTCACGCTCGAGCTGGGCGGCAAATCGGCCAATCTGATCTTTGCCGACGCGGATCTCGACGCGGCGGTACAGGCCGCGGCATCGGGCATCTTCTTCAATGCCGGCCAAGTCTGCTCGGCGGGATCGCGCATCCTCGCGCAACGCGCCATCTACGACGAGGTGGTCGAGCGGCTCGCCGCACGTGCCAGGGCGATCCGCGTCGGCGACCCGGCCTTGCCCGAGACGACGATGGGGCCGCTGGTGTCCAACGCGCAATTGAAGACGGTGCTGGACTACATCGAGATCGGCAAGCAGGAAGGCGCATCGGCGGTGGCCGGCGGCATGCGCGTCGGAGAGCGCGGCTACTTCGTGGCGCCCACGGTGTTCGCCAACGTCGCGCACGAGATGCGCATCTCGCAGGAGGAGATCTTCGGCCCGGTGGCCAGCGTGATTGCCTTCGACGACGAGGCCGATGCGGTCCGCATCGCCAACGGTACCGCGTTCAGCCTGGCGGCCGGCGTCTGGAGCGCCGACATCGGGCGGGTGCACCGCGTCGCCGGCGAATTGAAGGCCGGCACGGTATGGATCAATACCTATGGCTATACCGATGTCCGGCTTCCGTGGGGCGGTGCCGGCGATTCGGGGCTCGGCCGCGAGCACGGCGACGCGGCGCTGCAGAACTTCACCGAGCCCAAGACCGTGTGGCTGTCGCTGCGATAGTGCGAATGCTGTCGCTCGCGGACGGCCTCAGAACTTCGGAATCCGCAGCGTCTTGCTGATCATCAACGAGCCCGACAGCACGAACAGCAGCACGAGCGGATGCAGCACCGCGGGACCGAGGGTCCAGGCGCCACCGAACAGCGCATCGCCGATGCGGCCCTGCCATGCGCACAGCGCCAGCACGCCGGTCAGCACCACGCTGGTCGGAATCGGCGTGCCTTCGAAATACGCCACCTTGCCGCTGGTCCCGGACAGCGATTCGGCCGTGACATTGAAGCGCGCGAGCCGGCTGACGCCGCAGCAGACGAAATAGATCAGCGCGAGCAGATCCCAGCCGCCGCGCATGCCGGCGGCAAAGGCCAGCGCCGCGGGACCGACGCCGAACGAAATGATGTCGGCCAGCGAATCGAGCTCGCGGCCCAGCGCCGAATGGGCATGGCGCCAGCGGGCGACGCGTCCGTCGATCACGTCGAAGAAGAAGGCGGCGGGCGCGAAGGCCGCCGCGATCAGGAAGTGCCGCAGCGACTGGCTGTCGATGTAGAACATCGCGAAGAATACCGACGCCATGCCGCAGGCCGCATTGGCCAGCGTGAAGACGTCGGCCAGCGCCAGCTCGCGGATCATCGAGAAATGCCGCGGCCGTGCAGATGGATCGGCCGATGATCGGGTCGGATCGTTCGATTCAGGCATATCGGGCTCCTCGCGTGGTCGGTCTTCTACGGTCCCCCTGACGGTCCCCTTGGCGATCCCCTTGCCGTCCCGACGCAGGCATCGCGCCAGTATCAGGGACCCGTCATCGCGGCATGCCGCGACGGCGGGCCAGGCTCGCGGCCAGATAGGCGACGATCGCCACGTTGGCGACGGCCACGCCGATGTGTATCCAGGTCGGATGCCGCGCCGCTTCGTAAAGTTCCACCGGAATATAGATCGCACCGGACCAGACGCCCAGCCATTGCGCCCAGGCGCGCTCGTGCCACAGGCCATAGGCCTCGGCGAATCGCATCGCGGCATAGATCGCGGCCGACGCACCGATGGCCCACAGGCGCGGATCGTCGGGATGCGCGGCCAGCGACAGGAAGATCGTCGGATAGCGGCTGCCGGGGTTCAGGTGCAGCCGCGCGACGATGGCCTCGGCCAGCGCCTGCGCATCGCGATGCAGCAGCGCGGCCAGGCCGATGCCGGCCAGCACCACCAGCGCGCCCTTGGTCGCCTCCAGCAGCGCGATGCCTTTCAGGCCGAGGGTGTCTTGGCTGCGTGCCATGGTTCAGCGCTCTGCGGGCAACCGCTCAGGAGAACACGCGGTTCTTCTCGGACACCTGGTCATTGAGCGTCCAGAAGTCGTACAGCACGCCGATCAGGAAGAAGCCGCCGGTCACCAGATACAGCAGGCCGGTCAGCCATTTGCCCATATACATCCGATGCACGCCGAAGATGCCGAGGAAGGTCAGCAGAACCCAGGCGATATTGAAATCGACGCGGCCCGAGGTAAAGCGGCGGTCGGCATCCCGATCCATGCCGGGAATCAGAAACAGGTCGATCAGCCAGCCGATGCCGAGCAGGCCGAGCGTCAGGAACCAGATCGTGCCGGTTACCGGTTTGCCATAGTAGAAACGATGCGAGCCGGTGAAACCGAAGATCCAAAGCAGATAACCGATCAGCTTGCTGTGCGTGTCCTGAAGCATGTCCATCCTCATGTTGTCGTGCCGGAATGATGCCATAGGCATCTGTCAAACCCGCCGATTCGCCAACTGCATCGAAGAGGCTTCACAGGCAAAAAAAACGGGGTTATACTTGCGCCCCTCGCGACGCAAAACACAGCGTCAGCGAAACGGTTCCAGTCCCCTTCGTCTAGAGGCCTAGGACATCACCCTTTCACGGTGAGTACAGGGGTTCGAATCCCCTAGGGGACGCCAGCTTGACCGGATGCCTTGCATCCGGATGCCGACAAGGAGTGGTAGTTCAGTCGGTTAGAATACCGGCCTGTCACGCCGGGGGTCGCGGGTTCGAGTCCCGTCCACTCCGCCAGCAACAAGCAGAAAGCCCGCCGATCGCAAGATCGGCGGGTTTTTTGTTTTGGCGTCCGGCAAGCGAATTTGTATTCCGCCTGCGAGCTTCCACAATAAGAACCTCGATCCACCACTCCTGGAATATGAGGTCGCCATGCATCTGGAAGGCTCCTGTCATTGCGGCGCGGTACATTTCAGCGTCGAGTCCTCTTCGTATTACCCCTTCATGCATTGCCATTGCTCGATCTGCCGCAAGACCGCGGGCTCGGGCGGTTATGCGATCAATCTCGGCGCCGACGCCAACACGCTGCGCGTACGGGGCCGCAAGCATCTGGGCATCTATCACGCCGTGATGCGCGAGCCGGGCAAGCGCGCGACCCGCTCGCCGGCGTCGCGGCATTTCTGCCTGCAATGCGGCAGCCCGCTGTGGCTGTGGGACCCGCGCTGGCCCGAGCTGGTCCATCCCCATGCCTCGGCGATCGACACCCCGCTGCCGCGCCCGCCCGAGGTCGTCGAGGCGGCACTGGACTACGCCGCGCCCTGGGTCGATGTGCCGCGCGGCAAGGGCCATGTCCATTGCCGCCAGTGGCCCGACGAATCCCTGGCGCAATGGCATGCGCGGCATGGCGTGGGGGACGGCGAGCGCTGAGGCCACCGCCGGCAAGGACTGTCATGCGGCCCGCTCACCACACCGCTTCGGCATCGCATATAACTAGCTCAGGAGGGCGGCGCCGCTGCGCGCCGCCCCAAAATTTTTGCCGGGCGGGATCTTGAAGGTCACACGGCCGCCCTTATTTTGGCGTCGGCCCGTCTTCTCTGGAACGGCACCCACGCCGCGTCGGCCATCGCGGCCACGCGGCTTCCGGACAGTCAACTTCGCTGAAACAAGGAGGTTTGCTGATGAAGATTGCCCAGATCGCCCCGCTTGCCGAGCGTTGCCCGCCCAAGCTCTACGGGGGCACCGAGCGCATCGTGTCCTATCTGACCGAAGAGCTGGTCCGCCAGGGTCATGACGTGACCCTGTTCGCCAGCGGCGACTCCAGGACCGCCGCCCGGCTGGTACGCGGCTCCGACATCGCGCTACGGCTCGATCCCAGGGTGAAAGACCCGATCCCCTATCACATCATGATGCTGGAGGAAGTCCGCCGGCGTGCTGACGACTTCGACGTGCTGCACTTCCACATCGACCTGCTGCATTTCCCGCTGATCCGCGACATCGCCGAGCGCACCGTCACCACGCTGCATGGCCGGCTCGATCTGCCCGATCTGGTGCCGTTCTATCGCGCCTTCCCCGAATTTCCGCTGGTGTCCATCTCCGACGACCAGCGCCGACCGATGCCGCCCGTCAACTGGGCCGGCACGGTGCACCATGGCCTGCCGCGCGACCTGCTGCCCTTCACCGACCAACCGAAGGGCGGCTATCTGGCCTTCCTCGGCCGCATCTCGCCGGAAAAGCGTCCCGATCGCGCCATCGAGATCGCGGCGCGCACCGGCATGCCGCTGAAGATCGCCGCCAAGATCGACAAGGCCGACCAGGCCTATTGGGACGAAGTCATCGCGCCGATGATCGCCGCGCATCCGAAGGTCAGGTTCATCGGCGAAATCAACGAGCATCAGAAAGCCGAGTTCCTCGGCAACGCGCGCGCGCTGCTGTTTCCGATCGATTGGCCGGAACCCTTCGGCCTGGTGATGATCGAGGCGATGGCCTGCGGCACGCCGGTGATCGCCTACCGCTGCGGCTCCGTACCGGAAGTCATCGACGAGGGCGTGACGGGCTTTATCGTCGAGGACATCGAGCAGGCGGCGCAGGCGGTGGGACGCATCGACGAACTCGATCGCGGCGGGATCCGCGCCACCTTCGAGCGGCGCTTCACGGTGGAACGAATGGCACAGCAGTATGTCGAGATCTATCGCAGCCTGGCCGATGTCAGCGCCGGTGCGCTGCTGCGCCGTGCCATGGGTGCAACGGTGGGCGGCGCGGCCGGCAGCGACCGCGCCGGCTTGCACGCTCTCGCCTGAACCGCAAAGGATCGCGACGATGCCAACCGCCAGCACTGTTGCCACCACCCACGCGCCGGCGCCCACCGGGCCCGGCGGTACCCAGCTCGCCCAGTTCTTCATCCCGGCCGCCGCGTCGTTGCAGGAGCGAAGGCCGCGCACGCTCAAGCATGGCGACACCTTCGCGGTGTTCGACCACAATGGCGATGCGCTGTCCGGACCGGGCAGCCCCGAAGGCGTGTTCCATCGGGACACCCGCCACCTGTCGCACCTGTTCCTGTCGATCGACGGCGCGCGGCCGATGCTGCTGTCGTCGACGCTGCGCGACGACAATGCGACGCTGACCTGCGACCTGACCAATCCCGATCTGTTCGACGGCGATGGCCAGTTGAAGATCGAACACGATCTGCTGCATTTGCGCCGCTCGCGCTTCCTGTGGAATGCCACCTGCTACGAGCGGCTGATCATCCGAAACTTCGACGAGAAACCACGCAGCATCCAGCTCGAACTCGCGTTCGCCGCGGACTTCGCCGACCTGTTCGAGGTCCGCGGCTCGAAACGCGAGCGCCGCGGCGAACACCATCCGCCCCGCATCAGCAACAACCGGGTCATCCTGAGCTATACCGGACTCGATCAGCGCAGCCGGCACACCGCGCTGCTGTTCGACCCGGCACCGACCCGGCTGACCGGCAATTGCGCGCGGTTCACCATGGACCTGCAGCCCAAGGAAGCACGGCTGTTGTTCGTCGAGATCCGCTGCGGCATCGGCGAGATTCCGCAGCAGACCCGCTGCGCATTCTTCAGCGCGCTGCGCGATGCCCGGCGGGCGCTGCGCAACTCGGCCTCGCGCGCGGCTTCGCTCGTGACGTCCAACGAGATCTTCAACGAGGCGGTCCGGCGCAGCGTGTCGGACCTGTACATGCTGATCACCGATACGCCGGAGGGTCCCTATCCTTACGCCGGCATTCCGTGGTTCAGCACCGTGTTCGGCCGCGATGCGCTGATCACCGCGCTGGAGACGCTGTGGCTGGACCCGAATATCGCGCGCGGCGTGCTCGGCTATCTGGCCGCCAATCAGGCCACCGAGAGCGACGCGGCCGCCGATGCCGAGCCCGGCAAGATCCTGCACGAGGTGCGGCACGGCGAGATGGCCGAGCTGGGCGAGGTGCCGTTCCGCCGCTACTACGGCAGCATCGATTCGACGCCGCTGTTCGTGATGCTGGCCGGCGCCTATCTGCACCGCACCGGAGACCTCGGCACGCTGCAGCGGCTGTGGCCGAGCCTCGAGGCCGCGCTGCAATGGATCGAGCGCTATGGCGACCGCGACGGCGACGGCTTCGTCGAGTACGGCAGGCGGACCACCGAAGGGCTGGTCAATCAGGGTTGGAAGGATAGCCACGACTCGGTCTTCCACGCGGACGGCACCCTCGCCAGGGGCCCGATCGCGCTGGCCGAGGTACAGGCCTACGTCTATGGCGCCTGGCAGGCCGGCGCCGATATCGCCGCGCAACTGGGCATGACCGAGCGCGCCACCCAATGCGCCGCGCGCGCCGAGGCGCTGCGCGCGGCCTTCGATGCCGAGTTCTTCGACGAGGCGCTCGGCACCTATGTGCTGGCGCTCGATGGCGACAAGCGTCGCTGCCGTGTGCGAACGTCGAATGCGGGCCATGCGCTGCTGACCGGCATCGCGCTTCCCGAGCGCGCGCCCGCGGTGGTACGCACGCTGATGTCGGGGACGTCGTTCTGCGGATGGGGCGTGCGCACCGTGGCGTCGACCGAGGCGCGCTACAACCCAATGAGCTATCACAACGGCTCGGTCTGGCCGCACGACAATGCACTGATCGCCGGCGGCATGGCACGCTACGGCTTTCATCGCGAGGCGGCGCGGATTTTCGAAGGCCTGTTCGCGGCGTCCACCTATATCGACCTGCGCCGGCTGCCCGAACTGTTCTGCGGCTTCCCGCGCCAGGGCACGCAAGGCCCGACCTTCTATCCGGTCGCCTGCACCCCGCAGGCCTGGGCCGCGGCCGCACCGCTGTATATGCTGCAGGCAAGCCTGGGGCTGGGCTTCGACACCGAGCGCGTGCATATCACCTTCGACGAGCCGGCCCTGCCGGCCTTTCTCGACGAGGTGGTCTTCCGCAACCTCGCGGTCGGCGGCGGCTCGGCCGACGTCGCACTGCGTCGTTCGGGCCGGCATGTCGTCGTCGACATGCTCGAGCGGCGCGGGCCGGTGCGGGTGTTGACCACGAACTGACGCCAAGGGAAGCTTGCTGCCGGGGCTGGCTGTACGCGCGAGCGCCGAAGTGATAGTGTGAGCCGCTCCGGCCCCGGCCCCGGCTGTCGGCATTGCTGGTACCGACCAATCTTCCCTCGTCCCTTCCCTCCAAGGAGCCGCCCGCCATGACCCCGGTTTCCCACGCCAGTGTCCACTCCGCCGGACCGAACTACCGGCACGAGATCACCACCGGCAAGCACCAGCTGGTCTCCGACGAACCCGCCAAGGCTGGCGGACAGGATGCCGGGCCGGCTCCGTACGACTATGTGCTGACCGGGCTCGGCGCCTGCACCGCGATCACGCTGCGCATGTACGCGGACCGCAAGGGCTGGGACCTGGGCGATCTTCGCGTCGACCTGACGCTGCTGAAGAACCACGACGGCGACACGCGCATCGAACGCACGCTGCACGCATCGGCGGCCTTGAGCGACGAGCAATGGGAACGGTTGCTGGAGATCGCCGGCAAGACGCCGGTCACCCGCACGCTGCAGGCGGGCGTATCGATCGCGACCACAAGGGCCGCCTGAGGCCGCGCGGGTCGACGATCACCGCGGCAGGCTGATCGCCGTGTCGATCCTGCGCCGGCGTTCGGGGTGGCTGTGGCTCGCGGCCTTCGCGGCGGCGGCCTGGTGGGCCTGGCCGCGCGTCCAGCCGGTACTGGACCGCATGTTCTACGGCATGCGCCTCGCCGCGATGCCGGCGCCGAAGGCGCTGCCGGTACCCGTCGCCGGCGTATCGGCCAACGCCTTGCGCGATACCTGGCACGCCGCGCGCTCCGGCGGCCGCCAGCATCAGGGCATCGACATCTTCGCGCCGCGCGGACGCGAAGTCGTGTCGGCTACCGAGGGCATCGTCTCCCGCGTCGGCACCAACAAGCTCGGTGGCCAGGTGGTCTGGATCATGGGACCGGGCCGGCAGATGCACTACTACGCCCACCTCGATCGCTATGGCGAGATCACGCCCGGCGATCGCGTCACGCCCGGCACCGTGCTCGGTTATGTCGGCAATACCGGCAATGCTCGCGGCACGCCGCCACATCTGCACTACGGCATCTATACGCCGACCGGCGCGATCAATCCCTATCCGCTGTTGACGGCGCGCATCGCGACGTCGAAATAAGCGCGATGGAAGAAGGAGAACATGCCAGCATCCAACGACAACGGGAACGAAAGCCATGCCGCAGCTAGCGGCACGGATCATATCGATCGGCTGATCGTCTTCACCGGCGGCCCGGGATCGGGCAAGAGCACGCTGATCGATGCGCTCGAGCGGCACGGCTATGCCCGTTCCGAAGAGGCGGGCCGGGGCATCATTCAGGACCAGGTCGCGATCGAGGGCCCGGCGCTGCCCTGGCGCGACCGGCAGGCCTTCGCCGAGGCGATGCTGAGCTGGGAATTGCGGTCCTATCGCATGGGTCAGCGGCATCCCGGCCCGGTGCTGTTCGATCGGGGGGTGCCCGACGTGATCGGCTATCTGCGGCTGTGCGAGCTGCCGGTGCCCGACCATCTGCTGCGGGCCGCCGCCGCGTTCCGCTATCGGCAACAGGTCTTTATCGCACCGCCGTGGCCGGAGATCTATCGGCAGGACGCGGAGCGCAAGCAATCGCCCGACGAAGCCGAGCGGACCTTCGATGCCGTCGCGCAGGCGTATCGAGATTGCGGCTATACGCTGATCGAATTGCCGCGGGCCGACGTGGCTGCACGGGTGCGTTTTGTGATCGAGCGGATCGGCGCCGCGCGCGCTGTCATTTGAGCCCGCCGCCGCGCTCCCACGGCGGGATATCGCCGAAGCGCTCGGCCAGGAAATCGACCAGTGCGCGCACCCGCGGCGGCACCAGCCGTCGCTGCGGCATCACCGCATAGATGCCGGTATCGGCGATCTGGTAGTCAGGCAACACCTGCACCAGGCGGCCATCCCGCAGCATCGAACAGACATGCCAGTACGAATGCAGCGCGATGCCCAGACCCCCGAGCGCCGCGTCCGACAGCAATTCGCCGGTATTGGCCTCGATCCGGCCCCGTACCCGCACGGCGATCTCGCGGCCGTCGCGGTCTTCCAGCCGCCACAGGTCCTGCCTGCCCTGGCTGCCCACCAGCACCAGGCATTCGTGCCGGGCCAGATCGTCCGGCGTGCGCGGCGTGCCATGACGGCGCAGATAGTCCGGGGACGCGCACAGCAGCCGCCGATTGTTGGCCAGCTTGCGGGCGACCAGCGTCGAATCGTCCAGCGCGCCGATGCGCACCGCCAGATCGAAGCCGGCACTGACCAGATCCACCACGCGGTCGTCCAGATGGATGTTCAGCCGTAGTTGCGGATGCCGCGCCATGAATTCGGGCAACAGCGGCGACAAGTACTGGCGGCCGAACGAGGACGCCGTGGTCACGCGCAGGGTACCGGTGACCTCGCCACCGGCCCGGCGCAAGGAACTGCCGAGCGCCTCCAGCTCCTCGACGAGCCCCCTGCCTTGCTCCGCCAATGCCGCGCCTTCGGGCGTCGCATGCAGCCGGCGCGTGGTCCGGTGCAGCAGGCGTACGCCCAGGTCCTGCTCGAGCCGCTTCAGGCGCTGGCTGGCCACGGCCACCGAGAGATCGAGACTGCGCGCGGCGGCGCTGATCGAGCCGAGATCCAGCACGCGCAGAAACAGGGCGATATCGCCGATACGGTCCATGACTATCAATGAAAGATTGAAACTGATTCATGATACCGCCGGTTTTTCCAAAAGATGGGGACGGGCAAACTGCGGGCCTTCCAATAGGAGAAATGTCATGGCCGCCCCGCCCTCCCCCACTATCCAGCCCGCGCGCGCCGGCATGCCGCTCGCGCTGTACGCCCTGACCGCCGGCTCGTTTGGCATCGGCTGCGCCGAATTCGTAATCATGGGCCTGTTGCTGCAGGTCGGCGCCGACCTGCACGTATCGATTGCCTCGGCCGGCATGCTGGTGTCCGGCTACGCGTTCGGCGTCGCCGCCGGCGCGCCGATCCTGACGCTGCTGACCCGCCGCATGCCGCGCAAGGCGGTGCTGCTGGCGCTGATGGTCATCTACACCGTCGGCAACGCGGCCTGCGCACTGGCGCCGGACTACACCACGCTGATGATCGCCCGCGTGATCACCTCGCTGACGCATGGCACCTTCTTCGGCGTCGGCGCCGTGGTGGCGACCGGCCTGGTGCCGGAAGACCGCCGCGCCTCGGCGATCTCGGTGATGTTCTCCGGCCTGACGCTGGCCACCTTGCTCGGCATGCCCGCAGGCGCCTGGCTCGGCCTGCATCTGGGCTGGCGTTCGACCTTCTGGGCGATGACGCTGATCGGACTGGTATCGCTGGTCGTGATTGGCATGCTGGTCAAGGCCAGCCGCGACCACAGCGCACCGGCCTCGCTGAAGGAAGAACTGACCACCATGGTGCGGCCGCAGGTGATGCTGGGCCTGGCCATGACGATCCTGCAGGCCATCGGCATCTTTGCGGTGATCACCTATGTGCAGCCGCTGCTGACCAAGGTGGCCGGCTATGGCGAGGCCGCGGTGTCGCCGATCCTGCTGCTGTTCGGCGCCGGCATGATCGTCGGCAATCTGCTCGGTGGCCGGCTGGCCGACCGCCGTCCGGTCGCCGCGGTGCTCGCCACGCTGACCTCGCTCGCTTCCGTGCTGGCGCTGATGACCTTCGCCATTCACAACCAGGTCGCGGTGGTCGCCTTCGTCGGCATCCTCGGCATCGCGGCCTTCGCCACGGTGTCGCCGCTTCAACTGCGCGTGCTTCGGCACGCCCGCGGACCCGGCCAGAACCTGGCGTCGAGTTTCAATATCGCCGCCTTCAACCTCGGCAATGCGCTGGGCGCCTGGCTCGGCGGCGTGGTGATCGACCACGGTCCGGGGCTGACCGCGCTGCCCTGGGTCGCCGCCCTCGCCCCCCTGTCGGCACTGGCGGTCGCGGCCTGGAGCGTGCGGCTCGAGCGGGCACGGCCGTCGCTGCCTGCGGGCGCGGCGGGGGTCGAGGCGGGTTGATGGAGCGCCGGCGCGCCGCTGGCCTTGCCGGCCTACGAGAGCAGCTCCACCTTTTCTGCCTGTAGCCAACGGATGACATCAACGAGCAACGCTGTGCCGGCCTCAATGCATTCGAACACCAGTCCGGGAGACAAGGTGTCCCCCGAGTAGTCGGCAGCATTGCGCTGCTTGCGCAGGGCATCCAGCACGATCAGCCGCTCGACCGGCAGGCCCATCGCTACCTGCAGGGCCTGGATCGCCGTACGGTGATGTCCCGTGCGGCTGGTCAGCGTTCGGTATCCGCAGGCATGCAACACCAGCATGGAAAGCTGCATGATGGCCTTGTAAGCGACATCGAAGCGGTTTTCGTTGCTCAGACCGTCGATTTGGGCATCAGCGAGATTTCGCCTGACCGCAGCCAGGAGCCGCTGAATGTGCCTCCGATCCGGGACGACGACGTCGAGGCTGATCCCCACCAAGTTCTGCAAGGACATGCTCACTTCCGATCAGGAACAGCTTCGGCTTGGTCAGCACGTCGGAGAGAAAGGGATCATGCTCGAGGACCCGGGTCCGCCATGCTCGCGCTGTCAATACCACCGGATTGACATCACGGCCGAGCGTACCTTCGACCGGATAGAAAAGCCGTACGACTTCTCTGAAATCGATGTCGCCGACGATGAAGACATCGACATCGCTGGCGGGAGAGGCCGCGCCGCGCGCCAGCGAGCCGAATACGAAGGCGGCATCGATGGCGGGGTTGCAACGATCGAGCGCGCTCAGCAAGGCGACAAGGAGGGCCTGCTGCGTTGCCAACGAGGAGGTGGACGATTGCATGGGTTGCATGTCGGATACGATTGTAGTTCTCGCCGACCCACCCGAACAGCTGGACCGGCGCTCACATCCCGCCGAACTGCTCGCAGCCGCCATGCAACCCGAAGACCTGCAACTCCTCGTCACCCGCACCATGCCGTTCGGCAAATACAAGGGCAGGCTGATCGCCGATCTGCCAGGCAACTATCTGAACTGGTTTGCGCGCGAGGGGTTTCCGCCGGGGGAAATCGGGCGGTTGCTGGCGCTGATGCAGGAGCTCGACCACAACGGCCTGTCGCATCTGCTCGCGCCGCTGCGCAAGCGCTAGCTGGCCGCGCGGTCCACCGTGGCGCCGCCGCGGCGGACCGGGTCCATGTGTGTCATCACGTCGAGCACGTCGCGATTCTCCATCGCGCGCCGGCGAGCCTCCATCGCGATCGCGTGGCCCTGCTCGACGGTCAGCATCGCTTCCATCTCCAGGTGCACGTCGACCAGGATCAGGTCGCCCATCTTGCGGGTGCGCAGGTCGTGCACGCCCAGCACGCCCGGCGTTGACATCAGGCTGTGCCGGATGGCCTCGACGGTGTGCGCGTCGGCGCCGCGGTCCATCAGGTCCTGCATCGCGTTCCAGCCAAAGCGCCAGCCCATGCGCAGGATCATCAGGCCGACCACCATCGCGGCGACGGGATCGAGCCAGCGATAGCCGAGCAGGCTGCCGCCGATGCCGAGCGCGACCACCAGCGACGACGCGGCATCCGAGCGCGAATGCCACGCGTTGGCAGCCAACATGCTCGAGCGCACGCGGTGCGCGACCGACAGCAGATAGCGGAACAGCGATTCCTTCAGCACCAGCGTGCCGAGCGCTACCCACAGCGCGGCCATGCCGACCGGCGGCGTCTCGGCCGCGGGGTCCACCTTGCCGGCCGCCGACCACAGCATGCCGGCGCCGACGGCGAGCAGCAGCACGCCAAGCGCCAGCGAAGCCGCGTTCTCGAAGCGTTGGTGCCCGTACTGATGGTCTTCATCGGGCCCCTTGCCGCTGTGAATGCCGGCAAACAGCACGATGAAATCGGACAGCATGTCCGAAAGCGAATGGACGGCATCGGCCAGCAGCGCCTGCGAGCCGGCGAGGATGCCGGTGACGGCCTGGGCGACGGTCAGCACCAGATTGGCCGCCACGCTGACCAGCGTGCTGCGGCGTGCGGCCTGCTGCCGCAGCGCGGCATCGCCATGGTCGTGGGTCGGCTCGGTGGGACGGGGCTTGCTCATGGCCTCGACTGTACCGCAGCAGCGTGGGCAGTTCACGAGGCGGGCCGCCCTCGCGGGGCATGCACCGGCTGCTGTCTTCCAGCGTGCCGACGCGCACCACGCAGTCGAAGCCTTCGCACCAGGCACCGGCTGGATCCACGCGCAACGGGTCGCAGCCTGGGGCGGCATGATGCCTTGATGAAAAAAAGCCGGTCATGCCGGCCTGAGCTTTCCGCCAAACGGTGTCGTCCCCGCGAACGCGGGGACCCAGTGACTTTAAAAGACGCTGGATTCCCGCTTTCGCGGGAACGACATGATGGTCGCGATCAGCGTGCCGCCGCGTCGCTCGGCGCCTGCACCGGGCCCCAACCGCCGCCCAGGCTGCGCACCAGCGCCACGGTAGCCGCGGCACGCAGGCCCGCTACCTGATTGGCCGCGCGCTGCGATTGCAGCACGGTACGGTCCGCATCGATCACGGTCAGATAGTCCACCGCGCCGGCATCGTAGCGGCTGCGCGAAATGCGCTGCGCGCGGCGGGCACCTGCGAGCGCGCTGTCGAGCGCGCTGGCCTGCTGCGACAGCCAGCGGACATCGGCCAGCCCATCCTCGACCTCGCGGAACGCCACCAGCACGGTCTGCCGGTACGCGGCCACCGCTTCCTCATGCTGCGCGCGCGCCGCCGCCAGATTGGCGCGATTGCGCCCACCATCGAAGATCGGCGCCGCGATGGTCGAGCCGATCAGCGGGCCCAGCATCCAGGCGCGCGAGGACCAGCGGAACAGATTGGACAGCTCGCTCGATTCGAAGCCGAACACACCGGTCAACGAAATACGCGGGAAGAACGCCGATTTGGCGACGCCGATGCGCGAGTTGGCCGCTGCCATCAGGCGCTCGGCCTGCGCGATATCGGGCCGGCGCTCGAGCAGTTCCGACGGCAGCCCGGCCGGGATCGCGACCGGCGCGGCATCGAAGGGCCGCTCGGCCAGTGCGAACTGGGCCGGCGGCACGCCGGTCAGCACCGCCAGCGCGTGCTCCTGATTGGCGCGACGGCGTTCGACATCGGCCAGATCGGCGCGCGCCGTACCCAGCTCGGCTTCGGCGCGTGCCGGGTCCAGATCGGTGGTTTCCCCGGCATCGAAACGGCGCTTGAGCAGGCGTACCGCGTCCTCGCGCAGCGCGATGGTGGCGCGCAGCAGCTGGCGCTCGGCATCGAGGGTGCGCAATGTGAAGTAGGCCTGCGCGACATCGGCCTGCAGCGTCAGCTGCACCGAGCGGAACAGGTCTTCGGCCGCCTCGCCCTCGGCGCGCGCGGCGCGAACGCTGTCGGCCACGCGGCCGAACAGGTCGACCTCGTAGCTGGCGATGGCACGCGCGCGCAGCACCGTGCGCGGCGACACCGGCGTGCCGTCGGGCAAGCCCAGCGAAGCCGCCGACGGCTGCGAACGCGTCGGATCGAGACCTACGCTCAGTTGCGGATACTGGTCGGCCTCCACCACGCCGGTAAAGGCGCGTGCCTGCTTGACGCGGGCGGCGGCGGCGGCCAGGTCCTGGTTATTGCTGTTGGCGGCCTCGATCAACCGGTCCAGTTCGGCATCGCCGAACAGCTTCCACCACTGGCCGCGCTCGGCGCCCTCCGCGGGCGTGGCGACCTTCCATTGCGCGCCTTCGGCCTGCGCGGCCTCGGCTTCCTTGAAGGCCGGCGCGGTCGCGGTTTCCGGCACCTTGTAGGTCGGCGCCAGCGAGCAGCCTGCCAGCACCAGCGCGGCGGCCAGCGTGGCCAGCCGCGGCATCCACGATTGCAGGTTTGCTGTCATGTCGTTGTTCC
>JAPSLC010000064.1 GCA_031181345.1 Cupriavidus sp. | reverse complement strand
ATCGACAGACCGCACTCGAAGCCCTGCTTGACTTCCTTGACATCGTCCTTGAAGCGCTTGAGCGAATCGAGCTCGCCCGAGAACACCACGACGTTGTTGCGCAGCACGCGCACGAAGGCGCCGCGCTTGACCAGACCGTCGGTGACCATACAGCCGGCCACCGCGCCGATCTTCGGCACGCGGAACACCTGGCGCACCTCGACCTGGCCGATCGTCACTTCGCGCTTCTCCGGCGCCAGCATGCCCGACATCGCCGCCTTGATCTCGTCTACCGCATCGTAAATGATGTTGTAGTAGCGGATGTCGATGCCGTTGCCCTCGGCCAGCTTGCGCGCACCGGCGTCGGCGCGCACGTTGAAGCCGATGATCACGGCCTTCGAAGCCGTGGCCAGGTTGACGTCGGACTCGGTGATGCCGCCCACCGCACCGTGCACGATCTGCACGCGCACTTCGTCGGTCGACAGCTTCTGCAGCGACTGCACCAGCGCTTCCTGCGAACCCTGCACGTCGGCCTTGACGATCAACGGCAGCGTCTGCACTTCGCCTTCGGCCATCTGCTCCAGCATGGTCTCGAGCTTGGCCGCCTGCTGCTTGGCCAGCTTGACGTCGCGGAACTTGCCCTGGCGGAACAGCGCGATTTCGCGCGCCTTGCGCTCGTCGGGCAGCACCAGCACTTCCTCGCCGGCCGCCGGCACCTCGGACAGGCCCTGGATCTCGACCGGGATCGACGGGCCGGCTTCCTTGGTCGGCTTGCCGTTCTCGTCGAGCATCGCACGGACGCGGCCGTAGGCGCTGCCCGCCAGCACGACGTCGCCGCGCTTGAGCGTGCCGCTGCTGACCAGCACCGTTGCCACCGGGCCCTTGCCCTTGTCCAGCTGCGCTTCGACGACCAGGCCCTTGGCCGGCGCGTCGACCGGTGCCTTCAGCTCCAGGATTTCGGCCTGCAGCGACACCTGCTCCAGCAGTTCTTCGACGCCCGCGCCGGTCTTGGCCGACACCGGCACGAACGGCGAATCGCCGCCGTACTCTTCCGGCAGGACCTGCTCGGACACCAGTTCCTGCTTGACGCGGTCCGGGTTGGCCTCGGGCTTGTCCATCTTGTTGATCGCCACCACGATCGGCACACCGGCCGCCTTGGCGTGGGCGATCGCTTCCTTGGTCTGCGGCATCACGCCGTCATCGGCGGCGACCACCAGGATCACGATATCGGTCGCCTTGGCACCGCGCGCACGCATCGCCGTGAAGGCCTCGTGACCCGGCGTATCGAGGAAGGTGATCACGCCGCGATCGGTTTCCACATGGTAGGCACCGATATGCTGCGTAATGCCGCCCGCTTCGCCGGCCGCGACCTTGGTGCGACGGATGTAGTCCAGCAGCGAGGTCTTGCCGTGGTCGACGTGACCCATCACGGTGACGACCGGCGGACGCGGCAGCTGCTCGGCGTCCGACTGCTCCTCGCCGCCTTCGATCAGCAGCGCTTCCGGATCGTCCAGCTTGGCCGCCAGCGCCTTGTGACCCATTTCCTCGACCACGATCATCGCGGTCTCCTGGTCCAGCACCTGGTTGATGGTCACCATCTGGCCGAGCTTCATCATCTGCTTGATGACCTCGGAGGCCTTGACGGCCATCTTGTGGGCCAGGTCCGCGACCGAGATGGTCTCGGGCACATGGACCTCGCGCACCACCGGCTCCATCGGGGCCTGGAAGCCGCTGCGGTCGTCCTGCTGATGCTTGCCGCCACGGCCGCGCGGGCCGCCGCGCCAGCCGCCGACGCCGCCCGACGAATCGCCGCGGGTCTTCAGGCCACCGCCCTTCTTGCGCGCACCCTCGTCCTGCCAGGTCGACGAGCCCTTGACCACCTTGCCGGTCTTCTTGTCGACCGTCGTGGTAGCCACCGCGGGCTTCTTCTCGTCCTTCTTGGCCTCGACCGTGCCGGCCGGCTTGACCGGCTTGTGCAGCGTACCGCTCTGCTCGGCCTTCTTTTCCTCGGCCTTGCGCTCGGACGGTGCCTTCAGCACGCGCGCCGGCGCATTGAGCATCTGCTGGATCGCGCGGGCCTCGGCCTCGGCGGCCTCGCGGCGCTTGCGGGCCGCATCCTGCTCGGCGCGCACCTTGTCGGCGGCGGCCTTGGCATCGTCGGCGGCCTTCTGCGCGGCGGCGCGTTCTGCCGCCAGACGGGTCTTGTCGTCCTCGGCCTTCTTGCGATCCGCATCCTCGTTGGCCTCGCTGACGGCGCGCGTCGCCGCGGCCTCTTCCTCGGCCTTCCTGGCGGCCAGCTCGGCCTGGCGGCGCTCTTCCGCCTCCAGCGCTTCCTGGCGTGCGCGGCGCTCGGCTTCCTCGCGTTCGGCCGCCTCCTGGCGGGCCTTCAGCTCGGCTTCCTGGCGCGCCAGCAATTCGGCCTGGCGGCGTTCCTCTTCGGCGCGACGCGCCAGCTCGGCCTGGTCGACCACCGGCTCGGAAATTTCCTGGCCGTCGGCCGCGCCGTCGGCGGGCGTCTCGTCGCGCTTGATCAGCACGCGTTTCTTGCGCACCTCGACCTGCACCGTGCGCGTCTTCCCGGTCGCATCCGCCTGGCGGATCTCCGAGGTTTCGCGCTTGGTCAGCGTGATCTTCTTGCGCGAGCCGTCGTCGGCCTGACCGTGCGAACGCTTCAGGTAGTCCAGCAACCTGGCCTTGTCGGTCTCGGTGATCACGTCCTCAGGCTTGGACTTGCCCACCCCAGCTGCCTGCAATTGTTCCAGCAGGGCAGCTGCGCTGCGACTCAGTTCTGCGGCCAGTTGGGCAACTGTTGTGCTTGCCATTCAAACCCTTTCAATGCTCGGTTTCTACGTCGGGACAGTCTTGTGCGGAAAGCGCGCTCTATGCGAACGTGTCCCTCAGTTGAACCAGTGTTCCCGTGCTTTCATGATCAGCGCTTTGGCTTCTTCTTCGCTGACCCCGGTCATCTCGACCAGTTCGTCGACCGCCAATTCGGCTAGGTCGTCACGCGTGTGGATATCGCCTTCGGCCAGCTTGCCGATCAGCTCCGGCGTCAGGCCGTCGAGCGAGCGCAGATCCTGCGACACCGACTCGACCTTCTCCTCGCGAGCCAACTCCATCGTCAGCAGCGCATCGCGGGCGCGATTGCGCAGCTCGTTGACGGTGTCCTCGTCGAAGGCCTCGATCTCCATCATCTCGCTGATCGGCACGTAGGCGACTTCCTCGAGCGAGGAGAAGCCTTCCTCGATCAGGATGTCGGCCACTTCCTGGTCCACGTCCAGCTTGGACATGAACAGGCGCCGCACCACTTCGCTTTCCTCGGCCTGCTTCTGTGCCGATTCTTCCTGCGTCATGATATTGATCTGCCAGCCGGTCAGTTCGGACGCCAGGCGCACGTTCTGTCCGCTGCGGCCGATCGCGACGGCGAGGTTTTCCTCGTCGACCACGACATCCATGCTGTGCTTCTCTTCATCGACGACGATCGACTGCACTTGCGCCGGCGCCAGCGCGCCGATCACGAACTGCGCCGGATCTTCCGACCACAGCACGATGTCGACCGCTTCGCCGCCGATCTCGTTGCGCACCGCGGTGACGCGGGTACCGCGCACGCCGACGCAGGTGCCGATCGGATCGATGCGCTTGTCATGCGCCACCACCGCGATCTTGGCGCGCACGCCCGGGTCGCGGGCGGCCGCCTTGATCTCCAGCAGGCCCTGTTCCATCTCCGGCACTTCGTTCTCGAAGAGCTTGATCAGGAACTGAGGCGAGGTGCGCGACAGCTCGATCTGCGGTCCACGCGCGGTGCGGTCCACATTCAGGATATACGCTCGAACGCGGTCGCCGGTACGCAGATTTTCCTTCGGAATGATCTGGTCGCGCCCCAGCAACGCCTCGACGCGGCCGGATTCGACGATCAGGCCCTTCTTGTCGGCGCGCTTGACCGTGCCGGTCATGATCTTCTCGCCGCGCTCCAGGTAATCGTTCAGGATCTGCTCGCGCTCGGCGTCGCGGATCTTCTGCAGGATCACCTGCTTGGCGGCCTGCGCGCCGATGCGGCCGAACTCGACCGACTCGATCTGTTCCTCGACGAAATCGCCGAGTTCCATATTGGGGTCCTGCTCGCGAGCTTCAAACAGCAGAATTTGCTTGTCCGGCTCCTGCAGGCCCTGCTCGTCGGGCACCACCAGCCAGCGGCGGAAAGTCTCGTGCTCGCCGGATTCCCGATCGATGTGCACACGGATATCGACGTCTTCCTCGAAACGCTTCTTGGTGGCCGAAGCGAGAGCCGCTTCGAGCGCACCGAATACCACATCCTTGTCGACGTTCTTCTCGCGCGCAAGCGCATCGACGAGCAACAGAACTTCGCGGCTCATTGCTTGTTCCCTTTTCTCTGATTTCCTTTGAAGTCGATTACCGGCACCAGGCGCGCCTTGTCGACATCGGATACGGTAAATTCCAGCAGCGCCGGGCCTTCCTTGCCCTCGAATTCCAGGCCGATCTTCTCGGCGCCGGGCTCCCCGGTGGGCGGCTGCAGGATGCCGACGAAGTTCTTGCGGCCGTCGATCGGCAGGCGCAGCGTCACGCGCGCCTCCTCGCCGGCAAAGCGAACATAGTCGGCCAGTTTTTTCAGCGGACGGTCCAGTCCCGGAGAGGAGACCTCGAGCCGTTCGTAATCGACGTTCTCGACGGTCAGCACGTGCGTCAGCTGGCGGCTGACCTTCTCGCAATCCTCGATGGCAATGCCGGTGTCAGGTTGATCGATATAGACGCGCAGCAACCCGCCTGGGGCGCGTTCAAGTTCGACCAGCTCATACCCCATGCCGGTCAGTGTGGTTTCGATCAAATCTGCCAGATGCACTGTCGTTCCGAAAAATGGCCATCAAACTACCGGGCAAGGCCGCGGCGATTGGCCGGCTGCCTGCCGTCATCTCCGGCGGAGCCCCACATCGCGCTTTTCCGCGTGTTCGGACGCTCGGACGAACCAAAAAAAAATGGGCGGAACGCCCATCATTCGCCCATCCCTTGGAGGATGACTTTTTGAATAGACTCGCATTATACGCGCTAGGGCCACAAAAGGCAAAGCCGAGCGAAGGCGGCACGAACTGTGCCCGCCCTCGCCCCGCACCGCCTCGCGGCCGGGCGCGCGTGCGCCTCAGCGTTTGCCGCCGCGCGGGCGTCCGCGCCCGGGGCCGCTGGGCTTGCCAGCCTTGGGGATCACATTGCCGTTGGGCTCGCCGCCGCGCCGCTGCGCACGTCCCTGCGCCTGGCCACCCTGACCCTGCGCGCCGCGGGCACCGCCACGCGGACCGCCGCGGCCGCCGCCGGCCGGGCCGCGCATGCCCGGCTGCTGCGGCATGCTGACGCCGGCCGCGAACTTGCCGGTGTGCGACGTCAGCAGCGTCGGTGCGGTGATATAGCCCATCGACGTCTGCATCGGATCGGGCTGGCCGCGATTGGCGCCGCCGCGGCCCCCTTCCTTGTTGAAGCGCGGCAGGCCGTCCATGCCGGTCGGCATCGGCTTGCCCTCGATCGCGGCCTGCTCGCGCTGCTTGCGGCCGCTGACCTTGGTCGGACCCTTGGGGGCGCCCGCCTGCTTGGCCGGCGCCTTCAGGCCGATCGCGGCCATCATCGCGCGCACGTCCTCGGGCTCGAGCTCCTGCCAGCGGCCGCGCTTGAGGCCGCGCGGCAACAGGAACTGGCCATAGCGGGTACGGATCAGCCGCGACACGGTCAGGCCGACCGCCTCGAACATGCGGCGCACCTCGCGGTTGCGGCCCTCGGTCAGCGCCACGTGATACCAGTGATTGACCCCCTCGCCGCCGCCGTCGACGATGCGCAGGAAATTGGCCTGGCCATCGTCGAGCTCAATGCCATGCAGCAGGCGCTGGCGATCCGCCTCGGCCAGTTCGCCCAGCGTGCGCACGGCGTATTCCCGCTCGACGCCATAGCGCGGATGCATGAAGCGGTTGGCGATATCGCCGGACGTCGTGAAGATCAGCAGGCCTTCGGTGTTGAAGTCCAGCCGGCCCACGGCGACCCATTTGGCGGTCTTCAGGCGCGGCAGGCTGTCGAACACGGTCGGGCGGCCTTCCGGGTCCGACTGGCTGACGATCTCGCCTGCCGGCTTGTGATACAGCAGCACGCGCGGAGGCTTGCTGGTCACGCGGCGGTGGATCAGCTTGCCGTTGACGCGGACCTGGTCGGTCGGCAGGATGCGCTGCCCGATATGCGCGGGCAGGCCGTTGACCGACACGCGGCCCTGCAGGATCAGTTCTTCCATTTCGCGGCGCGAACCGAGGCCGCCTTCGGCCAGCACCTTGTGCAGCTTGGGCGCGTCGTCCTCGGCGGACAGCTCGCGCACCGGCTTGGCCTTGCGCGGCGCGGTCGCGGCGCCGCCGTCGGCATCGTACTGGCCGGAGATCACGAAGCGGAACAGGTCCTCGGCCGCGGCGCTCTTGTCGCCCTTCGCGGCCGGCCTGGCGCCGCCCTTGTCTGCCGTCGGCGCGGCCGACTTGCCGGCGCCCTTGGCGGGCCGGGCCGCGTTCTTGCCCCCCTTGCGCTTGCCGCCCGGACGCGGCTGGCCGTTGTTGCCGGCCTCGCCTTCGGGCCGTGCGCCTTCGGCGCGGGCACCGGCTTGCTGGCCTGCATTCTGGCCAGCGCCCTGTCCGGCGTTCTGCCCCGCGTTCTGCTCGGCATTGCCGCGACCGCGGCGCTTGCCGGTGTTCTCGCGCGGCGCCTCGCCTTCGGCCGGCTTGGCGCGCCGGCCGCGTCCGCCTCGGGATCCGGGCGCTGGCGCTGCCGTGGCACCGCCCTCGGGCGGCACCGCCGCGCCGGCATCGCCGGCTACGGGGTCGGCGGCATCGCGGTCCTGCGCCGTCTGGCGGCGCGAAGCCACCAGATTGCGCAGCCCGCGGCGCAGGCCCTTGCGGCGCGGCGCGGCGCCCTCGGCAGGCGTCTCAGCCTCGCGCACGTCTTGATCGATAGAGTCGGACAAAGTATTCACACTCGCTTGTTGCATCTGGTGTTAGTTCGGGACGCGCGTGCCTTGCTCGTCGGCATCGCGTTCATCGAGTTGGGGCTCGCCGGCGCCGGCCCGGGCGTCGGCCTGGTCGGCTTCCGCTTGGTCGGCGGACTCGTCGGCCGCCTCGACGGTATCCTCGGCCGCTGCCGCGGGCATCTGCGCGGATTCGGGGAATTCGGCCGATTCATCGGAATCCGCCTGCGGCGGCGCATCGCCGGACATCTCGGCGGACGCTTCCCCGGTGGCAACGCTGATCGCGGCCGCGTCTTCGGCACGCACCGCATCCGGGGGCGCCTCGCCCGCCGGATCTGCTCCAACGACCGCATCGACCGCAGCACCATCGATGCCGTCCGCCTGCGCCACGCCTTCCGGCGCCGCGGCAAAGGTTTCTTCGTCGACGCCGGCCGCCGTGGCGACCTCTTCGAAATCGATCGCGCCCTGCTTCAGCAACGCCTCCTGGACCTGCGCCTGCGGATCTTCCAGCGGCGGCAGTTCGTCCAGCGTACGCAGCCCGAGGTCGTCGAGGAAGGTCTTGGTCGTCGCGTACAGCGCCGGCTTGCCGGGCACGTCGCGATGGCCGATGACCTCGATCCAGCTGCGGTCCTCGAGCTTCTTGATCACTTCGGTGCTGACGGTGACCCCACGGATTTCCTCGATATCGCCGCGCGTGACGGGTTGGCGATAGGCGATGATGGCCAGCGTCTCCATCACCGCGCGCGAGTATTTCGGCGGCTTTTCCGGATTGAGCCGGTCCAGGTATTCGCGCATCGCCGGACGGCTCTGAAAGCGCCAGCCGCTCGCCAGCGCCACCAGCTCGACCCCGCGCGGCTCCCAGTCCTTGCGCAACTCCTCCAGCAGAACGCGGATCGTGTCGGCGCCGACGTCGTCGGCGAACAAGCGGCGCAGATCGGCGACACGCAGGGGCTCCTGCGCGCAGATCAGCGCCGTCTCGAGGACGATTTTCGCCTCTTGGGTATTCATGTTGTGGTGTGCGGCCTGTCTTTGCATCTGCGTCCGTGACACCCGGACGCGCTGGAGATTTGTCGATTCAGCAGCGCGCGTTCCGCTTCAGGGACGCCTGCCGCCATTCATCGCGCAGCCGACCGGGATGCTTGCCGCATCGGGTCCGCGCGCTTCTCATCGGTGCATCGATTGCCGGTCCGGTCCGGCAGAAGATCGTCCGCCCGTCTCCCGATATCGGTCGGCGGAAGGACCCGCGCGTCGCGCCGTCTCCCCTGTTGCGGCCGACACGCCCGGACGGCCGCGACCGTCCGGATTGCGAGACAACTTGGTCATGGCCTGGCGTGCAGCCTGTCGGGCCCCTCGCTGCCACGCCGCTGGCCGGTATTCTTGGCCGATGTCGACACCGGATGTTCTAGCCGGGCAGTGCGGGGAGGGTGATGGGCATGGAAACCCATGAGTGCCGTGACAGACGCCTGGAACAAGCGCGACCGGGCGACCACGACACCTGCGCGAAAGCGGCCCGGTCGCCGTGGCTTCCCGCGATTGTATGGCATTCCCGCGCCGGCCTGCAACCGCGGGCTTGGACAGCAGCGGCCGGCCGACCATCAGAGGGTCAGGCAGAAGCCGTGCACGGCCAGCGTTTCGGGCAGCATGACGGCCCGCGCGAGACCGGCCGCGCCGAACAGCGCCACCGCCGCGCCGACGCCGCGGCGGACCCACACGCGGCGCGCCAGCACCCGCAGGGCGGCCGACAGGCTCGACAGCATCAGCAGATTGGGCAGCGTACCGACGCCGAAGGCCAGCATTACCAGCGCGCCCGACGGCGCGCTGCCGGCCAGCAAGGCCAGCGCGAGCGCGGCGTAGACCATGCCGCAGGGAACCATGCCCCACGCGAGCCCGGCGGCATAGCGGCGCAGCAGACGCCGCCCGCGGCCGTGCGGCGCCAGGCCTGCGTCCCGCCGCGCGATGGGACTGCCGCCCCAACGCGCCCAGGTTGCCGCCAGGCGACGCGCCACGGCTTCCACGCCCGGCAAGCTCGGCACGAACCGCCGCCCGCCCAGCGTCCAGAGACCGGCGAGCAACAGGCCGGCGCTGCCCGCCGTGAACAGCGCACGTTGCACGGGCAGATACTGCGCCTTCCAGGCGGAGGCCCCGACCGCGCCCAGCAAGGCGCCGAGCATCGCATAGGCGCTCAGACGTCCGGCATGCAGGGCCAGCAACTCGCGGATCCACGCCGCGCGGCTGCGGTACAGCGGCACCGGCGCGGTCTGTCTGCCTTCCCCGCCCTCGAGCACCAGCGCGATGCCGCCGCACATCGTCGCACAGTGAACGCCGCCCAACAGCGCCAGCAGAAATACGCTCGCCAGTACGCCGATCGCCATCTCAGGCTGCCCTCGGCGCGAAGGTGCACGGTAGAATGCCCGCACGCCTTGCGCCCATCGCGATGCCGATGGCAACCCCCTTCCTTCGCGCGGATTCCAATTGCTGAACGCCATTCCCCTGAACGACCAATCGACCCGCTGTTCCACCTGCTCGCTGGGACAGCTGTGCCTGCCGATCGGCATGTCGGCGCAGGACGTCGAAACGATGGACTCGCTGGTGCAGGAACGCGTGCGCGTGCGCAAGGGCGAATCGCTGTATCGCCTCGGCGATCCGCTCGACGCGGTCTATGCGATCCGCTTCGGCACGCTGAAGACGCACGTGACGATGGAAGACGGCCGCGCGCAGATCACGGGCTTTCATCTGCCCGGCGAAGTGGTCGGCTTCGACGGGCTGACCGAGATGCGGCATGCGTCCGACGCGACCGCGCTCGAGGACACCGAGGTGTGCGTGGTCCGCTACGGCGAGATCCAGACGCTGTCGGCCTCGCTGCCTTCGCTGCAGCACCAGTTCATGCGGCTGATGAGCCGGGAAATCACGCAGGACCAGATGATGCTGATCACGCTGGGCTCGATGCGCGCCGAGGAGCGGCTGGCGGGCTTCCTGATCAGCCTGTCCGAGCGCCTGTCGGCACGCGGCTATTCGCCGTCCGAGTTCGTGCTGCGCATGAGCCGCGAGGAAATCGGCAGCTATCTGGGCCTGAAGCTCGAGACCGTCAGCCGCCTGTTCTCGCGCTTCGCCGAAGCCGGCCTGGTCCAGATCCGGCAGCGCCACGTGAAGCTGATCGACATGGAAGGCATCCGCCAGCTGCTGGGCAAGACCGCCTGCTGAAACCTGCACGGGAGCGGCGGTGGCGGTAACGGCAACCGTTGCCATCGCCCTACTCCAGTTCGTCCGCGGCCGACATCGGGGACGACATCGGCGCCAGGATCGACGCGGGCAGCATGCACACCGTCAGCGCGCTGGAGAGCGCGCACACCAGCCATGCGACCCCGAAGCCGATCGTATAGACCGCGCCGTGCGACAGCTCCAGCGGCCGGCCGAAGATCCGCAGCTCGCGCGGATCGATCAGCGAGAACACCAGCACGAAGGCCACGGCCGCGCCAACGAAGGCGGGCCACAGCACCCACATCAGCCAGCGCGCCTTCATGGCCGCGCCGCCGCTTCGGTATTTCCGGCGTCGCGTGTGCCGTGCGGGGCCGGCGCCGCGGCCGTCGCCGCCTGCCGGATCATCAGCCCCTGACGCACCACGCCGTCGATGATGGGCCGATCCCCGTGCTGCATCGCGACCCAGATCGTCACCGCGCAGCCCATCATCGCCATCGCCGGGCCACTGATCAGCAGCCACGGCCACGGCTCCTTCCACCACGGTTTGCATTGGGACATGTCGATGCCTCGTTACGGTTGGTCGGGAACGATAAAACGGGTGGACTGCCGCACCTGCACACGGTCGGCACCGGCTTCGGCGCCGGTGCCGGTGCCGCTGACCACGATGTCGACCACATGGGTGCCGGACGCCGCCTGCTCCAGCGGCACGCGCAGCCGCAGCGGCAGCAGCCGGTTCGACGTGGGCGCCAGATGGCCGGCGCCGCGCTCGTATTCGACGGACAACCCGGGCAGGGCCGCGCCTTCCGCGGCGATGACGACGTCCAGCTCGCCTTCGGTCGTGTTGATCAGCTGCAGCCGGTAGACGTTCTCGATCCAGCGCCCTTCGACCTCGCGCGCCAGCGCCTGCCGGTCGCGCAGGATGTCCACCTTCAGCGGCGTGCGCACCGCCACCGACCAGACGAAGCCGCCGACCACCGCCAGCCACAGCACCGCGTACAGCACGATGCGCGGGCGGATCATGCGGCGGCGTGCGTTGGCCGCCGACAGCGCGCGCCGCATCGCGTTCTCCGACGTATAGCGGATCAGTCGGCGCGGATAGCGCATCTTGTCCATGACCTGGTTGCAGGCATCGATGCAGGCGCCGCAGCCGATGCACTCGTACTGCAGCCCGTCGCGGATATCGATGCCGGTCGGGCAGACCTGCACGCAGATGCTGCAGTCCACGCAGTCGCCGATGCCCATCGCCCTGGGGTCGGCCTTGCGCGAGCGGGAGCCGCGCGGCTCGCCGCGCTGCGCGTCGTAGGTCACCACATAGGTGTCCTTGTCGACCATCACGCTCTGGAACCGCGCATAGGGACACATGTACTTGCAGACCTGCTCGCGCATGAAGCCCGCATTGCCCCAGGTGGCAAACGCGTAGAAGCCGATCCAGAAGGTCTCCCACGGCCCGGTCGACAGGTTCAGCACCGCCTTGCCCAGCGCATCGATCGGCGAGAAGTAGCCGACGAAGGTGAAGCCGGTCCACAGCGCGATCGCGATCCACAGCAGATGCTTGGTGGCCTTGATGCGCAGCTTGCGCGGGCTCCAGCGCTCGCCGTCCAGTCGAATGCGGGCGATGCGGTCGCCCTCGACCTTGCGCTCGATCCACAGGAAGATCTCGGTGTAGACCGTCTGCGGACAGGCATAGCCGCAGAACAGCCGCCCGGCGATCGCGGTGAACAGGAACAGCGACAGCGCCGAGATCACCAGCAGCACGGCCAGGTAGATCACGTCCTGCGGCCACAGCACCAGGCCGAACAGATAGAACTTGCGCGCGCCCAGATCGAACAGCACCGCCTGGCGGCCATTCCATTGCAGCCATGGCGTACCGTAGAAGACCAGTTGCGTGGCCAGCACCATGGCGATGCGCCAGCTGGCGAACGCGCCGGTGACGGCGCGCGGATAGATCTTGCGCCGGACCTCGTACAGCGAGGCCTCGGTCGAGTCGATGCCGGGCGCGTTCATGGCTGTCTCCGCGGATTGCGGGTCGGATGCCGCTTGCCGCAGGCGATGTCCATCACTGCCCCGCGGCCGGCATCGTGCCGCTGTCGGCGGACAACCCCCACACGTACGCGGTCAGCATGCGGATGCGCTCCGGGCTCAGGATGTCCTCGTGCGCAGGCATCCGGTTGTCGTGGCCCTGCAGGATCGCCTTGACGATATTCGCCTCGGCGCTGCCGTGCAGCCAGACCTTGTCGGTCAGGTTGGGCGCGCCCAGCGCCTGGTTGCCCTTGCCCGTGCCGCCGTGGCAGGCGACGCAGGTCGACTTGAAGACCGGTTCGCCGCGCGCCGCGCGGATCGGGTTGAAGGCGAGGCCCGACAGCGAACGCACATATTGCGCGACATCGCCGGCGCCCTTCTCGTCGATGACGGCGGCAAACGACGGCATCACGCCATGCCGCCCCTTGGCGATGCTCTGCATGATGGCGGCCGGGTCGCCGCCATGCAGCCAGTCGCGGTCGGTCAGGTCGGGAAAGCCGCGGCTGCCGCGCGCATCCGAGCCATGGCACTGCGCGCAGTAGTTCAGGAACAGCCGCTGGCCGATCTCGCGCGCCTCGGGATCCGTGGCGACACGCTCGAGGGCGACGTCCATGTATTTGCCGTACACCGCCTGCTGGCCGCGCAGCGCGGCCTGCCGCTGCGCGGCCAGCTCGCCCTGGCTGGTGAAGCCGAGCATGCCGCGATACGCGCCGAGGCCGGGATACAGCACCAGATAGCCGAGCGCGAACACGCAGCTCAGCAGGAACATCCACATCCACCAGCGCGGCAGCGGGTTGTTCAGCTCGCGCAGATCGTCGTCCCAGACGTGGCCGGTGTCCTGCGCCGGCGCACCGGCATCGACGGACGCGGCCGCACTCGATGCGGCCGTGTCCCTGGCGACGCGCGTCTGCGAGAACAGCAGCCACACGCACCAGACGATGCCGCCCAGCGCAATGGCGCCGATGTAGTAGCCCCAGAAATCCGAAATAAAGTCGCTCATGGCATCAATGTCCGTGCTCGATGGCGTGCGCACGCGCGGCGTCGCGCGGCACGGCCCTGCTGCCGCCCATGGCCTCTTCGCCGACCTCTTCTCCTGCCTCGTCGGGCAGCGCGAACGGCAGCCAGGCGGCTTCCCGATTGGCATGGCGCCGCCCGCCGGACCACGCCCAGCAGACGATGCCGATAAAGACGACGAGAAAGATCAGCGTGGAAAACGCGGTCAAGGTCGCCATGGTCATTGCCCCGCGGTCGGTGCCAGCGTGCGGCGATTGGTGCCGAGGCCCTGCAGATAGGCCACCAGCGCATCCTCCTCGGTCTTGCCCTTCAGCGCGTCGGGCGCCGCCTCGATGTCGGCCTCGCTGTAGGGCACGCCGAGCGCGCGCAGCGTGCGCATGCGCTGGCGGATGTCGCCGGTCGGCAGCGCGGTCTTCGCCAGCCACGGATAGGAAGGCATCACCGACTCGGGCACCACATCGCGCGGATTGCGCAGGTGGATGCGCTGCCAGTCGTCCGAGTAGCGCCCGCCCACGCGCGCCAGGTCCGGGCCGGTACGCTTGGAGCCCCACAGGAACGGATGGTCGTAGACCGACTCGCCGGCCGTCGAGTAAGGCCCGTAGCGCTCGACCTCGGCCTGCAGCGTACGCACCTGCTGCGAATGGCAGCCGACGCAGCCCTCGCGAATATAGATGTCGCGCCCCATCAGCCGCAGCGGCGAGTAAGGGACGATGCCAGGATCGGGCTGGGTGGTCGAATGCTGGAAGAACAGCGGCAGGATCTGCACGAAGCCGGCGATGCTGACCACCACGATGGTGCAGACGATCAGCCAGCCGATGTTCTTCTCCAGCGTCTCGTGCGAAAAGAAGCGTCGTTGTTGGGACATGATGGAATCCGGATGGCGTTCAGGCTGCTGCTGCCGCGGCGGTCCCCGCGGGAATCACCGCATCGAAGGCGCGGCGGCCCGCGATGGTGCGCGCCACGTTCCACGCCATCACGAACATGCCGGCGAGGAAGCACAGGCCGCCCAGCAGACGGATCAGGTAGAACGGGTACTTGGCCTTGACCGCTTCGACGAAGGCATAGGTCAGCGTGCCGTCCGGCTGCGTGGCGCGCCACATCAGTCCTTCCATCACGCCGGCGATCCACATCGAGGCGATGTAGAGCACCACGCCGATGGTCGCGATCCAGAAGTGCCATTCGATCGCGCGCACGCTGTACATCCGCTGCTGGCCGAACAGGCGCGGCACCAGGTAGTACAGCGAGCCGATCGTGATCATCGCGACCCAGCCCAGCGCGCCCGAATGCACGTGGCCGATGGTCCAGTCGGTGTAGTGCGACAGCGCGTTGACCGTCTTGATCGACATCATCGAGCCCTCGAAGGTCGCCATGCCGTAGAAGGACAGCGCCACCACCAGGAACTTCAGGATCGGATCGGTACGCAGCTTGTGCCAGGCCCCCGACATCGTCATGATCCCGTTGATCATGCCGCCCCACGACGGCGCCAGCAGGATCAGCGAGAACACCATGCCGAGCGATTGCGCCCAGTCGGGCAACGCGGTGTATTGCAGATGGTGCGGGCCGGCCCACATATAGGTGAAGTTCAGCGCCCAGAAATGGACGATCGACAGCCGGTACGAATAGATCGGACGCTCGGCCTGCTTCGGAATGAAGTAGTACATCATGCCGAGGAAGCTGGTGGTCAGGAAGAAGCCGACCGCGTTATGGCCGTACCACCACTGCACCATCGCGTCCTGCACGCCGGCATAGGCGGAATACGACTTCCACAGCGACGCCGGCAGTTCGATGTTGTTGACGATATGCAGGATCGCAATCGTCAGGATGTAGGCGCCGAAGAACCAGTTGGCCACGTAGATATGGCGCGTCTTGCGCTGGATGATGGTGCCGAAGAACACGATCGCGTAGGCAACCCAAACCGCCGTGATCAGCAGATCGATCGGCCACTCCAGCTCGGCGTACTCCTTCGAGGTCGTGATGCCCAGCGGCAAGGTGATCGCCGCGGCGACGATCACGACTTGCCAGCCCCAGAAGGTGAAGGCCGCCAGCGGCCCGGCGAACAGCCGTGCCTGGCAGGTCCGCTGCACCACGTAGTACGACGTGGCGAACAGCGCGCTGCCGCCGAAGGCGAAGATCACCGCATTGGTATGCAGCGGACGCAGACGGCCGAACGACAGCCACGGTGTATCGAAATTGAGTTCAGGCCAGATCAGTTGCGCGGCGAGCAGCACGCCGACCGCCATGCCGACGATGCCCCAGACCACGGTCATGATGGCGAATTGCCTCACGACGTGATAGTTGAACGTGTCGGCAGCGCGCGCAGGCGTGGCCGTGCCGGTCAGGCCGGCGGCGGTGACATCCATTCAGACCCCCAGGATGGATATGAAAATGCGATTGCGATGGGTGCAATGTAGAGGGGGGCGGGCGGCGCGCCCTTGATCCGGATCAAGTGCCCTGCAGATGCATGGCATCCCGGGGAAACTCAGTGGCGCGAATCGGCACCAAGCGGCCGCCGTGCGGCGTCCGCTTGCGCATCGGGACGGTCGTTGTCGAGCAGGATCGCCTGCCCCGGACGCTCGAGATCGTCGTATTGCCCGGCGCGCAAGGCCCACCACAGCGCCGCCGCGATCAGCGCGACCAGCGCCAGGCTCATCGGCACCAACAGGAACAGCGTGTCCATCACAGCGTGTCCATCGCTAGCGCCCCTTCGGCACGCGCAGCAGGCGCCAGGCGTTGGCGACCACCAGCAGCGACGACAGCGACATGCCCACCCCGGCCATCCACGCCGTGACATGGCCGCTCGCGGCCAGTGGAATGGCGACCACGTTGTAGGCGAAGGCCCAGCCCAGGTTCTGCCGGATCACCGCACGCGCGCGGCGCGCGATGGCCACCGCGGTGGCGACATCGGCGATGCCGTCGTGGGTCAGCACCGCATCGGCGCCGACCTGCGCCAGCGGCGCGCCGCTGCCCAGCGCGATCGACACCTGGGCCTGCGCGAGGACCGGCGCATCGTTGATGCCGTCGCCGACCGCGAGCACCACCGCACCATCGCGCTGCAAGGCCGCCACGTAGTCGCGCTTGCCCTCGGGACTGACGCGCCCGTGAGCGGACTCGATGCCGAAATGGCGCGCCCACCAGCGCACCGTCGGCTGGCTGTCGCCCGATACCAGATGGCAGCGCAGGCCCAGCGCGCGCAGCCGCGCCAGCAGCTCGGCCGCCTGCGCGCGCTCGGTGTCCGACAGCACGAAGACGGCGAGCGGACCCTGTTCGTCGCCCAGCCACACCGGCGAGGCGCCGTCGTGCAGATGGTGGTGCAAGGCATGGAGAGCGGCGTCGCCATCGACGGCATCATCGGAGTCGTCATCGAAAGCACGACCGGACGGCGACAGCCGGTCGACGAAGTCGCGGCGGCCCACCCGTATCGGGCATCCGTCCAGCAGCGCCTCCACGCCCTGCCCCGGATGATTGCGCAATTGCGCCAGCCGTTGCTCGAAGCTCATGCCCATGGTGGCGGGACGAGAGACGTCGCCCGGACCCGCCGCACGTTCGGCCGCGGCCAGCAGCGCCCGCGCCACCGGATGTTCGCCGCTGCGACACAGCGCGCCGGCCAGCGCCACGCAGTCGGCCTGCGCCAGCCTGCCAAACGCGATCACGTTGGCGACGGCAAACCGCCCTTCGGTCAGCGTGCCCGTCTTGTCCAGCACGACATCGGTGACACCGGCGAGCGCCTCCAGCGCATGGCCGCGCGTCAGCAGCACGCCGCGCCGCGACAGCGCCGCGCCGGCCGCCGCCAGCGCGGCGGGCGTGGCCAGCGACAGCGCGCAGGGGCAGCTGACTACCAGCACCGCGACGGTGACGATCAGCGCGCGCTCCGGGGCGATGGCCCACCACAGCAGGCCCACGGCCACCGCCATGACGAGCAGCCCCGCGACGAACCACGCCGCCACGCGGTCGGCGATCACCGCGAGCCGCGGCTTGTCGGCCAGCGCCCGCTCGAGCAACGCGACGATCTCGGCCAGGCGCGTGCCGCCCCCGACCTGCCGCACTTCGATGACCAGCGGACTGCTGGCGTTATAGCAGCCGGCCAGCACCGTCTGCCCCGGTCCGCGCGGCACCGGCCGGCTCTCCCCGCTCAGCATCGATTCGTCCAGATCGCTGCTGCCCTCGAGGATCTCGCCGTCGGCCGGCACGATCTCGCCGGCGCGCACGCGCACACGGTCGCCCGGCGACAGTCGCGCGACCGGCACGCGCCGCACCGTGCCATCGGGGAAGCACTGCTCGCAGGTGGCCGGCAACTGCCGCGCCAGCATCTCGGCACCGCTGCGCGAGGCCTGCCGCACGCGCAATTCGAGATAGCGCGCCAGCAGCAGCAAGGCGACGAACATCGTGACCGAGTCGTAGTAGACCTCGCCGGTGCCGCGCACGGTGGCAAGCAGGCTGGCGCCGAAGGCCGCCGCGAGCCCCAGCGCGACCGGCACGTCCATGCCGACATGGCGCTGACGCAGGCTGCGCCAGGCGCCCGCAAAGATCGGCGCCGCGCTGTAGACGATCACCGGCAGCGTCAGCGCCAGGCTGGCCCATTGCAGCAGACGCAGATGCGTCGCCGCGATGCTGCCTTCATGCGTATAGACCGGCCACGCGTACATCATCACCTGCATCATGCCGAGCATGGCCACCGCCAGCCGCATCAGCAGGCCGCGCCTGGCCACGCTGTCCTGCCGGTCCGCCGCGGAGAACTCGAACGGCCACGCGGTGTAGCCGATATCGGCGAGCGCGCCCAGCAGCTGCGCGACGGTCAGCGCGTTGCCGCGCCAGCGCACCAGCACGCGCCGCGTGGCCAGATTGGCGACCGCGGTCTCGACGCCGGGCAGTTGCGCTAGCTTCTGCTCGATCAGCCAGGCACACGCGGCGCAGCGGATGTTCTCGGGCGCCAGCGTGATTTCGAATCGTTGCGGCGGCCGTTCCCGTGGTCGTTCTTCCGGCAGCGGCTCCGTCGCGTCATCGAGCCGCCGCACGAAACGCGCGCGCAGCTCGTCGGTGTCGTAGGCCTGCCAGACCGGCTCGAGGCGGGCCCGTGCCGCCCCGTCGAGCGGCCGGCCGAAGCGGAATTCGCCGGCATAGAGATGGGCAAAGCCGGCCTGGTCCAGCGCCTGCGCCAGCGCCAGGCAGCCGGCGCAACAGAACGCGCGCGACATCCCGCCGACGTGCGCGCGCAGCACGTCCTGCGCGGCGCCGGTCGGCAGCCCGCAATGGAAGCACGAGCCGGCGTCTGACGCGGCGGTGGCAATGGGGATGGCGGGCCCGGATGGCTCCGGGCTGGCGGAAGGGGCGAAGGCGATCGGCATCGTATTCCTGGATGTCCGATCGATTCTAGGGACCGCGGCCGGGCGGCGATTTGATCCCGGTCAAGGCGCGCGCAATCGGCGCGCCCGCAACGCACGGCAGCCAGCTGGCTGCCCCAGGCCGCTCAGGCCAGCTCGGTGGCGCCGGTGCGCCGCGGCGCTTCCAGGTATTCGCGCGACTGCATCTCGATGATGCGCGACACCGTGCGATGGAATTCGTTGGCCATCTGGCCTTCGACATACAGCTCGTCGGGCGGCACCTCGGCCGACATCAGCAGCTTGACCTTGTGGTCGTAAAACACGTCGACCAGCCAAGTGAAGCGGCGCGCCTCCGACGACATCCGCGGCGTCATCTTGGGCACGTCCGACAGGATCACGGTGTGGAAGCGCTCGGCCAGCTCCAGATAGTCGTTCTGCGAGCGCGGGCCGCCGCACAGCGTGGCGAAGTCGAACCAGACCACGCCGTTGGCCTTGCGCAGCGCATGCAGCTCGCGCTTCTCGATATGCAGGATCGGCGATTCGTCGGCGATGCCGGCCAGCGCGGCGAAGGAATCCCGCAGCGCCGCGCTGGCCTTGGCGTCCAGCGGCGTGTAATAGGCCTGCACCTGCTCCAGCGTGCGCTTGCGGTAGTCGATGCCGGCATCGACGTTGAGCACGTCGAGCTTGCGCTCGAGCAGCGCGATCGCCGGCAGGATGCGGTCGCGATGCAGCCCGTCCGGATACAGCAGGTCCGGGCGGTAGTTCGACGTCATCACGAACTGCACGCCGTTCTCGAACATCTGCTCGAGCAGGCGATGCAGGATCATCGCGTCGGCGACATCGCTGACATGGAACTCATCGAAACAGATCAGCCGGTACTTGCGGGCGATCCGCTTGGCCAGCTCGTCCAGCGGATCGGGCCGGCCGCGCAGTTCCTCGAGCTGGCGGTGCACCTCGCGCATGAACTCGTGGAAATGCAGGCGGGTCTTCCTGACCACCGGCACGCAGTGGTAGAAGCTGTCCATCAGGAAGGACTTGCCGCGCCCCACGCCGCCCCACAGATAGACGCCCTTGGGCACCTCCGGCCGGATCAGCAGCTTCTTCAGCGCATTGTTGCGCCGCTGCTTGTAGGCGACCCATTCGTCGTAGCACTGCTGCAGCCGCGCCACCGCGCGCAACTGCGCCTCGTCGGACCGATAGCCGCGCTGCTGCAGTTCGTGGTGGTAGTACTCGGTGACGTTCATCGGGGGGGAAGGAAAGATAGCGGCGGCTTGGCACCGCGAAACTCCCCTCTCCCGCTTGCGGGAGAGGGGTGGGGGGAGAGGGAAGCCGACGATCGATGGACCGCCGAGGCACCGGCAAGCGCCCCGCCCTCTCCCCGACCCTCTCCCCGACCCTCTCCCGCAAGCGGGAGAGGGAGAACACCGTGCCCCCGCGCGAGCGGGAGAGAAAACCCCACGCCCGCGAGAGAGCGAACACGGCTCCGTGAAGAGCCGTGCTGGCGCCTTACATATTGAGCTGACGCTTGTCCACCGCGAGCGCGGCTTCGCGCATCACCTCGGACATCGACGGGTGCGGGTGGCACACGCGGCCGATATCCTCGCTGGCGGCCTTGAACTCCATCGCCACCACGGCTTCGGCGATCAGGTCCGAAGCATTGGCCGCGACCACGTGCACGCCCAGGATCTCGTCGGTCTTGGCATCGGCCAGCATCTTGACGAAGCCGTCCGAGGCGCCCATGCCCAGCGCGCGGCCGTTGGCCACGAACGGGAACTGGCCCGACTTGTACTCGCGGCCCTCGGCCTTGAGCTGCTGCTCGGTCTTGCCGACCCAGGCGATTTCCGGGTAGGTGTAGATCACCCACGGAATGCAGTTGTAGTCGATGTGCGGCTTCTGGCCGGCGATGCGCTCGGCCACGGCCACGCCTTCGTCCTCGGCCTTGTGCGCCAGCATCGGACCGCGCACCACGTCGCCGATCGCCCACAGGCCCGGCACCGAGGTCGCGCAGTGGTCGTCGACCGGAATGAAGCCGCGCTCGTCGGTGGCCAGACCAACGGCGTCCAGGCCCAGGTTGTCGGTGTTCGGCACGCGGCCGACCGACACGATCAGGCGGTCGACTTCCAGCGTCTGCGCGTTGCCGTCCTTGTCGGTGTAGTTGACGGTGACGTTGTTGTCGCCGGTCTTCACCTCATTGACCTTGACGCCCAGGCTGAACTTCAGGCCCTGCTTGGTCAGCAGCTTCTGCGCTTCCTTGGCGACGCCTTCGTCGGCGGCCCCCAGGAACGACGGCAGCGCCTCGAGCACGGTCACGTCGGCGCCCAGACGGCGCCACACCGAGCCCAGCTCCAGGCCGATCACGCCGGCGCCGATCACGCCCAGCTTCTTCGGCACCTCGGCGAACTTCAGCGCGCCTTCGTTATCGTTGACCAGCTTGTTGTCGACCGGAACGCCCGGCAGATGGCGGGCCTTGGAACCGGTGGCGACGATCACCTGCTTCGCGGTGATGGTCTCGGTGCCGGCCTTGCCGGCGATCTCGACCTGGAAGCCGTCGGCATTCTTGCCGACGAACTTGCCGAATCCCTTGAACAGCGTGACCTTGTTCTTGCGGAACAGGAACTCGATGCCCTTGGTCATCTTGCCGACGATATCGTCCTTGCGCTTGAGCATCTTGGCGATATCGACCTTGACGTCGCCGACGGTGATGCCGTGGTCGGCCAGGTGGTGCTGCACGTTCTCGACTTCCTCGGACGAGGCCAGCATCGCCTTCGACGGGATGCAGCCGACGTTCAGGCAGGTGCCGCCGAGGCGGGCTTCGCCCTTCGGATCGTCGTACGGATTGCCTTCGCAGCAGGCGACGTTCAGGCCAAGCTGGCCCGCGCGGATCGCGGCGATATAGCCGCCGGGGCCCGCGCCGATCACCAGCACGTCGAATTGTTTGCTCATGGGAATTCCTCGTTGCGTCGGCGCGCCCTGCCCCAATCGGTTCGGGGCCGGCGCGCGGCATGGTGTTGCATTCGGTTGGCCGCCGGGCTCGCGCCTCAAGCGGCGCGCGGTCTGCTGGATCAGGAGACCGCGGCAGATGCTGCGATTACAGGTCCAGCAGCAGGCGGGCCGGATCTTCCAGCGCTTCCTTCATCGCCACCAGGCCCAGCACGGCTTCGCGGCCGTCGATGATGCGGTGGTCGTAGGACATCGCCAGGTAGTTCATCGGACGGATCACGATCTGGCCGTCCTCGACCACGGCGCGGTCCTTGGTGGCGTGCACGCCCAGGATCGCCGATTGCGGCGGGTTGATGATCGGGGTCGACAGCATCGAGCCGAACACGCCGCCGTTCGAGATCGAGAAGGTACCGCCCGACAGCTCGTCCAGCGACAGCTTGCCGTCACGGGCCTTGG
>JAPSLC010000063.1 GCA_031181345.1 Cupriavidus sp. | reverse complement strand
TCAGGTCGGCGACCAGGGCCTGCATCGCCTCGGCATTGGCCTTGAAGGCCTCGGAACGGGCATTGAGTTTGGATTCGAGCGTGGGCATCGGGTCTGTCTCTTCCTGATCTTGTGATGCGTTGCGATGGATGCGTTGCGGTTCGAGGTGCGGGACTTCAGCGTCCTGCGGCGGGGCTCAGCGCGGCTCGCCGCGGATCTCCCCATCCAGATACAGCCAGCGCGGCGCTTCGCCGCTCGCGCGCGGCTCGCGCACGAAGCGGCTGCGCTCGTGCAGCCGCGACGCGCGCCCGCCGACCTTGTAGCGCGCGACGAATTCGACCTCCGCGTGGGTGTCGTCCTGCAGGGCATGCGCGACGATGGTCAGGCCCAGCCACTGCGTGCGCGCTCTGGCATGGTCGTGCGCCGCGTCTTGCGCCAGATCCTGCGCCAGATCCTGCTCCAGCGCCGGCGGGCAGGTCGACGGATGCCAGCTCTGGCGCAGCCACGCCGCGTCGTTCAGCACGTAGGCGCTGTAGCGCGAGCGCATCAGCTGTTCGGCGGTCTCCGGCAGCGCCTCCCCGCGATGGAAGCGCCCGCAGCAGTCGGCGTAGCTGGCCCCGCTGGGCCGCCCGCCACAAGGGCAGGCGCCTTCGCGCGAAGCCGCTGCCGCTCGCTTCATGCCACCAGCTCCGGCAATTGCCGCATGTCGGTGAAGATGGTCTTGGCGCCGGCCTCGCGCAGCATCGCGGCATCGTTGCGCGCGGCATAGCCGAACACCGTCATGCCGGCCGCCACGCCGGCGGTGATGCCGGCCGGGCTGTCCTCGACCACCGCGCAGCGCGACGGCTCCACGCCCATCGTGCGGGCCGCCAGCAGATAGACGTCAGGCGCGGGCTTGCTGCGCTCGACCTCGGTGGCGGAGAACACGTGCTCGCGCGGCTCGCCGTCGGCCTCGTGCTGGAACAGCGCCAGCAGGCCGGTGCGCTTCAGTTGCAGCTTGACCTTGACGCGGTCGGCGCCCGAGGCGACGCACAGCGGCATGCCGGTCGCGGCGATCGCGGCGATCGCGTCGCGCACGTGCGGCACGGCCTCGACCTCGGCCTCCAGCACTTCGTTGCGCCGGGCCAGCCATTGCGACAGCCAGTTCTCCGGCAGCGGCGCGCCGCGCATCCGCTCGATGGTGTCGAGCTCCTCGCGCACGGCGCGGCCGAGGAACAGCGCGGTCGAGTCCTCCAGCGAGATCGTGATGCCCAGTTCGTTCAGCATCTGGTTCAGCACGCGATTGACGATCGGCTCGCTGTCGACCAGCACGCCGTCGCAATCGAAGATCACGCAGTCGAAGCGACGATCTTCACGGGAGGGGGAAGCACTGAGGGTCATGCGGGTTTCTTTTCCTTGAGATCGGTGGTCGGCACGGCCCGCAACTCGGTGGACGTGCCGCTCTTGAGCAGGGCCTCGATCTGGTCGAAGCGGTCGAAGCCCCAATACGGTTCGCCATCGACGATGACGAAGGGCGAGCCGAACACGCCCTTGGCCATCGCCACTTCCATCTCGGCCTTCAGCTGATCCTTGATCGGCTGGCTGCTGGCGCCGGCGTCCATCGCGTTGGCGTCGATGTCCAGCGCCGCGGCGATCTTCACCAGCTCGGCGGGCTCCGCGATATTGATGTCCTCGACGAAGTAGGCGTGGTAGACCGCCTTGGCAAAGCGCACCGCCACGTCGGCGGCATGATGGTTCTGCAGCCACAGCATCGCGCGCGCGGCCTGCGTGGTCGGCAGCGGAAAGTTCGACGGCCGGCGGTACGGGATGCCATGGTGGCGCGCGGTACGTTCGAAATCGCGCCAGCTGTAGTCGCCCTTGAGCGGGATCTGCGGCAGCGGCGCCATGCCCGTGGTCTTGAACACCACGCCTAGCAGGATCGGATGCCAGGCGACGGTGCGGCCGTACTGGCGCGCGAGGTCGTCGATGCGCGTGCTGGCGAAGTAGCCGTAGGGCGAGGAGAAATCGAAATAGAAGTCGATGGCGGCAGCGGTCATGTCAGGTCCTGGCGAAGGGAACGGCGAAGGGAACGGCAGAGACTTCGAAACACATCGCGCATGCCCGGCTCACGCCAGCGCCCGCGCGATCAGCATCTTCTGGATGTCGCTGGTGCCCTCGTAGATCTGGCAGACCCGCACATCGCGGTAGATCCGCTCGACCGGGAAGTCGCTGACATAGCCATAGCCGCCGAACACCTGGATCGCATCGGAGCAGACCGCCTCGGCCATCTCGCTGGCATTGAGCTTGGCCATCGCCGCCTCCTTCAGGCAGGGCCGGCCGGCGTCCTTCAGCGAGGCGGCATGCCAGATCATCTGGCGCGCGACCTCGATGCGGGTGGCCATCTCGGCCAGGCGGAACTGCACCGCCTGGTGCGCGAACAGCGGCTGGCCGAAGCTCTCGCGCTCCTTCGAATAGGCCAGCGCCGCCTCGAAGGCCGCGCGCGCCATGCCGACGCTCTGCGCGGCGATGCCGATGCGCCCGCCTTCCAGGCCGGACAGCGCCATCCTGTAGCCCGCGCCCTCCTCGCCCAGCAGATTGGCGGCCGGCACGCGGCAATCCTCGAACACGATCTGCGCGGTGTCCGACGAATGCTGGCCGAGCTTGTCCTCCAGCCGCGCGACGACATAGCCCGGCGTATCGGTGGGCACCAGGAAGGCGCTGATGCCGCGCTTGCCGGCGGCCTTGTCGGTGACCGCCATCACGATCGCCACATCGGCGTGCTTGCCGCTGGTGATGAACTGCTTGACGCCGTTGAGCACGTAGTGGTCGCCATCGCGCGTGGCCGTGGTGCGCAGTGCCGCGGCGTCCGAGCCGACATGCGGCTCGGTCAGGCAGAACGCGCCCAGCATCTCGCCCCGGGCCAGCGGCACCAGCCACCGCTGCTTCTGCGCCTCGTCGGCGAACGCCATCAGCATGCTGCAGACCGGGCAGTTGTTGACGCTGATCACGGTCGAGGTGCCGCCGTCGCCGGCGGCGATCTCCTCGAGGATCAGCGCCAGCGACAGATAGTCGAGCCCGGCGCCGCCGTAGCCTTCCGGCACCGCCACGCCATAGGTGCCCATCGCGGCCAGTTCGCGGTGGACCTCCTTCGGGAAGGTCTTGTCGCGATCCCACGCCGCGGCCTGCGGCGCGATGACTTCCTGCGCGAATTGCCGGACCGCATCGCGGATCATTTCCTGTTCGGGACTGAGCAGCATCGATACCTCACCAGGGCAGCACGCTGCCGTCGTAGTTGCGGAAACCGCCGTTGTCCTGCGCGGTGGCGCCGGCCAGCACGCGGCGCAGGCCGGACACGCTCTGCTGCGGCGTCAGGTCGGCGCCCGCGCCGCCCATGTCGGTGCGCACCCAGCCCGGATGCAGGGCCAGGCAGACCGCGTGGCGGGCGTCGAGCGACACCGACTTCAGCGCCGCATTGACCGCCGCCTTGCTGACGCGATACAGCCAGCTGCGGTTGCTCTCCATCGCGCCGATGCTGCCCATGCGCGAGGACAGTACTGCGAGAACGCCGCCCTTGCCGCCGCGGCCGGTCTCGACGAAGGGCAGCACCAGCGGCAGCGCCATCATCGGCCCGAGCACATTGGCATGCATCACGTCGTCGAACTCCTCGACCGAGACCGGCTGCGCGCCCTCGGTGCGCGGGCCGATCACGCCGGCGTTGTAGACCGCCACGTCGAGCGATTCGCCGTCGAGTGTCCAGCCCAGGCCCGCGACCTGATCGGCCTCGGCCAGATCGACACGATGCGCCTCCGCGCCGAGCGATTTCAGCGCGGCCAGCCCCTCGTCGCTGCGGGCGGTCGCGATCACGCGCCAGCCGTCGGCGCGGTACTGGCGGACAAATTCCAGGCCGATGCCGCGCGAGGCGCCGAGTATCAGTGCGGTTGGCAAGCTAGCCTCCTGTCGGGTCGGGCTTCAGGGATCGGGGCACAGATTGCCTGCGCCCCGGCGACATTCAAACCAGTTCGATGCCGACCGCCGTGGCCTCGCCGCCGCCGATGCACAGGCTGGCCACGCCGCGCTTGCCGCCGGTCTTGCGCAGCGCGCCGATCAGCGTGGTCATGATGCGCGCGCCGGAGGCGCCGATCGGATGGCCGAGCGCGCAGGCGCCGCCGTGGATATTGACCTTGTCGCGCGGAATCTTCAGTTCGTGCATCGCCGCCATCGGCACCACGGCGAAGGCCTCGTTGATCTCGAACAGGTCGACGCTGTCGCTGTTCCAGTCGAGCTTGCGATACAGCTTGGCGATCGCCTCGACCGGCGCGGTGGTGAACCAGCCCGGCGCCTGCGCATGGCTGGTATGGCCCAGCATGCGCGCCAGCGGCTGCAGGCCCAGCGCCTTCGCGGTCGATTCGCGCATCATCACCAGCGCGGCGGCGCCGTCGTTGATCGACGACGACGAGGCGGCGGTGATGGTGCCGTCCTTGGCGAAGGCGGGCTTGAGCGAGGGGATCTTGTCGACCTTGATGCGGCGCGGGCCTTCGTCGGTGTCGATCACCACATCGCCGCCCTTGGCGGCCACCGTGACCGGCGCGATCTCCCAGCGGAAATCGCCCTTCTCCGTGGCCTGCTGCGCGCGCCGCACGCTCTCCATCGCAAAGGCGTCCTGCGCCTCGCGCGTGAAGCCGTACTTGGCCGCGCAGTCTTCGCCGAAGGTGCCCATCGCGCGGCCCTTCTCGTAGGCGTCTTCCAGCCCGTCGAGCATCATGTGGTCATAGATCATGCCGTGACCGATGCGATAGCCGCCGCGTCCCTTCGGGATCAGGTACGGGGCATTGGTCATGCTCTCCATGCCGCCGGCCACCGCGATCTCGCAGGAGCCCGCCACCAGGCTGTCGTAGACCGTCATCGCGGCGCGCATGCCGGAGCCGCACATCTTGTTGACGGTGGTACAGGCCACCGACAGCGGCAGCCCCGCGCCGAGCGCCGCCTGGCGCGCCGGCGCCTGCCCCTGGCCGGCGGGCAGCACGCAGCCGAACACCACCTCCTGGACCTGCTCCGGCTGGATGCCGGCGCGTTCGATCGCCGCGCGGATGGCCACGGCGCCAAGCTGCGGAGCCGTGACGCTGGCGAACTCGCCCTGGAATGCGGCCATCGGCGTGCGGGCCGCGGATACGATCACGATCGGGTCTTGCATGGTGGTCTCCTTGATCTGTGCTGTGCTGTGCTGCGGTTCGGTTTTCTCCCCTCCCCCGCATGCGGGGGAGGGGAGCGTGTCAGCGGTGTGCTTGACGTCTCGCTGCTTCAATCCTTCCTCACCGCACCGGAATATGCGGCGGGTCCCCGTATTGCCGGTAGGCCGCCTGCAATTGCGTGCGCAGTTCCTCGTTGCTGCTGGCCGCCATGCCCAGGTCGCGCAGCAGGCCGTCGGACACGCCGTAGATCCAGCCGTGCACCGTGACCTGCTGGCCGCGCGCCCAGGCGTCCTGGATCACCGTGGTCTGGCAGACGTTGTTGACCTGCTCGATCACGTTGAGCTCGCACAGCCGGCTATGCGCATCGTCCTCGCGCATGATCGTGCCCAGATAGGCGTCGTGCTTGTCGGCCACGTCGCGCACATGGCGCAGCCAGTTGTCGACGAGACCCACGCGCTCGCGCTTGAGCGCGACCTTGACGCCGCCGCAGCCGTAGTGGCCGACCACGGTGATATGGCGCACCTTGAGCACCTCGACCGCGAACTGGATCACCGACAGCGCGTTCAGGTCGCTGTGGGCGATCACGTTGGCGATATTGCGGTGGACGAAGACCTCGCCCGGGGCCAGCCCGAGAATCTGGTTGGCCGGCACGCGCGAGTCCGAGCAGCCGATCCACAGGTATTCGGGCGCCTGCTGGTTGGCCAGGCTGGTGAAGAAGTTCGGATCTTCCGCATTGACGCGGTCGACCCATTCGCGGTTGTTGCGAAACAGCTGGGCGATGGCGTCAGTCATGCTGCCCTCCTTGCCGGCTCGTCGCCGGTTTCGGTGGGGCCATATCGATGGATGAATCGTTCCGATGCATGGTAGGCGTAAAAGTCATGAACGTGTCCGGCCAGCAGCCGGTCCTTGTGTCCCTGCCACAGGGCAGGATCGAAAAAGTCCGCATGGTGCCGCAGGAAGGCCGCGCGCACGCGCGGATCTCCCAGCAGGAAGGTGCGGAAGGTTTCGGGAAAGATGTCGTGGCGGCCGACGCTGTACCAGACCTCGCCCGACATCTCCTCTTCCTCGTTGCGCGGAGTCGGTACGCGGCGGATATTGCAGTCGGTCAGATATTCGATCTCGTCGTAGTCGTAGAACACCACGCGGCCATGGCGCGTGACGCCGAAGTTCTTGTACAGCATGTCGCCCGGGAAGATGTTGGCGGCCATCAGCTCCTTGATCGCGTTGCCGTATTCGATGATGCCGTGCTCGACCTGCTCGTCGCTGCCTTCCTGCAGGTAGATGTTCAGCGGCGTCATGCGGCGCTCGATATAGAGATGGCGCACCACGATTTCCTCGGTGCCATCCTTGGCGCGCTGGTATTCGATCATCGACGGCGCATGCTCGTGCAGCTCGCGCACCAGCGCATCGTCGAAGCGCGACAGCGGGAAGGCGACGCCCGAATACTCGAGCGTGTCCGCCATGCGGCCGACGCGGTCGTGCTGCTTGACCAGCTGGTACTTGGACTTGATCAGCTCGCGCGTGGTTTCCTTCGGCGCCGGGTAGAAGTCCTTGATCACCTTGAACACATAGGGATAGGACGGCAGCGTGAACACCAGCATCACCAGCCCGCGGATGCCGGGGGCGATGATGAACTTGTCCGACGAATGCTGCAGGTGGTGCAGGAAATCCCGGTAGAACAGGTTCTTGCCCTGCTTCTGCAAGCCCAGCGAGGTATAGATCTCCGCGCGCGGCTTGCGCGGCATGATGTCGCGCAGGAACGTCACGTAGGCCGACGGGATCTCCATGTCGACCATGAAATACGAGTGCGTGAACGAGAACAGGATCAGCAGCTGTTCCTTGCGCAGCAGCACGGTGTCCAGCGCCAGCTTGCCCGAGGGCCCGTGCACGATCGGGATCGCCAGCGGATAGGTGCGGTCGCCGTTCAGCACGCGGCCGATGATGAAGGCCGACTTGTTGCGGAAGAACAGCGACGACAGCACGTGGATCTGGAAGTTCGGCGCGATGCGGAAGTCGCCCAGGTGCTCGGTGACCGCGCGCACCACATAGCCGATATCGCGCTTCAGGTCCTCGTACGGCCGCTCGAGCTGGAAGTTGTGGACGATCCGTTCGAAGCAGTCGGCCATGCCCTCGCGGCTGCCCGGATAGTAGGCGCGGAAGGTCGGCTTGGTCGGCGACTCCTCGTTCTCGATGTATTCGGTCGAGATCGCCGGGCGCACGAAGATGAAGTCGTTGTTGAAGTACGAACGATGCAGGATGCGGGTGAAGACCGAGTTGAAGAAGGTCTCGGCCAGCTCGGGCTGGTGGTGGTTGGTCAGCAGCCCGATGTAGTGCAGCTTGATCTGCTGCCAGATCTCGTCCTCGATCCGCTCGGCGTCGTACTCGTCCTCCAGGATCACCGTGGTCTCGCGCACGCGCTCGTTGTAGAACGCGATGCGGTCGCGCTGCAGTTGCTGCAGCCCGGCCCAGTCGCCGGCCTCGAAACGGACCTTGGCCTGGATGCTGACCTCGCGAAACAGCCGGTAGTGCTTGTCGAACCCGTCCAGCATGGTGCGCGCCACATCGTAGGCGATCTGCGACGACAGCAGTTTCGGGAAGTGGGACATGGCTGGGACGGACTACCTGGGGCGGGTGAGATTCGAAAGGTCGATCCGGCTGCGAACCTGGCTAGAAATCGGCTTGAAAATCGGCTTGAAAATCGGCGCCCGCAACGCTGGTGGCAGGCAGCTGGATATCAGGGGTGATTGTAAGCGCTTGGCGCAAGGTATCGGCGGCGCCGCCCTTCCGGGAGCGGCGCCGCCGATCGAGGCGCTTGCGCCGTTACATCGTCTCCGAGAACAGCTCGCGGCCGATCAGCATGCGGCGGATCTCCGAGGTGCCGGCGCCGATCTCGTACAGCTTGGCATCGCGCCACAGGCGGCCAACCGGGTATTCGTTGATATAGCCGTTGCCGCCCAGGATCTGCACCGATTCGCCGGCCATCCAGGTGGCCTTCTCGGCCGTATAGAGGATCACCGCGGCGCAGTCCTTGCGCACCTGGCGCACATGCTCGCTGCCGAGCGCGTCCAGATTCTTGCCGACGGTATACAGATAGCTGCGCGCCGCCTGCAGCGTCGTGTACATGTCGGCGATCTTGCCCTGGATCAGCTGGAATTCGCCGATGCTCTGGCCGAACTGCTTGCGGTCGTGGATGTACGGCGTGACCACGTCCATGCAGGCCTGCATGATGCCGACCGGGCCGCCGGACAGCACCGCGCGCTCGTAGTCCAGGCCGCTCATCAGCACCTTGGCGCCGCCGTTCTCGGCGCCGAGGATGTTCTCGACCGGCACCTCGACGTCCTGGAACACCAGCTCGCCGGTATGCGAGCCGCGCATGCCGAGCTTGTCCAGCTTCTGCGCGACCGAGAAGCCCTTCATGCCCTTCTCGACGATAAAGGCCGTCATGCCGCGCGCGCCCAGGTCGGGCTCCGTCTTGGCGTAGACCACCAGCACGTCGCAGTCCGGACCGTTGGTGATCCACATCTTGGTGCCGTTCAGCACGTAACGGTCGCCCTTCAGCTCCGCGCGCAGCTTCATGCTGACCACGTCCGAGCCGGCATTGGGCTCGCTCATCGCCAGCGCGCCGATCCAGTCGCCCGACACCAGCTTGGGCAGGTATTTCGCCTTCTGCGCCGGCGTGCCGTTGCGGTGGATCTGGTTGACGCACAGGTTCGAGTGCGCGCCGTACGACAGGCCGACCGAGGCGGAGGCGCGGCTGATCTCCTCCATCGCGATCATGTGGGCCAGGTAGCCCATATTGGCGCCGCCATACTCCTCGGCAACGGTGATGCCCAGCACGCCGAGATCGCCCATCTTCTTCCAGCAATCCATCGGGAACTGGTCGGTGCGGTCGATCTCGGCCGCGCGCGGCGCCAGTTCCGCCTGGGCCCAGGACTGCACGGACTCGCGCAGCATCTCGATGTCTTCGCCCAGGTCGAATTTCAGGCCTGGCAAGGTCGCGGTCATGGTTTGTCTCCTATTTCCTGTCGGATCGGGGTTCGATATGGAATCGCTGGCTTCGGGGCGGTACAGGCGGCGGGCTCAGACGTGGTCGAGCGTGCGCACCACGCACAGCGTCATCAGCATGGTCGCCACCGCCTTGCGGCTGCCGTCGGTCTCTGTGAACACGTCGCCCTGGGCGACGATCAGCGTGCGGCCGGGCTTGAGCACGCGGCCCACCGTGATCAGCCGCTCGCCCTTGGCCGGCGACAGCAGATTGATCTTGTACTCGGCGGTCAGGCCTGCCTCGCCCTCGCCGACCATCGACAGCGCGGCATAGCCGCAGGCGCTGTCGGCCAGCGCGCCGACCACGCCGCCGTGAAAGAAGCCGTGCTGCTGGGTCACGCCCTCGGACCACGGCATCGCCAGCTCGACCTCGCCGCGCTCGACGCGCACCAGCGCGGCGCCGAACGTCCGCATCAGGCCCTGGCGGGCGAAGCTGGCAGCAATCGCCTCGGCGCGGCCCGGGGGCAGTTCGGGAGAGGCTGGGGCAATGGCGTTTGCGGCGACGTATGTCGCAACGTCCGGGGCGGAATTCGGCATGGCAGCTTCCTGTCGGCGCCTGCGCCGCGTCGGGCGGCGGGCTGTCGGCTTATTTTATTTACGTTTACGTAAACGTCAATCGAATTTGTCGCGAGGCGGTATTGCGAGCGTGGCAAGGGCCACATTCAGGCGTCCGCCGTGCCCGCGCGCTCGGGTTGCGCCTTCGCCAGCAAGGCGCGGCACTGGCGCTCGTGCTGGTCGATCTCGGCCAACTGGGCCTGCAAGTCCTCCATCTGCCGCTCCAGCGCCTGGCGGTGCTGCGCCAGCGAGGCGAGGAAGCGCTCGAGCTGGGGCACCGTGTCGCGCGGCGATTCGTACAGATCGAGGATCTCGCGGATCTCGTTCAGCGTCAGGCCGAGCCGCTTGCCCCGCAGCGTCAGCTTCAGGCGGGTACGCTCGCGGCCGCTGTAGAGCCGCTGCCGTCCCCCGGCGCCGACCCGGTCGGGCGACAGCAGGCCCTGGTCCTCGTAGAACCGGATCGCGCGCGGCGTGATGTCGAACTCGCGCGCCAGTTCGGTGATGGTGTAAGTGGTGCCCGCGGGCTGGCTGGCGGGCATCGCGGCAGGGGTGGCGGCAGGGGTGGCGGAACTTGGCATGGGCGCCTGTAAAAGAGAACGGACGTTCGATACGCGTGGGCGTTTTCGCTTAAGATGGCAACAGGCCGTCCGAATTGACGTTTACGTTAGCGTCAAGCAGCGCGCCTGGCAACCGCCCCGACGCCGTCCCGCGCAACGCCGGCCCCGGCGTCCGGCATCCGGATCCACGACGAGAAAGCCCACCGCAGGGCTTCGCAACCGAGAGACTCCCCGATGAACGCACTCGAACACCAACTCCAATACCCGTTCGGCGAGACCATGCCGGAGCCTGGCGCGCGCCAGCAGGTCGCCCCTGGCGTCTACTGGCTGCGCATGCCGCTGCCGTTCGCGCTCGACCATATCAATCTATGGCTGGTGCGCGACCGTGTGGACGGGCGCGAGGGCTGGACCGTGATCGATTGCGGCATCACCAACGACACCATCAAGGCGCACTGGGAAACCGTGTTCGCCAACGAGCTGGAGGGCCTGCCGGTGCTGCGCGTGCTGGTCACCCACTGCCATCCCGACCACGTGGGCCTGGCGCACTGGCTGTGCCAGCGCTGGGACGCGCGTCTGTGGATGAGCCTGGGCGACTATATGAGCGCGCGGGTGATGGGCGGCGGCAACGGCGTCGGCTCGAACGCCGGCGGCGACTTCGCCGCCAGCCATTTCGCGCGCCATGGCCTGGCCGACCCCGACAGCCTGGAAAAGCTGCGCGCCCGCAAGAGCTACTACGCGACGCTGGTGCCCGATCTGCCGACGCAATACCGGCGCCTGATGGAAGGCGATACGGTGACGATGGGCGCCGATCCGGCGGCGGCCCGCTGGCGCGTGATCACCGGCTACGGCCACGCGCCGGAACACGTCGCGCTGTACAACGCCGAGCTGAAGGTGCTGATCTCCGGCGACATGGTGCTGCCGCGGATCTCGACCAATGTCAGCGTGTTCGACATGGAGCCCGAGGCCAACCCGCTGGCGCTCTATCTGCGCTCGCTCGACCGCTACCAGGACCTGCCCGAGGACACGCTGGTGCTGCCCTCGCACGGCCGGCCGTTCCGCAACCTGCGGACGCGCATCGGGCAGCTGCGCGAGCACCATGTCGAGCGCCTGGCCGAGACCCGCGCTGCCTGCGCGGAAAAGCCGTGCAGCGCGCGCGATATCGTCGACGTGATTTTCCGCCGCCAGTTCGACATCCACCAGATGACCTTCGCGATGGGCGAGGCGCTGGCCCACCTGCACGTGCTGTGGCATGCCGGCGAGCTGCAGCGCGCCACGGACGACGATGGCATCATCCGGTTTCGAGCCAACGCCTGAATCGAACCCCATGTCCGCCCCCGACAGCGCCTTTGCCCAGACCCCGCCGCCGCCCTACTACGCGGTGATCTTCACGTCCACGCGCACCGGCGCGGAAGCGGGCGGCGAGAACCACGAGGCCGACTACGGCGCGATGGCGCAGCGGATGGTCGAGCTGGCGGCGACCATGCCGGGCTTTCTCGGCGTCGAGTCGGTGCGCGACGGCAGCGCGCCGGGCGCGCCGGGCATCACGGTGTCGTACTGGCGCTCGCTCGAGGACATCGCCGCCTGGCAGGCGCATGCCGAGCACCGGGTCGCGCAGCGACTGGGGCGCGAGCGCTGGTACCAGGGCTTCCAGTTGCGCGTCTGCAAGGTCGAGCGGGCCTACGGGTTCGCGCGCTGATCTGCGTTGACGGATAGCGCGCCGGGCTTCAGGCCTGCCGCGCCAGCGTCTCCAGATACGCCAGCCCGTCGATCGCGCGGCTGCCGTACCACGACACCATCTCCCCATCGACCAGCAGCACCGGCAGGCAAAGCTGGCGCTCGAGCGCATCGGCGTGGTCCTCGGTGAAGCGATAGGGTTCGGTCGACAGCAGCACCAGGTCCAGCTCGCGCACCAGCGCTTCGCTCCAGCGAAAGCTCGGATAGCGCTGCCCCGGCGCATTCGGGCGCGCGCAATCGCCATCGACGCAGGCCTGCAGCGCCGCGCCGGCATCGCCTTCATCCGGCCAGGTCCGCCAGCCGATCAGCGCCAGCATGCGGCTGATATAGGTGTCGCGCGACACCGTCATCCACGGGTCCTGCCAGATTGCGTACAGCACCCTGCGCGTCGGCCACACCCGCGCTTCGAGGCGCGCCAGCGCCTGCTCCAGCCGTGCGCATAGCGTCAGCGCCTGCGCTTCCCGATCGAAGATGCCGCCCAGCAGCCGGTACAGGTCGAGATTGTCGCGCGGCGCGCAGGGATGGGTCACGATCACGTTCGGCACGAAGGTGCGGATCTCGTCCACGGTCTCGCGCCGGTTCTCGTCGATATTGACCACCACATGGGTCGGTGCCAGCGCGCGCAGCTTGTCCAGCTGCACGTCCTTGGTGCCGCCGACCTTGGCGACCATGCGTACCTGCGGTTCGGGATGGATGCAGAAACCTGTGCGCGCCACCAATCGTTCGCCGAGCCCGAGCGAGAACAGCAGTTCGGTGACTGACGGCACCAGCGAGGCGATGCGCGCATCGGCAGCGGCGCGCGGGTGCAACTGGCCCAGCGCGTCCCGCCACATCAGGCGCTCCCGCTGCCGTCGCCGGCCGGGCCTGCGGAGCCGTCCGGCCGTTCCGGCGTTTCAGGCCGGTCCGCCTGGCGCGGCTTGCGTGGCGCCCGCGCGAACAGCGCGTCGTAGAGCCAGCGCGGCAGCACGTGCAGCACCGAGGCGACGACTCCCATCTGCCACGGCACCACGGCAAAGCGCCTGCCCGCGGCGATCGCCCGCACCGCCTTGCGCGCGAAGGCGTCGGCGTCCATCAGGAAGGGCATCGGATACGGATTGCGCGCCGTCATCGGCGTGCGGATATAACCGGGCGCGATGGTGACCACGCGGATGCGGTGCGGCCGCTGTTCCAGCCGCAGGCTCTCCAGCAGCTTGATCACCGCCGACTTCGACGCGCTGTAGGCGCCCGCACCCGGCAGCCCGCGCACGCCGGCGACGCTGGCGATGCCGACCAGCGTGCCGCGCCACTCGCGCGGCCCGACCTCCCTGGCCTGCATCGGCGCGACGAACGGCTGGAAGGTGGTCAGCACGCCGAACCAGTTGGTGTCCATCACCGCGCGGAACGCGTCCAGATCCTCGCGCTCGCTGGCCACCGTGCCGACCGACACGCCGGCATTGGCAATCACGATGTCGGGACAGCCGAAATGCGCGAGGAAGTCCTGCGCGGCGCCGAGCATGGCATCTGCATCGCGCACGTCGGCCGCATAGACGCGGGCGGCATTGGGATTGGGCAGGGTGGCGACGAACGCGCGCAGGGCATCGTCGCGGCGGCCGACCAGGCCGAGAATGGCGCCCTGCCGCGCATATTCGCGGGCCAGGGCCTGGCCGATTCCGCTCGATGCGCCGGTGAGAAAGACTTTGACGGGTCGCATCGGGCGGCGGAGGGAGAGAGGAACGAAGCGGGCGGAAGGGGCGCGCCGCTCAGCCGTTTGCCACGGCGGCGCGCAACCTCATCACAGCTTCTTGTCGCGGACCTGGGTCACCAGGTAATCCATCGTCTGCAGCGCCGCGCCCTTGCTGCCCGCGATGGACGGCGAGGTCACGTACTTGCCCTGGATCACGATGGTCGGCACGCCGTCGATCTTGTAGGCGTCGGCGATCTTGTTGGCGCGCGTGGTGTTGGTCGACACCGAGAACGAGTTGTACGCCTCCAGGAAGGCCTTGCGGTCGATGCCGTTCCTGGCCATCAGGTCGGCGATCTCGTTCGGATCGAGCAGCCGCTTGCGCTCGGTGTGGATCGCGCTGAAGACCTTGCCGTGCATGGCATCGAGCTTGCCCATCGATTCGAGCGCGTAGTAGATCCGCGTATGCGGCAGCAGGTCGTCGCGGAAGGCTACCGGCACGCGCTTGAAGACCACGTCCTTGCCCTGCTTCCTGGCCCAGCCTTCGAGCTCGGGCTCGAAGTCGTAGCAGTGCGGGCAGCCGTACCAGAAGAACTCGGTGATTTCGATCTTGCCCGGGGTGACGGGCTGGGGCGCCTTCAGGACCTGGTATTCCTTGCCTTCGGCCGGCGCGGCGTGGGCGGGCGATGCCATCATCAGTCCCGCGGCGGCGGCGAGCGTGGCGAACAAGGCGGCAATTTTCTTCATGGCGAGAGAAAAGTGAAACGGTCTGCGTATGACAGCGATGCGCCGCGCGGGTTCAGCCCGCACCGGCGCCGCGGCCTCCTGGCTTACTGCTTGGTGAAGCGGATCACCGACGCCTCGAAACCGGCCGATTGCAGGCGGTCGCGCGCGCGGTTCATGTCCTCGATCTTGTTGTACGGGCCGAGCCGCACGCGGTACAGCTTGACGCCGTTGACGTCGCGGTCGGTGACCTTGGCCTCGAAGCCCTGCATCGCCAGGTTGGCCTTCTGCCGGTTGGCGTCGTCCTGCGAGCGGAAGGCCCCGACCTGCAGCAGATAGCCGACCTTGTTGGCGTCGGCCTGGGCGATCTCGGCGATCGGGTCGGCGAGCGGGCGCTCGGCGGCCTTTTCCGCCGGCTTTTCGGCGGTCTTCGGAGCGGGCTTGACCGCTTCCTCCGGCACCGGCCTGGTGGCGGGCGCGGCGGGCGAGGCCGGCGCGGTCGGCTCGCGATGCGCCGGTTCCGCGGGCGGGCCCACCGGCTTGGGCGGGGTCTTGCTCCACAGCGGCTTGTTCGGGTCCGACGGCGGCTCCTGCACCGGCGACGGCAAGGTGCCGACCACGTTGCCGGGCTCGGCCGGCTTGGGCGTGCCCTTGCGCTGGAACGGCGTCGGCGCCTTGGTGATATACAGCGCCACCACCACCGCGATGGCCAGGCCGATGATCAGGCCGAGCACCAGGCCGAGAAACGTACCCCCGCGCTGCTGGGCGCGGCTGGCCTTGCGCGGGGCACGCTTGCGTTGCTGTTGCATGGAGTCCTCTTGGATATTGCCGGGAGATTATAGAGCCAGTGCCCGGCCTGGCGGCCGGGCCGGCGTGGCCTGCGATCGGTGGGGCGTGGGCAGGCCGCGCCGCCGCCTCACATGCGCTGCGGCGCGGACACGCCGATCACCGCGAGGCCGTTGCGCAGCACCTGGCGGGTCGCCGCCAGCAGCGCGAGCCGCGCCAGCTTGACCGGCTCGTCGTCGACCAGCACGCGGTCGGCGTTGTAGAAGGCATGGAAGTCGCCGGCCAGGTCGCGCAGATAGAAGGCGACCGCATGCGGCGCCAGCTCGTTGGCGGCCTGGGCCAGCATCTCGGGGAATTCGGCCAGCCGCTGTCCCAGCGCGAGCGCCTGCGGGCTTGCCGCGGCACCGGTCACCGGCTCGAGGTCCGGGTCGGCCAGTGCGGCCAGCTCGGCCAGGCGCTGCTGCCAGCCCTCGCCGCCCCACGACTCGAAGATCGAGCAGATGCGGGCGTGCGCGTACTGGACGTAATACACCGGGTTCTCGTCGTTCTGCTTCAGTGCCAGGTCGACGTCGAACACGAACTCGGTATCGGCCTTGCGCGACAGCAGGAAGAAGCGCACCGCGTCGCGGCCGCGCGTGAAGTGCGCCGGCCAGTCGGCCACGCCCGCCTCCAGGCAGCTGCGGATGGTCTCGTCGCCGCCATTGCTCCATTCGATCAGGTCGCGCACCGTGACGTACGAACCGGCGCGCTTGGAGATCTTGACCTCCTCGCCGTCCTTCATCACGGTGACCATCTTGTGCAGCACGTAGTCGGGATAGCCGGCCGGGATGCCGATCTCCAGCCCCTGCAGGCCGGCGCGCACGCGCGCGATGGTGCCGTGGTGGTCGCTGCCCTGCACGTTGATGACCTTGCGGAAGCCGCGCTCCCACTTGGTGGTGTGATAGGCGACGTCCGGCACGAAGTAGGTGTAGCTGCCATCGCCCTTGCGCATCACCCGGTCCTTGTCGTCGCCGTCGTCGGTGGTGCGCAGCCACAGCGCGCCTTCGCTCTCGTAGGTCTTGCCCTTGGCGATCAGCGCCTGCACGGCTTCCTCGACCTTGCCGTCGGTGTACAGCGACGACTCGAGGTAGTACCGGTCGAACTTGACGCCGAACGCCTGCAGGTCGATGTCCTGCTCGTTGCGCAGATAGGTGACGGCGAACTTGCGGATCGAATCGAGATCCTCGACGTCGCCCGAGGCGGTCACCGGCTCGCCGTCGGAGGCGCGCACGGTCTTGCGGGCAAGAAAGTCGGCGGCGATGTCGGCGATGTAGTCGCCGTTGTAGGCGGCCTCGGGCCAGCCGGCCTCACCCGGCTTCAGGCCGCGCGCGCGCGCCTGCACCGAGATCGCCAGGTTCTGGATCTGCACGCCGGCGTCGTTGTAGTAGAACTCGCGATGGACCGCGTAGCCCTGCCAGGACAGCAGATTGGCCAGCGCGTCGCCGAGCGCCGCCTGGCGGCCGTGGCCGACGTGCAGCGGGCCGGTGGGATTGGCGGACACGAACTCGACCAGCACCTGGCCGCGCGCGCCCTGCTGCTGGGCGCCATAGCCGTTGCCCTGCTCCAGCACCGCGCGCAGCGTCTGCGCCTTGGCCGCGGGCGTGAGCCGCAGGTTGATGAAGCCGGGACCGGCGATCTCCAGGCTCGCCACCAGCGAGGCGGTACGCGCATCGGCCTTGACCGCGTCGACGATCTGCTGCGCCAGCTCGCGAGGATTGCGCTTGAGCGTGCGGGCCACCTGCATCGCCAGATTGCAGGCGAGATCGCCGTGGGCGGCCACCTTGGGCCGTTCGAAGGCGACAGCGGGCAGCACGGCATCGGCCGGCGCCAGCGCGCGTACCGCATCGGTGAACGCGGCGGCAAGTTTGGAGGTCTGAACAGGCAGCATGAATGTCTGGGCCCGCGCGCCACGACCGGGACCGCAATGGCCTCGGCCATAGTGGCGATGCCGTCACCGGCAGCGTAGCGATGCCGCAGCGCGGCACGGGCAATCGATTGCAGAACGCGGATTTTATCAGGTGCTATGCTGACATCATCCGCAGGAGCCAGTCGGCCGGCTCCCGGCACGCCGGAGCAGGACGGCTACCATTCCAACGAGGCTGACAAGGAACCACCATGCTGATCACCTTCAAGTCCCACGCAGCGCAAGACCTGATCATGATGAACGATCTCGCCGTCACGTTGCTCGGCATCATCGGCAAGCATGTCGGCGAGCGCGGGGTGATCACCAAGGAAGAGCTCCCGCGTGCGATCCACCGGCTCGAGGCCGCGGTGATGCAGGCCAAGCAGTCCCCGGGGCAGAGCCAGTTGCCCGAGGACCAGCGCGGCAAGGGCGACGACTACGACGATGACGACGAGGAGCCTCTGCACCTGGGACAGCGCGCCTATCCTTTCCTCGACATGCTGCGGGCGTCCCAGCGCGAGGGTTGCGACGTATTGTGGGGCGTCTGAGCGTCTGCGCGTCTCGACTACAGTGCCCGATTGCGGCCGTTGATTGCGGCCCTTGATGGCGGCCCTGGATTGCAGTCCGGCTCTGCCGGCCCGCCTTCCCAAAAAAACAGCCCGGCCGCCAGGGGCGAACCGGGCATCGGACCAGGGGGGATCCGAAGGGGGGTACTGCGATATTGCGGCGTCGGGGGAGGCACCGCAATTCCTTGTCCGGCGCTGCCGATGACATCATCGGCAGCGCCGGCGACATTCTTGACGGCGGCATGCGCGCCGCCGTGACCGGCCCACTGGCCGGCCGCTATTCGACGGCGCTTTGACCGCTATTCCTGGCTCAGCATGTCCGCCAGTTCGTCGGCGTGCTCCTCCTCGACCGCGAGGATCTCCTCGAGGATGCGCCGCGTGGTCGGGTCGCGCTCGCCCATGTACTGGATCATCTCGCGATAGCTCTCGATCGCGATCCGCTCGGCGATCAGGTTCTCGCGGATCATGTCGGTCAGCCCGTTGGGCGCGACATATTCCGAATGGCTGCGCGCCGACAGGCCGTCGGGCGAGAAATCCGGCTCGCCGCCCAGCTGCACGATGCGCGCCGCAATGCGGTCGGCGTGCGCCTGCTCTTCATCGGCGTGGACCTTGAACTCGGCCGCGATCGGTTCGGCGTGGATGCCCTTGGCCATGAAGTGGTGGCGCCGATAGCGCAGCACGCAGACCAGCTCGGTGGCCAGCGCCTCGTTCAGCAGCTTGAGCACGGTGGCGCGATCCGCGTCGTAGTTCTCGGTGACCGCGCCGTCCTCGATATGTTTGCGGGCACGTGCGCGGATGGTGGCGACATCCGACAGAAAGCCCTGGGTCGGCCCCTTGCCGGTGGAGTTGGCATCGGTGCGGGAAGAGGCGGCGCCCGTGGTCTGGGTGTCCATGTATGCGGTTCTCCTGTCAGTTTGCTTTGTGGGGTTCGCGGCTGGAGGTGCGTTGCCTCGGTTGCCGTCGCTCAATTGCCGTCGTAATTGCCATCCTCGCCGCGGCGGCGGCTGCTGCCGCCCACCAGCAGCAGCGCGGCGATCGCACCGACTGCAGCGGCGATCGCGATGGCGCGGAACGGCGACTCGGCGACGCGATGCTGCACGCCCACGACCGCCTGGTCGACGCGCTCGCGCGCGCGGCCCGCGCTCTGCACCGTGGCCTCGCGCGCCTGATCGGCCAGCATGCGCGCCCGCGTCTGCAGCCGGCGGCTGGCCTGCGCAGCCTCGGACGAGCCTTCGCGCGCGAGCACCTCGATCGTGTGTTCGAGGGCCGAAATCAGTCCCCTCACTTCGTCCATCACCGGCGAGGCGGCGTCGCGCGCGGCGCCGCTGGTATCGCGGGCGGCGTGGCGCAGCTGGCGCACCGTATCGCTGGCGCAATCGGCAAGATGGCGGACTTCCTTCTTCACCTTCGGATTGTGGGTCAGCATGGGACTCTCCTTAAGACACGCGTCGGCCAACGCGCGACGCGACGCGCCGCGCTTGGCCGACGCAATGCAGGCGACCTGCCGCAGGGCCTGCCGACGATCAACGGACCATCAACGGCCCATCATCGGCCCTTGCGGACCAGGCTCATGACGAAGGTCACCAGCGCCACTACCAGGAAGATGAAGAACAGGATCTTCGCGATCTCGACCGCGCCAGCAGCGATGCCGCCAAAGCCGAACACGGCGGCGACCAGGGCGATGATGAAAAAGACCAGTGCGTAGTAAAGCATGGTGAAACTCCCCTAGTTGGATCGGACTGCCTTAGCACAACAGCGCGCGAAAGCGCGAGCGGTGGATCGTCGGGTGGGCCGTCATTTGACCGACTTGAAGATCGTCACCCCAAGCACCAGGAACAGCACGAACAGAATCAGGAACAGGAAGAACAGAACCTTGGCGATGCCCGCCGCGCCCGCCGCGATGCCGGTGAAACCGAACACGCCCGCGACGATGGAAATCACGGCGAAGATCAGCGCCCATTTCAACATGGTGTTTCTCCTGTTCTCGTGGCTCGGTGCTTCGGTGCGCCAGGCCATGCAAGCATGGTAGGAATCGCCACTTCGGCGAGGCACCGACCTCGCACCGATTCCCGTGTCGGCGGTTTCCTACAGGTGCGGCGCGGCGCCAAGTCTCGTGCGGCGCACCGCTTCGCAGCGGTGTCGAACAGGCCGGTGGATCGGTTGACCGGGCGCACCCGTTGTGATTCCATCGGCGCAGTCACCGCGCGCGACCGCGAGCGCGCAATCCAGGAAATTCCAATCATGTTGAAGCTATCGTCGTTGCGGTCCACCGTGCTGCTCGCGGGTGGCATCCTGCTCACGGTGGTCGTTCTGATCGCCTCGGAGGCCGGCAACATCCGGCTGCGCCAGGGGTACTCGCAGGTCATCCGCTCGCAGAACGTGCAGAGCGACATCAGCGCGCTGCTGGCCGAGCTGGTCAACGCCGAGGCAGGCCAGCGCGGCTACCTGCTGACCGGCAAGGAAAGCTATCTGGAGCCGTACCATCGCGCCATTCCGCGCATCAACACGCTGATGAACGACATCCGCAACCGCTTCGCCGACGACCCCGAGGCGTTGAAGCAGTTCGGCGAGGCGTCGCTGCTGATCAGCCGCAAGCTGACGGAAATGGAGCTGACGCTGATCTACGGCAAGCGCGATGTCGAGGTGGCGCTCGACCTGATCCGCACCGACTTCGGCAAGCAGACCATGGAGAAGGCGCGGCTCGGCCTGGAAACGCTGCGCGCGCGCTCGGCCTCGTCGGTATCGCGCAATCTCGAGAATGCGGACCGCGACATCAACCTGTCGCGCTACGGCATCGGCCTGCTGACCGCGATCAACATCGTGCTGCTGGTGATCGTCGGCTTCCAGCATTCGCGGCGGCTGGCGGTGTCCGAGGCCGCCCGCAGCGAGCTCGAGGAGGAAAGCGCGCGGCTGGACCGCATGGTGCGCGCGCGCACGCGCCAGCTGTCGGCGCTCGCCTCTCACCTGCAGCGCGTCACCGAGGACGAGAAGACGCGGCTGGCGCGCGAGCTGCACGACGAGTTGGGCGCAATCCTGACCGCGACCAAGCTCGACATGCACTGGATCCGCCGGCGCCTGCAGGACGACTATCCCGAAATCCAGGAAAAGATCACGCGGGTGATGCTGCATGTGGACCAGGGCATCCAGATCAAGCGCCGGCTGATCGAGGACCTGCGCCCGACCGTGCTGCTGAACCTGGGCCTGAAGGAGGCGATCGCCCAGCTCGTCGAGGAAGTGGCCACGCGCAACCACTGGCAGACCGAGGTCGAGCTCGACCCGTCGGTGCCGCCGCTGCGCGATGCCGCCGCCATCGCGCTGTACCGCATCGTGCAGGAGTCGCTCACCAACGCGACCAAGTACGCCGAGGCCAGCCGCGTGTCGGTCGCGCTCACGCGCACCGACGATCATCTGCTGCTCAAGGTCAGCGACAACGGGCGCGGCCTGCCGGCCGATATCGAAACGCGCCGCACCTCCGGCCACCATGGCCTGCTCGGCATGGAGCAGCGCGTGATCGCGCTGGGCGGCACGCTGCAGATCGATTCGACGCCCGGCGCCGGCGTCACGGTCCGCGTCGAGGTGCCGCTGACCGACGCCGTGGTGGCGCCGCCGCCTGCGCCTGACGAGGGCGACGAACCGCTGCCGCACGAGATGCCGATCTCCGGCCCCGGGCAGGCGGAATCGACGGCGGCGCAATCCACGGCGGCGCAATCGACGCCGACGGGACCGACGCCGGCGCGGCCCGCAGCGAGCGCGGGCAGCGAGCCCTCGCCGACCACCGGCCCGACCGGGGCGCCGCAGCACCGGCACGGAGCATAAAAAAAGGAGCCTGCAAAGGCTCCTTTTTCGATGGCTGCGCGCCGCGGCGCATTACATCTTGCGCTTGGTTTCCTCCGCCGCACCCTGTACCTTTTCGCCGCCTCTTTCGACGTCCTTGCCGGCGCCGGCAATGGTGTTGCAACCCGTAATCAGCGTGACACCGGCCAGTGCGAACAGCGCGATCAGCTTTTTCATGACGATCTCCTTTGCTTAGCTAGGGTGCGGCGCGTTGCCGCGACGGGAAAAAAGATGCTGCCCAAGGATCGGTCGATGGAGCTCGGCACGAGTCGTCGTCGCCAGCCGCCAGCGCAAATCGTTCGTTCGAACTCAGGACGGTGCCTGGGCGTATTCCTCGATCACGCGGAATACCTGTTCGAGCTCGAGCGACTTGTCGAAAAAATAATCGGCTCCCGCCTCGGCGCACTGACGCCGGTAGGTGGGCACCTGCGCATGATTGGTGTAGACGATCCGGATGCCCGGCGCCTGCGCCTTCTGGATCGCCCGCAGCACGTTGATACCGTTGCCCTGAC
>JAPSLC010000062.1 GCA_031181345.1 Cupriavidus sp. | reverse complement strand
TGCTGACCAACTTCAAGACGGTCAAGACCTCGATCAAGCGCCTGAAGGACATGGAAGCCGCCAAGGAAGCCGGCGCGCTGGACACCATGAGCAAGAAGGAAGCGCTGATGTTCGAGCGCGAGATGGACAAGCTCGAGAAGTCGATCGGCGGCATCAAGGACATGGGCGGCATTCCTGACGCGATCTTCGTGGTCGACGTCGGCTACCACAAGATTGCCGTGACCGAAGCCAACAAGCTGGGCATTCCGGTGATCGGCGTGGTCGATACCAACCACTCGCCGGACGGCATCGACTATGTGATCCCGGGCAACGACGACTCGAGCAAGGCCGTTGCGCTGTACGTGCGCGGCGTCGCCGACGCGATCCTGGAAGGCCGCGCCAACGCGGTGCAGGACGTGGTCGAAGCGGTCCGCGGCAGCGACGACTTCGTCGAAGTCGAGGAAGCCTGAGGTCGGGCCTCCAGGTCTGAACGGCCCGAGCGGCCCTGACGGACCCGTGGCGCGCGGCGGCATCGCCGGCCGCGCGACCACCAGAAAAGGGGGCGACATGGTACGCCCCCTTTTTTGAATGCGCGCGGTTCGCGCGCAGCAGGCAAGAAGCAGGCAGGAATGATTGTCATCCGGCGTGGCTACGATCACGGCGGGTGAGTCTTTGAACACCACGCGGCCGGCCGCGGCGCGGACATCAGGTCCGGCGGGGCGGGCGGTGCGTGAACCAATCAAGGAGTGACAAATGGCGGCAATTACCGCAAGCATGGTGGCTGAACTGCGCGCGAAGACCGACGCGCCGATGATGGAGTGCAAGAAGGCCCTGACCGAGGCCGACGGCGACCTGGCCAAGGCCGAGGAGCTGCTGCGCGTCAAGCTGGGCAACAAGGCCAGCAAGGCCGCTTCGCGCGTGACCGCCGAAGGCGTGGTCGCTGCCTTCATCGACGGCACCACCGGCGCGCTCGTCGAGCTGAACTGCGAGACCGATTTCGTCTCGAAGAACGAAGACTTCCTGGGCTTCTCGGCCAAGGTCGCCGAGCTGGTCGCCAAGCAGAACCCGGCGGACGTGGCCGCGCTGTCGGCGCTGCCGCTGGACGGCCAGACCGTCGACCAGATCCGTTCGGCACTGATCGGCAAGATCGGCGAGAACATGACGATCCGCCGTTTCGCCCGCTATGCCGGCGGCGGCAAGCTGGTGTCGTACCTGCATGGCACCCGTATCGGCGTGATGGTCGAGTTCGACGGCGATGAAGTCGCCGCCAAGGACGTCGCCATGCACATCGCCGCGATGAAGCCGGTGGCGCTGTCGTCGGCCGACGTGCCGGCCGAGCTGATCGCCAAGGAGCGCAGCATCGCCGAGCAGAAGGCTGCCGAGTCGGGCAAGCCGGCCGAGATCACCGCCAAGATGGTGGAAGGCTCGGTGCAGAAGTACCTGAAGGAAGTCTCGCTGCTGAACCAGCCGTTCGTGAAGAACGACAAGCAGACCGTCGAGCAGATGCTCAAGGCCGCCAACACCACGGTCAAGGGCTTCACGCTGTACGTGGTCGGCGAGGGCATCGAGAAGCGCCAGGACGACTTCGCCGCCGAAGTGGCCGCGCAGGTCGCCGCCGCGCAGAAGGGCTGATATCCCGGGCGGGAGGCTGGCGCCGGTCTGGCGCCATGACGGCCCGCCGTATAATCCCGAGGGGCACCGCGAGGTGCCCCTCGGCACAAGAAGAGAGAACAATGGCGCGTGCCGCCCGAACGGCCGGTGCATGCGTCCAGCGTGCCGGCCCGCGAGCCGGCCGCGGAGCCCGTTTTCGCCGTCGCCCGTTTTGACTGGCATCGCCCCTTCGGGCCTGCCGACGCGCTGGGCCACGAGGAAAGCCGGCTTGGTCCCGGCGGCATCCGCCCTCCGGGGCAAGGCCCACATCGAAGACTCGAACCAGCCCGAGGGTGAATATGCCAGCCTACAAGCGCGTCCTTCTGAAACTGTCCGGTGAGGCCCTGATGGGCGACGATGCCTTCGGCATCAACCGGTCCACGATCGAAGGCATGGTCAATGATATTGCCGAGATCGTGAAGCTCGGCGTGCAGGTGGCGGTGGTGATCGGCGGCGGCAACATCTTCCGCGGCGTCGCCGGCGGCGCCGCCGGCATGGACCGCGCGACCGCCGACTACATGGGCATGCTGGCCACGATGATGAACGCGCTGGCGCTGCAGGACGCGATGCGGCACGCCAATATCGAGGGCCGCGTGCAATCGGCGCTGCGCATGGACCAGGTGGTCGAGCCCTATATCCGTCCGCGCGCGATCCGCCAGCTGGAAGAGGGCAAGGTGGTGATCTTTGCCGCCGGCACCGGCAACCCGTTCTTCACCACCGATACCGCGGCCGCGCTGCGCGGCTCCGAGATCGGTGCCGAGGTGGTGCTCAAGGCCACCAAGGTCGACGGCGTCTATACCGCCGATCCGAAGAAGGACCCCAGCGCCACGCGCTACACCACGATCAGCTTCGACGAGGCGATCTCCCGCAATCTGCAGGTGATGGACGCGACCGCCTTTGCGCTGTGCCGCGACCAGAAGCTGCCGATCAAGGTGTTCTCGATCGTCAAGCCGGGCGCGCTCAAGCGCGTGATCCTGGGCGAGGACGAGGGTACGCTGGTCCACGTTTGAGGCGCCGTGCGGGGCCGCCGCGAGGTGGCGCACGCAACGGCACAGAGTAGAATGATTCGTTTTCGGCCCCGCCCGGCGGGGTCATGGCAGCCAGTTTTCCGGAGGTTATGATGAGCGTCGCCGACATCAAGAAGAGCGCCGAGCAGAAGATGCAGAAGACCATCGAAGCGTTCAAGGCCGATCTGGCCAAGATCCGCACCGGTCGTGCCCACACCGGTCTGCTCGACCATGTCCAGGTCGAATACTATGGCTCGCCGGTGCCCATCAGCCAGGTCGCCAATATCGGCCTGGCCGATGCCCGCACCATCAGCGTGCAGCCGTGGGAGAAGAAGATGGTCGGCGCGGTCGAGAAGGCCATTCGCGACGCCGACCTGGGCCTGAACCCCGCCACCATGGGCGAGGTGATCCGCGTGCCGATGCCGCCGCTGACCGAGGAGCGCCGCAAGGAGCTGACCAAGGTCGTCAAGGGCGAGGGCGAGAGCGCCAAGGTCGCGGTGCGCAATCTGCGCCGCGACGCGAACGAACAGTTCAAGAAGCTGGTCAAGGACAAGAGCATCTCGGAAGACGACGAGCGTCGCGGCCAGGACGAGGTGCAGAAGCTGACCGACCGCTATGTCGCCGAGATCGACAAGATGGTCGCCGAGAAGGACAAGGAGATCATGACGGTCTGAGCCGCGGCGCCGCTCGCCAGTCCGCTTGTCGGCTGGCGCGGCGAGGCCGTCGGGGACCCGTCCACCACCATGCACATCAGTTCCACACTCGCCATCCCCGAGACCGGTTACGTACCGGCCCACGTCGCCATCATCATGGATGGCAACGGGCGCTGGGCCACGCAGCGGCATCTGCCACGGGTCGCCGGCCATAGCCGCGGCCTGGATGCGGTACGTACCGTGGTGGAAGCGTGCGCGGTGCGGGGGGTCAAGTACCTGACGCTGTTCGCCTTCAGTTCCGAGAACTGGCGGCGGCCGGCCGACGAGGTCACCTTCCTGATGCGGCTGTTCATGATGTCGCTGCGGCGCGAGGTGGTGAAGATGCACGCCAACAATATCCGCCTGAAGGTGGTTGGCGACCTGAGCCGCTTCAGCCCGCGCATCCAGCAGTTGATCGCCGACGCCGAGCGCCGCACCGCGGGCAATACCGGCCTGACGGTGACCATCGCCGCCAACTACGGCGGCCGCTGGGACCTGCTGCAGGCAGTGCGCAAGATGCTGCTGCAGCAGCCGATGCTGGATCCGTCGACAATCGAGGAATCGACGCTGGCGCCGCACCTGGCGATGGCCTACGCGCCCGAGCCGGACCTGTTCATCCGCACCGGCGGGGAACAGCGCATCAGCAATTTCCTGCTGTGGCAGCTGGCCTATGCCGAGCTGTATTTCACCGATGTGTTCTGGCCCGACTTCGACGCGGCCGAACTGGACAAGGCGTTCGCCTCGTACCGGCAGCGCGAACGGCGTTTCGGCCGCACCAGCGCGCAGGTCGTGGCGCCGTCCGGGCTGTCCGGCACCGCGTGAGCGGGCCGGCCGCTCGCCATCGAACCAACCGGGACTCGCAGCACATGCTTCTTACCCGTGTCATTACCGCCCTGTGCTTGTTGCTGCTGATCCTGCCGATCCTGTTCCTGGCGCCGCCAGCGGCGCTGGCCGGCCTGATGGCAGTGATCGTGGCACTGGCCGCCTGGGAATTCGGCCGCCTGCTCGGCCTGCGCGGCGCGGGCCCGTGGATCTACGCGGTCGCCTGCGTGGTCGCGATGATCGCCTGGCATGACGTGCCGGCGCGCGGCGCGATGCTGTGGCTGATGCAGGCCGCGGTGGTCGCCTGGGGCGTCGCCATCGTGCTGCTGGCGCGCGGCGTGCGCAAGGCCACGCCGGCCTTCGCGATCGTCGCCGGCCTGGTCGGCCTGGTGATCCTGCCCGCCTTCGGCCATGCCGCGATGCTGCTGCGCGGCCTCGGCGTGGGTGTGCTGCTGTCGGCCGCGGCGCTGGTCTGGGCGGCCGATATCGGCGCCTATTTCGTCGGCAAGGCGATCGGCCGCCGCAAGCTGGCGCCGTCGATCAGCCCCGGCAAGTCGTGGGAGGGCGCGATCGGCGGCTGGCTGTTCGCGCTCGCGGTGGCGCTGTCGCTGGCGGCCACCCATGTGTTCGCGCCGACCTGGTTCGACCGGGTGGCCGATCGCAACGGGCTGCTGACGGTGGCGCTGCTGACCACGCTGATGGTGATCGCCAGCGTGGTGGGCGACCTGTTCGAATCGCTGCTCAAGCGGCAGGTCGGCAAGAAGGACAGCAGCCGGCTGCTGCCGGGCCATGGCGGGGTGCTCGACCGCATCGACGCGCTGCTGCCGGTGCTGCCGCTGGCGGCGCTGCTGATCCTGTATCTCTGATTTTCCCCAGGCCTCTTTCATGCGTCGCATTACCGTCCTTGGCGCCACCGGTTCGATCGGCGACAGCACGCTGGACGTCATCCGGCGCCATCCCGAGCGCTACGCTGTGCATGCGCTGACCGCGCATCGCCAGATCGACAAGCTGGCCGAGCGCTGCGCCGAGTTTCGCCCGGCGCGGGCGGTGGTCGGCAGCGACAGCGCGGCGGCGGCGCTGCGCGAGCGGCTGCGTGCGGCCGGCGTGGACACCGAGGTGCTGCACGGCGACGCGGCGCTGGCCGAGGTCGCCGTCGACAGCGAGGCCGATACCGTGATGGCGGCCATTGTCGGCGCGGCCGGGCTGCGGCCGACGCTGGCCGCGGCGCAGGCGGGCAAGCGCGTGCTGCTGGCCAACAAGGAGGCGCTGGTGATGTCCGGCGCCATCTTCATGGACGCGGTGCGCGAGCACGGCGCGACGCTGCTGCCGATCGACAGCGAGCACAACGCGATCTTCCAGTGCCTGCCGTTCGACGATCCCCGCTATCGGGCCGGCGTCGCCCGCGTGGTGCTGACCGCCTCGGGCGGGCCGTTCCGCACGCGCGATCCGGCCTCGCTGCATGACATCTCCCCCGACGAGGCCTGCGCCCATCCGAACTGGGTGATGGGGCGCAAGATCTCGGTCGATTCGGCCACGATGATGAACAAGGGCCTCGAGGTGATCGAGGCCCACTGGCTGTTCGGCGCACCGGCCGAGCGCATCGAGGTGCTGATCCACCCGCAGAGCATCGTCCATTCGATGGTCGCCTACGCCGACGGCTCGGTGCTGGCGCAACTGGGCAACCCCGACATGCGCACGCCGATCGCCTATGGGCTGGCCTATCCCGAGCGCATCGACGCCGGGGTCTCGCCGCTCGATCTCGTCGCGGCCGGCACGCTGGCCTTCGAGACGCCGGACCTGCAGCGCTTCCCGTGCCTGGCGCTGGCCTTCGATGCGCTGCGCGCCGGGGGCGTCGCACCGGCGGTGCTGAACGCCGCCAACGAGATCGCGGTCGACAGCTTCCTGCAGGGCGCGATCCGCTTTACCGATATTGCGGGCGTGGTTGCGCGCGTGCTCGAGCAGGGCCCGCGGCATGCGGCCGATTCGCTCGACGCCGTGTTGCAGGCCGACCAGCAGGCGCGCGCATTGGCCGGTGCGCTGGTGCGGGCAGGCGGCCAGGCAGGTCCGGGCGCCAACGCTCTGGGCGCCAATGCCAACGCCGGCGCTGCCACGCCCAGCTGAACCGGATCGCCGCCATGCAGACTATCCTCGCCTTCATCGTTGCGCTCGGCATCCTGATTTACGTGCACGAGATGGGCCACTACCTGGCCGCGCGCGCCTGCGGCGTCAAGGTGCTGCGTTTCTCGATCGGCTTCGGCCGTCCGCTGCTGCGCTGGGTGTCGCGCCATCGCGACCGCACCGAATGGACGCTGGCGGCGATTCCGCTGGGCGGCTACGTCAAGATGCTCGACGAGCGCGAACGCGATCCCGAGCGGGATCCACCGTACGATCCGGCCGACCTGCCGCGCGCCTTCAACCGCCAGCCGGTCGGCAAGCGCATCGCCATCGTCGCGGCCGGGCCGGTCGCCAATTTCCTGCTGGCGATCGTGCTGTATTTCACGCTGTTCGCGGGCGGCATGCAGGAGCCCGCGCCGGTGCTGGCCGTTCCCGTGGCCGGTACGGCCGCGGCCCAGGCCGGCGTGCGCGACGGAGACCGTGTGCTGGCGCTGACCGCCAACGACGAGACCGAGACGGTGCGCTCGTGGAACGACCTGCGCATGGCCGTGATGGCGCAAGGATTCGACGGCGCCGGCGCGGTGCTGCGCGTGCGCGGCGCCGATGGCGCCGAGCGCGACCTGACCATCGCGCGGCTGCCCAATACCGGCGGCGATCCGCAGCGCGATCCGCTGGCCACGCTGGGGCTCGCGCTCAAGGGCGGGCCCGTGACGATCCGCGAGGTGCTGCCCGATTCCGCCGCCGAACGCGCAGGGCTGCGCGCGGGCGACCGCGTGCTGGCCTGGCAGGACGAACCGATCCGCCAGGCCGATCAGCTGATCCGCGCGGTGCGTGCGAATCCGGGCGCGCAGGCGACGTTGTCGATCGAACGCGAAGGCAGGACGCTGCAGGTGCCGGTGAAGGTCGATGCGGTGCCGGCCGAGGAAGAAGGCGAGGGCAAGGCAGCCACGGCCGGCAAGCTCGGCGCGGCGCTGGCGCAGGCGGTGCAGATGGAGACCGTGCGTGACGCCCCGCTGCCGGCGCTGGTCCGTGCCGGACAGCAGGTGTGGGACACCAGCGTGCTGTCGCTGAAGCTTCTTGGCCGCATGCTGATCGGCCAGGCCTCGCTGCAGAACCTGAGCGGTCCGCTGACCGTCGCCGACTACGCGGGCAAGGCCGCGAACCTCGGCTGGCAACCGTTCATCGGCTTCCTGGCACTGGTCAGCGTCAGCCTTGGCGTATTGAATTTGTTACCCATTCCGGTATTGGACGGGGGGCATTTGCTGTATTATTGCGTTGAATTTTTGACTGGCAGGCCCGTTCCAGACCACTGGCAGGCTGTGCTGCAGAAGGTCGGCATTGCCTGCATCTTGCTCCTGACTTCGCTCGCCTTGTTCAACGACGTCAGCCGCCTGTTTCTCGCGCGCAGCTAGAATCCGGTGCGCAACGACGTAGCGGCGTGCCGCGGCACCGGCCACGGCGACCCGTTGCGGACCTCGTCGCGAGGCCGCCCGGCGAAGCATCAGAGCCCAATCCTGCATGGAATCAAAGAGGGGATCAAGATTGATCAGACATAAGCGCATCTCGCTTAGCATGCTGGCGAGTGCCATCATCGCGGCCTGGGCACCGGCGGGCTGGGCCGCGGATCCGTTTGTGGTCAGGGATATTCGGGTTGAAGGTCTGCAACGGGTAGAACCCGGCACGGTCTTCGGCTATCTGCCAGTCAAGGTAGGCGAGACCTTCACCGACGACAAGGGCGCCGACGCGATCCGCGCGCTCTACAACACCGGCTTCTTCAAGGACGTGCAGATCCGCGCCGAGGACGGCGTGCTGGTGGTCCACGTCGAGGAACGCCCGGCCATCTCGCAGCTCGAGTTCGTCGGCATCAAGGAATTCGACAAGGACACGCTGCGCCGTTCGCTGCGGGCCGTCGGCGTGGCCGAGGCGCGCTACTACGACCGCGCGCTGATCGACAAGGCCGAGCAGGAACTGAAGCGCCAGTACGTCGCGCGCGGCTACTACGCGGCCGAGGTGCAGACGACGATCACGCCGGTCGACCGCAATCGCGTGTCGGTCGTGTTCAACGTCGACGAAGGCCCGATCGCCAAGATCCGGCAGATCAATATCGTCGGCAACAAGGCCTTCAAGGAAGGCACGCTGCGCGACGAGATGCAGCTGTCGACGCCGAACTGGCTGTCCTGGTACACCAAGAACGACCTGTACTCGAAGCAGAAGCTGACGGCCGACCTCGAGGCGCTGCGCTCGTTCTACCTGAACCGCGGCTATCTCGAGTTCGCGATCGAATCGACCCAGGTGTCGATCACGCCGGACAAGAAGGACATCTACCTGACGCTGAACATCAAGGAAGGCGACCAGTACAAGGTGTCCGACATCCGCCTGGCCGGCGAACTGCTCGGCAAGCAGGAAGAAATGGAGAAGCTGCTGACCCTGAAGAAGGGCGACATCTTCTCGTCGGAAAAGCTGACGCAGAGCACCAAGGCCATCACCGACCTGATGGGCACCTACGGCTATGCGTTCACCACCATCAATCCGCAGCCGCAGATCGACCGCGAGAAGCGCGAGGTCGCGCTGACGCTGATGGTCGATCCGGGCCGCCGCGTCTACGTGCGCCGCGTCAACGTGGTCGGCAACAGCAAGACCCGCGACGAGGTGGTGCGCCGCGAGATGCGCCAGATGGAAAGCTCGTGGTTCGACAGCGAGAAGCTGACGCAATCGCAGGCCCGCATCAACCGCACCGGCTACTTCACCGACACCAACATCACCACCGAGGACGTGCCGGGCGCGCCCGACCAGGTCGATGTGAACGTCAACGTCACCGAGAAGCCGACCGGCCAGATCAGCCTGGGCATGGGCTTCTCGTCGACCGACAAGCTCGTGCTGCAGGCCGGCCTGCGCCAGGACAACGTGTTCGGTTCGGGTACCAGCCTGGGCCTGGACGTCAACACCGCGAAGTCGTTCCGCACGATTGCCCTGACGCAGTACGACCCGTATTTCACCGTCGACGGCATCAGCCGCTCCACCGATATCTACTACCGGACCTCGCGCCCGCTGTACTACATCGGCGACCGGGACTACCGGATCGTGTCGACCGGCGGCAGCTTCAAGTTCGGCGTGCCGTTCTCGGAGAACGACACGGTGTTCTTCGGCATCGGCTTCGAGCGCACCGAGCTGACGGTGTCGAACAACACGCCGATCCAGTATCAACGCTGGGTGCGCGAGAACGGCGACGTCACCAACAACTTCCCGTTCACGATCGGCTGGGCACGCGATCGCCGCGACAGCGCGCTTATCCCGACCAAGGGTCCGTACACGCAGGCCAACCTCGAAGTCGGCCTGCCCGGCATCGGCGACACGCAGTACTACCGCGCCACGCTGCAGCAGCAGTACTACTATCCGCTGTCGAAGGCCTTCACGCTGGCGTTCAACGGCGAGATCGCCTACGGTCACGGCTATGCCGGCAAGGACTTCCCGGTCTTCAAGTACTTCTACGCCGGCGGTATCGGCTCGGTGCGCGGCTACCAGACCAGCACGCTGGGTCCGAAGGACCAGAACGGCAACCCGATCGGTGGCGCCTCGAAGGTGATCGGCAACGTCGAATTCATCTTCCCGCTGCCGGGCTCCGGCGTGGACCGCACGCTGCGGCTCTTTACGTTCTTTGATTTCGGTAACGTGTACCAGGAAGGCGAGGCGCCGCGCTTCAGCGATCTGCGGTATTCGACCGGCCTCGGCCTGTCCTGGCTGTCGCCGATCGGACCGCTGAAGGTCAGCGTGGGCTTCCCGCTCAAGCGCGAAGAGGGCGACCGCACCCAGCGCTTCCAGTTCCAGATCGGTACCGCGTTCTGACAGAGGTCGATTCATGAAAAATACAACCCGCATCATCCAGTCCTTCGCCGTCGCCGCCGCAGCGGCGGCCGCACTGGCGGTGGCCGCGCCCGCCGGCGCGCAGGAAACCCGCATTGCCGCCGTCAATTCCGAGCGTATCCTGCGCGATTCGCAGCCGGCCAAGCAGGCCCAGGTCAAGCTGGAGCAGGAATTCTCCAAGCGCGACCGCGAGCTGCAGGACATGGCCCAGAAGATCAAGGGCATGGCCGACCGGCTCGACAAGGACACCGCCGTGCTGGCTGATGCCGACCGCCAGCGCCGTCAGCGCGAGCTGGCCGATCTCGATCGCGAATTCCAGCGCAAGCAGCGCGAGTTCCGCGAGGATCTGAACCAGCGCCGCAACGAGGAGCTGGCGCAGGTGCTCGAGCGCGCCAACCGCGTGATCCGGCAACTGGCGGAGCAGCGCAAGTACGATCTGATCGTGCAGGAAGCCGTCTACGTCAATCCGCGCATCGACATCACCGACGATGTGATGAAGGCCCTGAACGCCGGCGGCAAGTAAGCCGTCCGCGTTCGTCGTTCCAGGAAGTACCGCGATGAAGACACCCACACTGGGTCAGCTCGCCACGGACACCGGCGCGCAAGTTGTGGGTGATCCCACGCTGGCCGTGCGCGGCCTCGCGCCGCTCGATCAGGCCGGGGAAGGGCAGCTGTCCTTCCTGTCCAATCCGCTGTACCTGCCGCAGGCGCTGACCTCGTCGGCGGCTGCGGTGATCGTCTCGCCGGCCGACCTCGAGCGCATTCGCGACCAGGGCCGCGCCGACGGCCGCAACTGGCTGGTCGCGCGCAATCCCTACGTCTGCTTCGCCCGCATCGCGCAGCAGTTCGACCGCGCCGCCAACCACGACCCGCGCACCGGCATCGATCCGCGCGCCAGCGTCGCCGACGGCGCCGTGGTGCCCGCCTCCTGCTATATCGGCCCCAATGTCGTGATCGAAGCCGGCGCCCGGCTCGGCGAGCGCGTGCGCGTGCTGGCCAACACCTATATCGGCGCGGGGGCGCAGATTGGCGACGATACGCTGCTGTACGCCAATGTGTCGATCTACCACGCCTGCGTGGTCGGGCAACGCTGCATCATCCACAGCGGCGCGGTGATCGGTGCCGACGGTTTCGGTTTTGCGCCGGACATTCGTCCGGACGGCGTCGAATACGTCAAGATTCCGCAGACCGGCCGCGCAGTGCTCGGCGACGATGTCGAGATCGGCGCCAACACCGCGATCGATCGAGGCGCGATGGGCGATACCGTGATCGAGGAAGGCTGCAAGATCGACAACCAGGTCCAGATCGCGCATAACGTGCGCGTCGGCGCCCACACCGTGATCGCCGGCTGCGCCGCGGTTGCCGGCAGCACCCGGATCGGCCGCTTCTGCGTGATCGGCGGCTCGGCGAATTTCGCCGGCCATCTGCAGATCGCCGATCGCACCACGGTATCGGGCGGTACCTCGATCACCAAATCGATCGCCAAGCCGGGGCAGCATTTCACCAGCGTGTTCCCCTTCCTGCCGCATGGCGACTGGGAGCGCAACGCCGCCATCGTGCGGGGGCTGTCCAAGCTGCGCGAACGCGTGGTGCAGCTGGAGAAGCGCCTGCGCGGGCAGGGCCCGGACGCCACGACAAAGAATACGGAAGAGAAATCATCATGACCGCCACAGACATCGACATCCGCCAGATCCTGAAGCTGCTGCCGCATCGCTATCCGATCCTGCTGGTGGACCGCGTGCTCGAATTCGAGCCGCAGAAGCGCATCAAGACGCTGAAGAACGTCACCATCAACGAGCCGTACTTCCAGGGTCATTTCCCTGGCGCGCCGGTGATGCCGGGGGTGATGATCCTCGAAGCGCTGGCGCAGTCGGCCGGCCTGCTGACCTTCGGCGCCGACATGGAGCGCAAGGAAGGCTCGCTGTACTACTTCGTCGGCATCGACGGCGCCCGCTTCAAGCAGGTGGTCTATCCTGGCGACCAGCTGCATATGCACGTCTCGGTCGAGCGGTATATCCGCGGCATCTGGAAATTCAAGGCCTACGCCACCGTCGACGACAAGGTCGCCTGCGAGGCCGAACTGATGTGCACCGTCAAGCAGGCCGACGCCTGAAGGCACGGCGCCAGGCGCCGTCTTGACGCGGCGCCCGCCACGGCGGGCGCGCCGCCCACCACAAGATCGATAGGACTTTCACGCATGACGCAAATCCATCCCACCGCCCTGGTCGACCCGAAGGCCGAACTGGCGGCCGACGTCAGCGTCGGACCGTTTTCCATCGTCGGTCCCCATGTGCGGATCGGCAGCGGTACCGTGATCGGGGCGCATACCACGATCGAAGGCCATACCACCGTCGGCGCGGACAACCGCATCGGGCCGTACGCCTCGGTCGGCGGCGCGCCGCAGGACATGAAGTACCGCGACGAGCCGACCAGGCTGGTGATCGGCGACCGCAACCGCATCCGCGAATTCACCACGATCCATACCGGCACGGTGCAGGACGAGAGCCTGACCAGCATCGGCAACGACAACTGGATCATGGCGTACGTGCATATCGCGCACGACTGCCGCGTCGGCAACCACACCGTGTTCTCGAGCAATGCGCAGATCGCCGGCCACGTGCAGGTCGGCGACTGGGCCATCCTTGGCGGCATGAGCGGGGTGCACCAGTTCGTGCGCATCGGCGACCACGCGATGCTGGGCGGCGCCTCCGCGCTGGTGCAGGACGTGCCGCCGTTCGTGATCGCGGCCAGCGACAAGAACGGCAACAAGGCCACGCCGCACGGCATCAACGTCGAAGGGCTGCGCCGCCGCGGTTTCGACGCCGGCCAGATCGCCGCGCTGCGCCAGGCCTACAAGCTGCTGTACAAGTCGGACCTGGGCTTCGACCAGGCCCAGGCCGAGATCGGCCAGATGCTGGCCCAGGCCGATGCGAGCACCGCCGTGCCGCTGCGCGCCTTCCTCGAGTTCATCGCCGCGACCAAGCGCGGCATCGTGCGCTGAAGCCCGGCGTCGCCATGGCCGACGCGAACATGCAGCCGATCCCGGTAATCGAATCCCAAACCGCCGCCGCGCCGTCGGCGCTGCCCGAATTGCGCGGCGAGATTGCGATGGTGGCCGGCGAGGCCTCGGGCGATCTGCTCGCTTCACTGCTGTTGTCGGGGCTGCGCGCGCGGCTCGGCGACGCGGTGTCCTACTCGGGCATCGGCGGGGCGCGCATGATGTCGCAGGGCTTCGTCTCGCATTGGCCGATGGAGACGCTGTCGGTCAACGGCTATGTCGAGGTGCTGGGCTCGCTGCGCGAGATTCTTGCCACCCGGCGCGCGATCCGCGACCGCCTGCTGGCCGATCCTCCGCTGTGCTTCATCGGCGTCGATGCACCGGACTTCAACTTCGGGCTGGAGGTGCCGTTGCGCCGCGCCGGCATTCCGGTGGTGCACTTCGTCAGCCCGTCGATCTGGGCCTGGCGGGGCGGCCGCATCCGCACCATTGCGAAGGCCGTGGATCATATCCTCTGCCTGTTCCCGTTCGAGCCGGAGATCTACGCCAAGGCCGGCATCGCCGCGACCTATGTCGGCCATCCGCTGGCCGACGTGATCCCGATGGTGCCGGACGTCGAAGGCGCGCGCGACAGGCTCGGCCTGCCGGCCGGGCGCCGCGTGGTGGCGGTGCTGCCGGGAAGCCGGCAGTCCGAGGTCCGGCACCTGGGGGCGACGTTCTTCGCGGCGATGGACCAGATGCGCCAGATGGACAACGCGCTGGCCTTCGTGGTGCCGGCCGCCAATGCGTCGCTGCGGGCCGTGATCGAATCGCATGCCAGCGAATATCCCGAGCTCGAGGTCACGATCGTCGATGGCCAGTCCCATCTGGCGATGGAGGCCGCCGACGTGGTGCTGCTCGCCAGCGGTACCGCGACGCTCGAAGCGGCGCTGTACAAGAAGCCGATGGTCATCTCGTACAAGGTGCCCTGGCTGACCGCGCAGATCATGAAGCGGCAAGGCTATTTGCCCTATGTCGGACTGCCGAATATCCTGTCGGGACGCTTCGTCGTTCCCGAGCTGCTGCAGGACGACGCCACGCCCGAGGCGCTGGCGCGCGAGACGCTGCTGCAGCTGAACGACCAGGACAACACCGCCTTCCTGTACGAGCACTTTACGCAGATGCACCAGACCCTGCGCCGCAATACCGCCGATATCGCCGCCGACGTGGTGGTCGATCTGCTGCGCAGCCGGAGGGCCGGCTGATGGCGCGGCTGCCTGCGCGCAAGCCCGGCAACGGTGCGACGAGTGCCGCGAAGACCGGCAAGCCGGGCGCGCCGCGGTCTGGCAAGGCCGCCAAGGCGGCCGCCGCCGAGGCGCAGCTGGGTCTGTCGCTGTCGCCCGCCGCGGCGATGGCGCAGCGGCTGTGCGGCGTCGACGAGGCCGGACGCGGGCCGCTGGCCGGTCCGGTGTTCGCCGCCGCGGTGGTGCTGGATCCGGCGCGGCCCATCGAGGGCCTCGCCGACTCCAAGATCCTGACCGCGGCCCGGCGCGAGGCGCTGTTCGACGAGATCTGCTCGCGCGCGACAGCCTGGCATATCGCCTTCGCCACGGTCGAGGAGATCGACACGCTGAACATCCTGCACGCGACCATGCTGGCGATGCAGCGCGCGGTGCACGGGCTGGCAGCCTGCGGCATCGCCCCCGACCTGGTGCAGGTCGACGGCAACCGCTGCCCGCACGTGCCGTATCCGGTCGAGGCGGTCATCAAGGGCGATGCCAGCGTGCAGGCGATCTCTGCCGCATCGATCCTGGCCAAGGTCGCGCGCGATCGCGAACTGGTCGCGCTGCACGCCCAATATCCCGAATACGGCTTCGATAGCCACGTCGGCTACGGCACGCCGCAGCATCTGCTGGCACTGGCGCGCTTCGGCGCGACGCCGCATCACCGCCGCTCGTTCGCGCCGGTGCGCGAGGCGCTGGTGCGCGGACCGCTGGGCGCCGACGCCATCCTGCCGGTCGGCGACATCGACGGCTTGGGGCTGCGGCCGTCGCCGGACGAGCTGGCTGAAACCATCGACGCATTCGATGCGCTCGAAGCGATCGAAGCGATCGATGAAGCGGTCGGCGCGGCAATCAGCCCCGGACCGGCACTTTCGTAGGCCCGTTGCGGCATAACGTAGAACCACGTGGATTAACGTGAAGCACGTCAGCTCGCGCGACAACGCGCTGTTCAAGCATCTGAAGGCCCTGACCGGCTCGACGCACCAACGGCGCAAGGCAGGCCAGTCGGTGCTCGACGGCGTGCACCTGGCCGACGCCTATCTGGCCGCGCTCGGTCAACCTGTCAGCTGCGTGGTATCGGAGCGCGATCTCGACCATCCCGAGGTCGCCGCGCTGCTGGCCCGCATCGACGATCAGCGCATCGTGGTGCTGGCCGACGCGCTGTTCGCACAGATCGCCGGCGTGGTCAACGGCATCGACCTGATGCTGGTGATCGATACGCCGGTGGGGCATCTGCCGGCTCGCATCGAGACGGACTGCATCGTGCTGGACGGCGTGCAGGACGCCGGCAACGTCGGCTCGATCCTGCGCAGCGCCGCGGCGGCCGGTATCCAGCATGCATTCCTTGGGACCGGCTGCGCCTTTGCGTGGTCGACCAAGACGCTGCGCGCGGCGATGGGCGCCAACTTTCACCTGAATATCGTCGAGCACTGCACGGTCGAGATGCTGGCGCCGCGGCTCGCGGTGCCGCTGCTGGCGACCTCGTCGCACGCGGACGCGGCGCTGTTCGATACGGACCTGCGCGGGCCGGTCGGCTGGGTCGTCGGCAACGAAGGGGCAGGGGTCAGCGCCGAGTGGATGGCGCTGGTCGAACGCACCGTCGGGATTCCGCAGCCAGGCGGGCTGGAATCGCTGAACGTAGCCGCGGCTACCGCGGTGTGCCTGTTCGAGGCGGTGCGGCAGCGGCGGGGGTAGGGCTGGAATAAGGTCGGCAAAAGGGCTTGAAACTGGTGCCCGGGGCGGTTTTCCCCGCGACACCGGGCTCCCCTCTCCCGCACGGCGGGAGAGGGGCTGGGGGAGAGGGCAAACAGCGGTCGATCAACAGCGACGGTCGTCATTGCGAACGGCCCGGCCCTCTCCCCCGACCCCTCTCCCGCGCGCGGGAGAGGGGAGAAACCAAAGGGGGAAGTGTTCCCTCAATAATTATCCCGATCCACCTTGATCTCCTGCAGGATCGTGGTGGCGATTTCCTCGATCGACTTGTGCGTCGACGACAGCCATTTGATCCCCTCGCGGCGCATCATGATCTCGGCTTCGTTGACTTCGTAGCGGCAATTTTCCAGCGAGGCGTATTTGCTGCCGGGCCGGCGTTCATTGCGGATCTCGGACAGCCGCTGCGGATCGATCGACAGGCCGAAGATCTTCGGCTTGAAATCGTACAGCGCCGACGGCAGCTTGCCGCGCTCGAAATCGTCGGGAATCAGCGGGTAATTGGCCGCCTTCAGGCCATATTGCATGGCCAGATACAGGCTGGTCGGCGTCTTGCCGCTGCGCGAGACGCCCACCAGGATCACGTCGGCCTCGGCCAGGTTCTTGTGCGACTGGCCGTCGTCGTGGGCCAGCGAGAAATTGATGGCCTCGATCCGGTTCTTGTACGCCTCGGTATCGGCATTCTGGTGAAAGCGCCCGATCGCGTGCGTCGATTTCAGGCCCAATTCCTTTTCGAGCGGCTCGATAAAGGTCTGGAACATGTCCAGAATCATGCCCTTGGCGCGGCGCAGCGCCTTGTTCGACTCGCCATTGACCAGCGTGGTGAAGACGATCGGCGGGACGCCTTCGGCATAGAAGGCCTCGTTGATCTTGCCGACCGCCATATGCGCCTTTTCCGGCGTATCGATAAAGGGCATTCGCACCTTGCGAAAGCGCATCTCGAACTGGGCCAGGATCGAATGACTGAAAGTTTCGGCGGTGATCCCGGTGCCGTCCGAGACGATAAATACGGTGCGGACGGCGGGCTTGTCGGCGCGCGGCGCGGCGGGGGAATCCATGTCTGAACAATTATTTTGGGTCCTGCCGCACGCGAAAGTGCGGTGCGGCACGGTAGAATAGCGGCGATCTTTTCGCTAAGCAATTGCACGGCGCGCCACGCGCGGGACGATTCGAGGCGGGATTGTCGACAAAATGGCTCGACAGCTTTCCGCCGATTCCACGGTCCCTCCGTGCCCGGGATTGTTTAGCAAAGCGATCCGCCCGGTAGCAGAACTCCAACCACATTCCGGCGTGAGCGACAGGTTTCCTACTTTGTTTTGAGGCATTTATGACCAACCTGGCAAATGACGGCGCCTACGTGCTGCCGTTCGAGCAGTTGCGCATGGCGGATGTGGAAGTGGTGGGGGGCAAGAATTCGTCGCTCGGCGAAATGATCTCCCAACTGGCAGGCGCCGGCGTGCGCGTGCCCGGCGGCTTCGCCACCACCGCGCTGGCCTTCCGGGACTTCATCGCCCACAACAATCTCACCCAACGCATCTCCGACCGCCTGAAGGCGCTCGACGTCGACGACGTCAAGGCGCTGGCCGAGGCCGGCGCCGAAATCCGCAACTGGGTCGCCACCGCGCCGTTCCAGCCCCGCCTGGAACAGGAAATTCGCGAGCACTACGCCCGTGTCGCAGAGCGCGAGGGCGCCGAAGCATCGTTCGCGGTGCGCTCGTCGGCCACCGCCGAAGACCTGCCCGACGCCTCGTTCGCCGGCCAGCAGGAGTCCTACCTGAACGTCAGCGGCATCGACGACGTGCTCGACAAGATCAAGCACGTGTTCGCCTCGCTGTACAACGACCGCGCGATCTCGTACCGCGTGCACAAGGGCTTCGCCCACGATGTGGTGGCGCTGTCGGCCGGCGTGCAGCGCATGGTCCGTTCCGACCTGGCATCTTCGGGCGTGATGTTCACCATCGACACCGAATCGGGCTTCCCCGACGTGGTCTTCATCACCTCCAGCTACGGCCTGGGCGAAACGGTGGTGCAGGGCGCGGTCAATCCGGACGAGTTCTACGTCTTCAAGCCGACCCTGGAGGCCGGCAAGTACCCGATCATCCGCCGCTCGATCGGTTCGAAGCTGATCAAGATGGAATTCACCGCGCCGGGCGAAGCCGGCCGCGTCAAGACCGTCGACGTGCCGAGCGAACTGCGCAACCGCTACTCGATCACCGACGAGGACGTCAGCGAGCTGGCGCGCTACGCGATGATCATCGAGAAGCATTACGGCCGCCCGATGGACATCGAGTGGGGCAAGGACGGCAAGGACGGCAAGATCTACATCCTGCAGGCGCGCCCCGAGACCGTGAAGAGCCAGTCGGCCGGCAAGGCCGAGCAGCGCTTCAAGCTCAAGGGTACCTCGGCGGTGCTGGCCACCGGCCGCGCCATCGGCCAGAAGATCGGCACGGGCCCGGTTCGCGTGATCAACGACCCCAGCGAGATGGAACGCGTGCAGCCCGGCGACGTGCTGGTCGCCGACATGACCGACCCGAACTGGGAACCGGTGATGAAGCGCGCCTCGGCCATCGTGACGAACCGCGGCGGCCGCACCTGCCACGCGGCGATCATCGCGCGCGAGCTGGGCGTGCCGGCCGTGGTCGGCTGCGGCGACGCGACCGATGTGCTGAAGGACGGCACGCTGGTCACCGTCTCGTGCGCCGAGGGCGACGAGGGCCGCATCTACGACGGCCTGCTCGAGACCGAGATCACCGAGGTACAGCGCGGCGAGATGCCGGAGCTTGACGTCAAGATCATGATGAACGTCGGCAATCCGCAGCTGGCCTTCGACTTCGCGCAGATCCCGAACAGCGGCGTGGGTCTGGCCCGTCTCGAATTCATCATCAACAACAATATCGGCGTCCACCCGAAGGCCATCCTCGACTATCCGCAGGTCGACTCCGACCTGAAGAAGGCGGTCGAGAGCGTGGCCCGCGGCCATGCCAGCCCGCGCGCCTTCTACATCGACAAGCTGGCCGAAGGCATCGCCACCATCGGCGCCGCCTTCTATCCGAAGCCGGTGATCGTGCGCCTGTCGGACTTCAAGTCCAACGAGTACAAGAAGCTGATCGGCGGTTCGCGCTACGAGCCGGACGAGGAAAATCCGATGCTGGGCTTCCGCGGCGCCTCGCGCTATATCGCCGACGACTTCGCCGAGGCGTTCGAGATGGAATGCAAGGCCATGAAGCGCGTGCGCGATGAAATGGGCCTGACCAACGTCGAGATCATGGTGCCGTTCGTGCGTACGCTGGGCCAGGCCGAGAAGGTCATCGACCTGCTGGCCAAGCACGGCCTGAAGCGCGGCGAGAACGGCCTGCGCGTGATCATGATGTGCGAGGTGCCGTCCAACGCGATCCTGGCCGAGGAGTTCCTGCAGTACTTCGACGGCTTCTCGATCGGCTCGAACGACCTGACGCAGCTGACGCTGGGCCTGGACCGCGATTCGGGCATGGAGCTGCTGGCCAAGGACTTCGACGAGCGCGACCCCGCAGTGCGCTTCATGCTGTCGCGCGCGATCTCGACCGCGCTGCGGCTGAACAAGTATGTCGGCATCTGCGGCCAGGGCCCTTCGGACCATCCGGACTTCGCGGCGTGGCTGGCCAAGGAAGGCATCAAGTCGATCTCGCTGAATCCCGATTCGGTGATCGACACGTGGCGGCAACTGGCGTCGTAAATCGTCGCGACAACGCCGAGCACGGCACGACTCGCCGCACCCTACCTCGGTCGGGTGCGGCCATGCCCCCGCAGGCGCCACGGCGCCGCGGGGGTTTTTCGCTTTGGCGGGGCGCGGCCGCTGTCGACGCACAGGGTCGCGCCCGGCACGAGAACAAAAACAGCAATAACGATATCGAGGGGTGAATCGCCATGGCGGACTACCACATCTGGTTCGGCCTTGCGGTACTGCTGGTCATTGCGGAGCTGGCCAGCCTGACGCTGTATCTGCTGATGGTCGCGCTGGCGGCCGTCGCCGCGGGCATCGCGGCGCTGTCCGGGCTCGGCATCGCGGCGCAGTTCGGCGTCGCGGCAGTGATCGCGCTGGTCGGCTTCGCGGCGCTGCGGCGCTCGCGCTATGGCCGCGCGCGGCGGGGGGCGGCCGCCACCGATCCGAACGTCAATCTCGATATCGGCCAGGAGCTCGATGTGCCCGCCTGGGACGCCGATCGCCGCGCGCGGGTGCCGTATCGCGGCGCGCAGTGGCAGGTTGAACTGGGCGCGCCCGGTGAGGCGCTGCCGGGCCGCTATCGGATCGTCGAGGTCCGCGGTAATACGCTGGTCGTGGTGCCGCGCTAGCCTGCTTCCTCCGTCATTCTCTTCGTCTTTCCCTTCAAGCTTCCCTTCAAGCCTCCCTTCAAGCAACCGATGGAGTCCCCATGCTAGATGTCGCCGGCAGCGTGCTGCCTCTCCTGGTCCTGATCGCCGTGATCGTGCTGCTCGCGCAGAGCTTCAAGATCGTGCCGCAGCAGCACGCCTGGGTGCTCGAGCGCCTGGGCAAATATCGCGCGACGCTGACGCCCGGGCTCAACGTGGTGCTGCCGTTCATCGACCGCGTCGCCTACAAGCACATCCTGAAGGAAATCCCGCTCGACGTGCCCAGCCAGGTCTGCATCACCAAGGACAACACGCAGCTGCAGGTCGACGGCGTGCTGTACTTCCAGGTCACCGACCCGATGAAGGCGTCCTACGGTTCGAGCAACTTCGTCGTCGCCATCACGCAGCTGGCGCAGACCACGCTGCGCTCGGTGATCGGCAAGATGGAACTCGACAAGACCTTCGAGGAGCGCGAGTTCATCAACCACAGCATCGTCAATGCGCTGGACGAGGCGGCTTCGAACTGGGGCGTCAAGGTGCTGCGCTACGAGATCAAGGACCTGACCCCGCCGAAGGAGATCCTGCATGCGATGCAGGCGCAGATCACCGCCGAGCGCGAGAAGCGGGCGCTGATCGCGGCCTCCGAAGGCCGCCGGCAGGAACAGATCAACCTGGCCTCAGGCGCGCGCGAGGCGGCGATCCAGCAGTCGGAGGGCGAGCGCCAGGCGGCGATCAACCAGGCGCAGGGCGAGGCCGCGGCGATCCTGGCGGTGGCCGAGGCCAATGCGCAGGCGATCGAGAAGATCGGACGCGCGATTCGCGCCGAGGGCGGCGTCGAGGCGGTCAATCTGAAGGTCGCGGAGGAGTATGTCGGCGCCTTCGCCAATCTGGCCAAGGCCGGCAATACGCTGATCGTGCCGGGCAACCTGGGCGAAATGAGCTCGATGGTCGCGTCGGCGCTGCAGATCGTCAAAAGCCAGAAGAACGCGGGCTAGGCAATCCAGGCTTGAGCGCGGCGCGCCGGCAAGGGCGGCGAGGCGGACTTATTCCTTGCCGCCGCCCTTGATGATCCGCGCCTTTTCGCGCTGCCAGTCGCGATCCTTCTCGGTCTCGCGCTTGTCGAACAGCTTCTTGCCCTTGGCCAGGCCGATCTCGCATTTGACGCGGCCGCGCGTGTAATGCAGGTTCAGCGGCACCAGCGTATAGCCGCGCTGCTCGACCTTGCCGATCAGCTTGCGGATCTCGTCGGCCTTGAGCAGCAGCTTGCGGGTGCGCACCGGGTCGGGCTTGACGTGCGTGGAGGCGCTCTGCAGCGGGCTGATATGCGCGCCGATCAGGAACAGCTCGGCGTCGCGCACCACCACGTAGCCTTCCTTGATCTGCACGCGCCCGGCGCGGATCGCCTTGACCTCCCAGCCTTCGAGCACGATGCCGGCTTCGTATCGCTCCTCGATGAAATAGTCGAAGAAGGCCTTCTTGTTGTCTGCGATGGTCATGCGTGGTGGTGGATGGTAGGGTGCGGCAGCGCCGTTGCACGGGCCCCGCGAGTTCGGCGGACGCCGGCGGCGGCCGCTGGTACGATGATTGGCGCCGCGGCCGATGGCGGCGTCCCGGCCGGAGTGTGCGCCAGGGCAGGCGCGCGTCGGCTAAAATCCG
>JAPSLC010000117.1 GCA_031181345.1 Cupriavidus sp. | reverse complement strand
GCTAGGGTTTTTTCTAGCTTGTTCGATACGCACCGCTTCGTTACATTGGAGCCACGGTTTTCGCAGGTTAAATGGAGGCGGAAGCGAGGAGACGACAGGCGCGCACCCACGATGAGCATTCCGTGAGTAAGCAGCGTTAAATAAGGAAAGGGCGTTGACGGGTGATCCTCGGCAACGCCCTTTTTAATTTGTGCCGTCGCTTCCGTGAGACAATGCGCGCCTTGCCCGCGACCGCCATGCCGTCTCCGTCCAATCCCATCCCCGCAGTCCATCCCGGCGCCTCCGCGCCAACTCCCAACTATCTGATTCGACAGGCTTTTCCGGCCGACCACGCGATGCTGGCGGACTGGCTGCATGCGTGCGCGCCGGCGCCGGTGCTGCTGCAGCGCGGCCGCGCGGCGATGCTCGAGCGGCTGCTTGAGCGGCCCGAACTCGGCCTATGCCTGCTGGCGTGGCACGACGCCGCGCTGGTCGGCTGCGTGCCGGTCCAGCTGGCGCCGCGCCTCGATCTGGGCGGCCTGGCGGCGCTGGCCGCCGAAGCCTGGTGCTTGCCCGGGACGCACGAAAGTGGTGCAATCCTCGCTTCTTGCCGCGACTGGCTCGCCGACTGGTGCCGGGCGCATGGCGTGCGCCATCTGCTGTGGGCACCGGGGCTGCCCGGCGCCGGCGAGCCCGACGGCAGTCCGGACAGCGGCCCGGACAGCGGCCTGAGCCCCCTGCCGTGCGGCCTGTGGCATCGCGACCTGGCCCCGGCCGCCAAGCAGCTGGCCTGATCCGGCCGAAGTCCTCGCCCGTTCCTGCCTCGTTGCCGGCCCGGATCGACCGTCCCGCGCCTGCTTCCGTTTCCCTTTCCCGCTTTTCCGGATGTTCTGATGGAGTTCGCCTTCCTGTTTGCCGCCGCCTTCCTGGCCGGCCTGATCGATGCGGTCGCCGGCGGCGGCGGCCTGGTGCAGATTCCCGCCATCTTCAGCGCGTACCCCAGCCACGCGCCGGCGACGCTGATCGGCACCACCAAGGTCGCGTCGATGGCAGGCACCTTCAACGCCGCGGTGCGCTACGCCCGCAGCGTGCGGATCTACTGGGGCGCCACCGGGCCGGCCGTGGTGGCCGCCTTCCTCTGCTCGATGGCGGGGGCCTACACGCTGACCCTGGTGCCGGCCGAACCGCTGCGCAAGCTGCTGCCCTTCGTGCTGGTGATCCTGCTGATCTATACGCTGGCCAAGAAGGACCTCGGCGCCGAACATGCACCGACGCTGACGGGCGCGCGCGAGCGCTGGGTCGCGCTGGTGGGCGGCGCGGCGATCGGCTTCTACGACGGCATCTTCGGGCCGGGCACCGGCAGCTTCCTGATGATCATGTTCGTGCGGCTGTTCGGCTACGACTTCCTGCACGCCGCGGCGTCGACCAAGCTGGTCAACCTCGCCACCAATGTCGCCGCACTGATGCTGCTCGGCTTCAAGGGCCATGTCTGGTGGGAGCTGGGCCTGGTGATGGCGGTGGGCAACGTCATCGGCAGCCAGCTCGGCAGCCGGCTGGCGCTCAAGCACGGCAGCGGTTTCGTGCGCAAGGTCTTCCTGCTGGTGGTGACCGCGCTGATCGTCAAAACCGCCTGGGACGCCTTCGTCGGCTGACCTCGCCGGACCCACGTCGCGTCTCGGAAAGGCGCGCCGCTGCTGGCGATGCGGGTTAATCCTGCCTTGGCGGCGAGGGGCGCTGTGTTAGACTCGGTGCGAATTCCCGACCGCTCGGTCGGCGAATGAAATCCGGCGTCGGCCGCCCTCGTCGCCATCGCGTTGTTACGGTGGATGAGCGGCCGCGACCTTCCAAAGAAGGCACGCGCGGACGGGATCGGGCATGACGGGGGAGAGCGGCGCAAGCAGCGCGGCACGATCCGTCAGAACAACAAGCCAGGCGCGGACCGGCGCCATGCCGGTTCGATGCATGCCGGTTCGAGAGAAGAAGGAGACACGATGAATTTCAAGCGCGCCAGCATGCTGGCCTTCGCCGCCGCCTGTCTGTGCGCCGGTGCTGCCCAGGCCCAGATCAAGATCGGGGTCACGGTATCGGCGACGGGCCCGGCGGCTTCGCTGGGCATCCCGGAGAAGAACACCTTCACGCTGCTGCCCAAGGAGATCGCGGGCAAGAAGGTCGAATACATCGTGCTCGACGACGCCTCGGACAGCACCACCGCCGTCAAGAACACCCGCAAGCTGATCAGCGAGGACAAGGTCGACGCCGTGGTCGGCTCGACCGTGACGCCGAACTCGCTGGCGATGGTCGACGTGGTCGCCGAGAGCGGCACGCCGATGATCACGATGGCGGCGTCGGCGCGCATCATCGAACCGATGGACGCCAAGCGCGCCTGGGTCTTCAAGACCCCGCAGAACGACTCGCACATGGCGACCGCGATCTCCGAGCACATGGGCAACAACAACGTGAAGACGGTGGCCTTCATCGGCTTCGCGGATGCCTACGGTGAGAGCTGGTCGCAGGAGTTCGCCAAGGTCGCGGACATCCGCAAGATCAAGGTCGTGGCCAACGAGCGCTTTGCCCGCACCGATACCTCGGTCACCGGCCAGGTGCTGAAGATCATGGCCAGCAATCCGGACGCGGTGCTGATCGCCGGTTCGGGCACGCCGTCGGCGCTGCCGGCCAAGGCGCTGAAGGAGCGCGGCTACAAGGGCAAGATCTACCAGACCCACGGCGTTGCCAACCCCGACTTCCTGCGCGTCTGCGGCAAGGATTGCGAAGGCGCGCTGCTGCCGGCCGGCCCGCTGCTGGTCGCCGAACAGCTGCCCGACAGCAATCCGGTCAAGAAGCCGGCGATGACCTACAAGACTGCCTACGAGAAAGCCTTCGGCGGCCAGGTATCGACCTTCGGCGGCCATGCCTGGGACGCCGGCCTGCTGCTCGAGCGCGCCATTCCGATCGCGCTGAAGAAGGCGCAGCCGGGCACGCCGGAATTCCGCAAGGCGCTGCGCGATGCGCTGGAGCAGACCAAGGAGCTGCCGGTCTCGCACGGCATCATGACGATGAGCCCCACCGACCATCTGGGCCTGGACCAGCGCTCGCGCGTGATGGTGCAGATCGTCGACGGCAAGTGGAAGCTGCAGAAGTAGGAACGCCTGGCAGCTTCGCCGCGCGGCAGGGCGCATGGACGCACCATGC
>JAPSLC010000116.1 GCA_031181345.1 Cupriavidus sp. | reverse complement strand
CTGCGAAGACGTAGAAGATGGTGGTCGTGAATTCCATGGTTCTCGTCGTGCCGCACGGCACAGGCCACCCCCGGCGGCCTGCCCTTGCGGCATCCTTCTAGTTGCCCCTCGCGGGGCCCGATTCAATGTGTAGCCTTGCGGCCGGGTCCGCCCAGGTTCGCGCGTGGATGTGCACGAACAGCGCGATCAGCGGTACTTCGCGTCCGCCGCCTTGGCCGCCGCGATCTGCGGCTCGTAGCGGTCGCCCACCGCGAGCAGCATGTCCTTGGTGAAATACAGGTCGCCGCGCTTCTCGCCGTGATACTCGAGAATCTGCGTCTCGACGATCGCGTCGACCGGGCAGGCTTCCTCGCAGAAGCCGCAGAAAATGCACTTGGTCAGATCGATGTCGTAGCGCGTGGTACGGCGGGTGCCGTCGGCGCGCACGTCCGACTCGATCGTGATGGCGAGCGCCGGGCAGACCGCTTCGCACAGCTTGCAGGCGATGCAGCGCTCCTCGCCGTTCGGATAGCGGCGCAGCGCGTGCAGCCCGCGGAAGCGCGGCGACACCGGCGTCTTCTCCTCGGGGAACTGCACCGTGATCTTGCGGGCGAAGAGATAGCGGCCGGTCAAGGCCATGCCCTTGAAGAGTTCCTTCAGGAGCAGGCTGTTGAAGAAGTCCTTGATGGCGAGCAGCATGACGATTGCTTCCTAATATTTCGGCCGGGGCGCGATGGCACGCGACATAAAACGTTTGCTTCTACTGTCGCCCCCGCGAACGCGGGGGCCCAGTGACTTCAAGCCGCTGGGTCCCCGCCTGCGCGGGGACGACGTGATCACCGGCCCCGAGGCATTCTCAGTGCCAGATGTTCCAGGGCGACTTGATCCAGATCGCCACGATGATCAGCCATGCGACGGTCAGCGGAATGAACACCTTCCAGCCCAGGCGCATGATCTGGTCGTAGCGGTAGCGCGGGAACGACGCGCGGATCCAGATGAACACCGACAGCAGCAGGAACACCTTGATCAGCAGCCAGAAGAAGCCAGGGATCGCGTTGGTGACCACGCTGTCGACCGGGGGCGCCCAGCCGCCGAGAAACATCAGCGCGGTCATCGTCGAGATGATGATCATGTTGATGTATTCGGCCAGGAAGAACAGCGCGAAGCCCATGCCCGAGTACTCGATCATGTGGCCGGCCACGATTTCCGATTCGCCTTCCACCACGTCGAACGGGTGGCGGTTGGTTTCGGCCACGCCCGAGATGAAGTAGACGCCGAACATCGGCAGCAGCGGCAGCCAGTTCCACGACAGGATGTTCAGGCCCATGTTGGCGAAGTAGCCGGTGTTCTGGCCGTTGACGATGGCCGACAGGTTCAGGCTGCCCGACACCATCAGCACCGTGACCAGCGCGAAGCCCATCGCGATTTCGTACGACACCATCTGCGCCGCGGCGCGCATCGCGCCGATGAACGCGTACTTCGAGTTCGAGGCCCAGCCGGCCAGGATCACGCCGTAGACGCCGACCGAGCTGATCGCCATCACATACAGCAGGCCGGCATTGACGTCGGCCATCACCACTTCGGCCTGGAACGGGATCACCGCCCAGATCGCCACGGCGGGCATCAGCACCATCAGCGGCGCGATCAGGTACAGGCCCTTGCTGACCTGCGTGGGCGTCATCACTTCCTTGAGCAGCAGCTTCAGCACGTCGGCAATCGGCTGCAGCAGGCCCAGCGGGCCGACCCGGTTCGGGCCGATCCGCACGTGCATCCAGCCGATCAGCTTGCGCTCCCACAGGATCAGGTAGGCCACGCACAGCAGCAGCGGCACCACGATGACCACGGCGCGAATCAGGATCCACAGCGGCGTCCATGCGCCACCGAAGACGGCCTGTCCCTGCGAGGTAATCCAATCGATCATCTTTCTCTCTCGCCTGTCGTATTCGCTTCTTTAAGCCGCGGCCACCGGGGCCAGCTCCACCGCCTTCTCCACCAGCACGGTGCCGAACATCGGCCCCAGGCCGACGGCGGCCGGCGTGGCCGCCGACACGCGCACCGTATTGGCGGGCAGACCTTCTTCCAGCACGGCCGGCAGCACCACGCTGCCCTGCCCTTGCGTCACGCGCACCGGATCGCCGGCGGCCACGCCCAGCGCGGCGAACAGATCGGCCGACAGGCCCACCTGCATCGCGCGGCGCGCGGCGGCGGTCAGCTGCAGCGAATCGGCACGGCGCACGACCGCGTCCGAGTGGTAGATCGGCACGTCGGCGACGCGCTCGATCGCCGGCACGACGCCATCGGTTGCCGGCGCGGCGATCTGGATCGCCGCAGTGGTCCGGTTGTTCAGGCGCGGGCCGATTTCTTCAGCCAGCGCTTCGTCGCGGACCGCTTCGGCGGTCTCGTAGTCGAAGCCCGGCACGTCCAGCAGATTACCGAGCACGCGCAGCACCTTCCACGCCGGACGGGTCTCGCCCAACGGACGCACCACGCCGTTGAAGCTCTGCGGCACGCCTTCGCAGTTGACGAAGGTGCCCGAGGTCTCGCTGAACGGCGCGATCGGCAGGATCACGTCGGCGTATTGCAGCGCGGCGTCGGAGCGGAACGGCGACAGCACGATCACGGTGCCGGCCTGGCTCAGCGCGGCCAGCGCGCGTTGCGGGTCGGCGCTGTCGAACTCGGGTTCGGCGTTCAGCACCACATAGGCCTTGCGCGGCGTCTCCAGCATGGCGCGGGCATCGGCCCCGCCCTGGCGCGGCAGCGCGCCGACCAGATGCGCGCCGACCGTATTGGCCGCTTCGGTCAGGAAGCCCAGCGTGGCGCCGGTGTTGTCCGCGATCCACTGCGCCAGCGCATGCAGCGCGGCGAATTGCGGATGGCGAACGGCCTCGTTGCCGAGGAACACGGCACGGCGCTCGCCCGACAGCAGGGCCTGCGCGGCGGCCTCGGCCAGCGCGCCGCCGTCGAAACCGTCGGTGCCGGCCGGCGCGGCCACACCCTTGGCGGCCGCGACAGCACGTGCCACGCCGGCCAGCGCGGCGGCCCAGGCCGACGGCGCCACGGCGATGCGCGCCGCCAGCGGCATCAGCAGATCCTCGGGGCTGGCGCCCAGCACGGCAACGCGAGCGCCCTTCTTGGCGGCCTGGCGCAGGCGCGAGGCCAGCAGCGGCTGGTCCTTGCGCAGCGAGGCGCCGATCACCAGCGCGCCCTGCAGCGTCGACACCTCGGCGATCGGCATGCCGAGCCACGGCGCGC
>JAPSLC010000061.1 GCA_031181345.1 Cupriavidus sp. | reverse complement strand
ACCTGACGCTGAAGGACGCGAGCGTGCCGGTGCAGATCAACCTGGACAAGTACGCCGGCCCCGAAAGCCGCTATTGCCCGGCGGGCGTGTACGAGTTCGTCGCCGACGAGGAACGCGGCGGCCAGCGGCTGCAGATCAATGCGCAGAACTGCGTCCACTGCAAGACCTGCGACATCAAGGACCCGACCCAGAACATCGTCTGGGTGACGCCGGAAGGCGGCGGCGGTCCGAATTACGTGGGGATGTAAGGCGGCTCACCGCCTTGCTGTTCTCCCCTCTCCCACGCGTGGGAGAGGGGTCGGGGGAGAGGGCAAACGGCGTCCGCCATCGCGAACGCCGCCGTTCATCGAACGCTGCCTGCCCTCTCCCCCCAGCCCCTCTCCCGCCATGCGGGAGGGGGAGCAAATCCCTCGGCTCCCCTACACCGTCATGCTTGCCGCGGCCAGCAACTGCTCGTAGATATAGCAGTGCAATAGCGCCGCCTCTCTCTCCCCCAGCAGATCGAACGCCACGCCGAACGCCGGAAACTCGGCGTCGCCGTCGTCGCGCGCCGGATTGCGCGCCCAGGCGTCCACGGTGATCTCGCTGTCCGTGCCCACCGTGCGCAGCACGAAACGCAGCTGCAGGCGCGTGCCGGGCGCCGGCAATGGCGCCGCGGTCTGCACCAGCGCGCCGCCGGCGCTGAGGTCCGACAGCACCGCCAGACGCGGCGCGCTGGCCGTGTCGTCGTCCGGATGCAGCAACTGCGCCGCCAGCCGGGTCTGCACGCGCGGACTGCTGCGCACCGGCACCTGCTCCACCTCGGTCGGAACGGACAGCACCAGATAGCGGAACGGGCTGCGGCACACCGCGGTCACGGTGCAGCGGAAGCTGTGGATGGAGCGGCCGGTGAAGCCGCGCAGCAGTACCTCTTCGCCCGCCTGGAAGGTGGCATCCTTGCCGCCGAACTGCGGCCAGCTGACGAACAGCCCCTGGTCGATAAAGCCGACCAGCCGGCTCGCCGCGGCGCGGCCGCCGTCGTCCGACGCCTTGATCTGCAGCAGCGTGCCGACCTGCAGCCCGAGCGGGCCCGATGCCTGCGCGGGCACGGCGGCCACTGGTGCGGCATCGTCGACCGGCAGCGGGTCCGGCCGGCATACCGAGCCATGGCGAAAGACGAGCGCCACGTCGCGGCCATCGGCGAGCACCTTGCCGCTGCCGAGCAACAGGTTGCCCTGCCCGTCGAGCAACGACCAGGGCAAGGGCTGGCCGACCGGCAGGTCGTTCGGTGTCAGAGGAATCATGGGCATCCCAATCCAATGCCCACCGGTGTGGGCGACAGTGCGGAAGGCGCCCGCCGGGCCGCGGTCGCGCCTTCCCGATTCCTCAGCTATCGGCGCGACACCCCAAAGGTTTAGCGATCCCCTACCTAAGGGGGATAGCCGAACCCATAACAAAGCGGTTCCCGGCACGGCCGCAGCCAGCGTCCGATCGTCCACCGCTTGACGCAGGCCCCGCGGCCGATCAGAATCTCGCAAAGCTGTCTGACAGACTTACAGATTTAGCCCAACGGGTTGACTTCGCGCCGGCCCTCCCAGACGCACCACGACACGCCACCACAAGCCGCTTGGAACCCCTTAGCCGCCCCTCTTCCCTGGCCTCCCGCATTGCCGAGGCGATCCGCGCCGATATCGGCGCCGGCCGCTTCGTCGCCGGCGCCCGCCTGCCGGCCGAGTCCGCATTGGCCGCCGCGTTCGGCGTCAGCCGGCCGATCGTGCGCGAGGCCATCGCGCAGCTGAAGGCCGACGGCGTGCTGGTCACGCGCAAGGGCTCGGGCGCCTACGTCTCCGACACCCCGGGCGGACAGGTCTGGCGGCTGCGCGGCGATGCCGGCGGCGCGGACGGCGGCCCAGGCGACGGGCCGACGCTGGCGCATCTGTTCGAACTGCGCGTGATGGCCGAGACCGCGTGCGCCGAACTGGCTGCGCGCCGCCGCACCGAGGCGGATCTCGCCGCCATCGCCGCCGCCCTGGCTGCGATGCGCGCGCAGCGCGACGAACCCGCCAGCGCGGCGGCGGCCGACGTGGCCTTTCACCAGGCCATCGCGCAGGCGGCACACAACCCCTGCATGGCGGGGCTGACCGATTTCGTCGGGCAGCAACTGCTCACCGCCCGCCGGCTGGCCTGGGAAAACGCCGCCCGCTATCGCGGTGGACCCGGCGCGGCCGAGGAAGAACACACGGCGCTGGCCGATGCGATCGCGGCCGGCGACGCCGGCGCGGCCCGGCAGGCCGCGCGCCGCCATCTGGAAGCCGCGGCGGCCCGCATGGGGCTCGAACTGGATTGATCGACGATACGACGACGATACGACGACGATGCGAGCAAGCCGATGTGCGATGGCAGTCGCCGTCCCGCATTCGCCTGCCTCGAAGAAGCAACAAGCAAAGCAAGGAAAGCAAAGGAAGCAGGCATGGAATCAGTCGATTGCGTGGTGATCGGCGCCGGCGTGGTTGGACTGGCGGTAGCGCGGGCGCTTGCGCAGCAAGGGCGCGAGGTGGTGATCCTCGAGGCGGAGAACACCTTCGGCACGATCACCAGCGCGCGCAACAGCGAGGTGATACACGCGGGGATCTACTACCCCGCCGGCTCGCTGAAGGCGCGGTTGTGCGTGCGGGGCAAGGCGATGCTGTACGACTATTGCGCGAGCCACCAGATCGCCCATCAGCGTTGCGGCAAGCTGATCGTCGCCGCCAGCGCGGCCCAGGTCGCGACGCTCGAAGGTATTCGCGCGAAGGCGGCCGCCAACGGCGTGGACGACCTGCGTCTGCTGTCGCGGGAACAGGCGCTGGAACTCGAACCGAATCTGCAGTGCGAGGCGGCGCTGCTGTCGCCGTCGACCGGCATCGTCGACAGCCACGGCCTGATGCTGGCGCTGCTGGGCGATGCCGAGCAGGCCGGCGCGATGCTGGCGGTGTGTTCACCGGTCATGACCGGTGCGGTCACTGGCGATGGCATCGTGCTGGAAGTCGGCGGCGACACCGCCACCACGCTGCTCGCCCGCACCGTCGTCAACGCGGCCGGGCTGACCGCGCCCGAGCTGGCGCGCCGGATCGAAGGCATGCCGGCGGCGCATATCCCGCCGCAGTTCTACGCCAAGGGCTGCTATTTCACGCTGGCGGGCCGCGCACCGTTCTCGCGGCTGATCTACCCGGTGCCCGAGGCGGCCGGCCTGGGCGTGCATCTGACGCTGGACCTGGGCGGCCAGGCCCGCTTCGGCCCCAATGTGCGATGGATCGACGAGATCGAATATGGCGTCGATCCGCATGATGCCGACAGCTTCTATGACGAGGTGCGTCGCTATTGGCCCGCGCTGGCGGACGGGGCGCTGCAGCCGGGCTATGCCGGCATCCGCCCGAAGATCAGCGGCCCCGGCGAGCCGGCCGCCGACTTCCGCATCGACGGCCCGGCCCTGCATGGCGTGCCGGGGCTGGTGCATCTGTTCGGGATCGAATCGCCGGGGCTGACGGCGTCGCTGGCGATCGGCGAGACAGTGGCGGCGATCGCGCAATAGCGAGCACGCCCGATTTCGGCTCCCTCTCCCGCATTGCGGGAGAGGGGTTGGGGGAGAGGGAAAGGCGGTCGCGATTCCAGGGGCCTGCGCTATGGCGAACGCCCCTTGCCCTCTCCCCCGCCCCTCTCCCGCAAGCGGGAGAGGGGAGAACACATACAGCGCGGCTTAGCCCTTCACGTCCGGCGCCTGTGCCGGAATCTTTGGCGTCTCCACCCGCACGTCGCCGCATTGCGCGCGGTGGCGCAGCGCGTGGTCCATCAGCACCAGCGCCAGCATCGCCTCTGCGATCGGCGTGGCGCGGATGCCCACGCACGGGTCGTGGCGGCCGAAGGTCTCGACCGTCGCGGCCTGCCCGGCCTTGTCGATCGATTCGCGCGGGGTGCGGATGCTCGAGGTTGGCTTGATCGCCAGCGACACGGTGACGTCCTGGCCGGTCGAGATGCCGCCCAGCACGCCGCCGGCATTGTTGGTGCGAAAACCGGCCGCGGTCAGCTCGTCGCCATGGACGCTGCCGCGCTGCGCCACGCTGGCGAAGCCGGCGCCGATCTCGACGCCCTTGACCGCATTGATGCCCATCATCGCGTGCGCGATATCGGCATCGAGCTTGTCGAACAGCGGCTCGCCCAGGCCCACCGGCACGCCGCTGGCCACCACCTCGATGCGCGCACCGACCGAATCGCCGTCGCGGCGCAGCGCATCCATATAGGTTTCCAGCTCGGGAACGATATTGGCGTCGGCGGCGAAGAACGGATTGCGCGGCACCTCGGCCCAGTCGGTGAACGGCACCTGGATCTCGCCCAGCTGCGACATATAGCCTCGAATCTCGGTGCCGTACTGCTCGCGCAGCCATTTGCGCGCGACCGCCGCTGCGGCCACCACCGGCGCGGTCAGCCGGGCCGACGAACGGCCGCCGCCGCGATGGTCGCGGATGCCGTATTTCTGCCAGTAGGTGTAATCGGCGTGGCCCGGGCGGAAGGTCTCGACGATATTGCCGTAGTCCTTGCTGCGCTGGTCGGTATTGCGGATCAGCAGGCAGATCGGCGTGCCGGTGGTCTTGCCCTCGAACACGCCCGACAGGATCTCGACCTGGTCCGGCTCCTTGCGCTGCGTCACGTGGCGCGACGTGCCCGGCTTGCGACGGTCCAGGTCGCCCTGGATATCGGCCTCGCACAGGCTCATGCCCGGCGGGCAGCCATCGACCACCGCGCCGATGGCCGGTCCGTGCGACTCGCCGAAGGTCGTGACTGTGAAGAGCAGGCCGAGGGTATTGCCGGACATGATGAAAACCACGCAGGAATTGGGAAAGGCCTACATTGTACGGCCTGATGTGGCCCTGCACGGCACCGCACTGCGGCGCCGGCTCGGGCGCTGCGCGCCTTGGCCTATCGCCACTCGCCGCGCAGGCCCTGCACCACCTGCTGCAGGCCTTCGGGCGTGGCCTGCTCCGGCGCGATCGGCTCGCCCACTACCAGTTCGAGCCGGCTCAGGATGCCGCGCCGGAACGGCCGCGTCATCGCCGCCCCGCCCTTGCGCGAGAAAAAGCTGCCCCACAGGCCGCGCAGCGCCATCGGCACCACCGGCACCGGCGTGCGCCGCACGATCTGCTGCACGCCCTGCTTGAACGGATTGATGTCGCCGCTGGCGGTGATCTTGCCTTCCGGGAAGATGCAGACCAGTTCGCCGGCGGCAAGCGCGCGGGCGACCTCGTCATAGGCGTGCTTGAGCGTCTGCGGGTCTTCATGCGCGGGCGCGATCGGAATCGCGCGCGCTTGCCGGAAGAACCACGACAGCAGCGGCACCCCGAAGATGCGGTGGTCCATCACGAAGCGCACCGGCCGCGGGCTGGCCGCCATCAACACCACCGCATCGGCAAAGCTGACGTGATTGCAGACCAGCACCGCCGGGCCTTCGGCGGGAATGCGGTCGGCATTGATCCGCTTGAGCCGGTACACCGTGTGCACCAGGATCCAGGCGACGAAGCGCAGCAGGAATTCCGGCACCACCGAATAGATGTAGATCGCCACCACCGCATTGAGCAGCCCCACCGCCAGGAACAGCTCCGGAATGCTGTAGCCGGCGCCGGTCATCGCCATCGCCAGCAGCGCCGAGGCGATCATGAACAGGCTGTTCAGGATGTTGTTGGCGGCGATGATGCGCGCGCGATGCGTCGGCGCGCTGCGGCTCTGGATCAGCGCGTAGAGCGGCACGCTGTAGAAGCCGCCGAACATCGCCAGCAGGAACAGGTCAGCCAGCACGCGCCAGTGCGCGGGCTCGGCGACGAAGGCCGCGATGCCGCTCAGCGTGGCCGGCGCCTGGCCGCGGCTGGCGAAGTACAGGTCGATCGCGAACACCGTCATGCCGATCGAGCCGAACGGTACCAGCCCGACCTCGACATGCCGGCCCGACAGCCGCTCGCACAGCAGCGAGCCGACGCCGATGCCGATCGAGAACACCGCCAGCAGCAGCGTCACCACGCTCTGGTCGCCGCCGAGCACGGTCTTGGCGAAGGCGAAGAACGAGGTCAGGAAGGTCGCACCGAGAAACCACAGCCACGAGATGCCGAGCAGGCTCAGGAACACGGTGCGGCTCTCGCGCGCCAGCATCAGGTTGCGCCAGGTCTCGGTCACCGGATTCCAGTTCAGCCGCAGGTCCGGCTGCGGCGCGGGAGACAGCGGCACGCGCGAGGCCGCCACGCGGCCGGCGATTGCCAGCGCCACGCAGGCACTGCCGATATAGAGCGTGGCGGAGATGCCCTGCTGTGCCGCCGCGCCGCTCACCGCCGCCAACTCGCCGCCCAGCACCGTCCCCAGCAGGATCGCCACGAAGGTGCCCATCTCGACCAGCCCGTTGCCGCCGACCAGCTCGCTCTGCTGCAGATGCTGCGGCAGGTAGGCGTACTTGACCGGACCGAACAGCGTCGAATGCAGGCCCATCAGGAAGGTCGTCACGTACAGCAGCGGCGCGCTATACCAGGCAAAGCCCGCCAGCCCGATCACCATGATGGCGATCTCCAGCGACTTGACCAGCCGGATCAGCCGCGACTTCTCGATCTTGTCGGCGATCTGCCCGCTGGTCGCCGAGAACAGCACGAACGGCGCGATGAAGATCGCCGAGATCAGGAAGGCCGCACTGGCGCCGTCCACGCCCTCGAAGCGCGCGGTTTGGTAGGTCACCAGCGAGGTGAACGCGACCTTGAACACGTTGTCGTTCATCGCGCCCAGGAACTGGGTCCAGAAGAACGGCGCAAAGCGGCGCTCGCGCAGCAGGCGGGACTGGCTCGATTGGCTCATGGAACGGGGGATTCGCGGAGAAAGTCGCGGAGAAAGTCGCGGAGAAATTGCGGGGAAACTTGCGCAAGGGCCGCAGGCAACTGGCGCGATCGACGCCGCAGCTACCGTTTGCCCGCGCCGATGCGAGAGTCACTGGGTCCCCGCATTCGCGGGGACGACAGCCATATTGGCGTTGCCGGAAACGATCGTCGTCCCCGCGAACGCGGGGACCCAGCGGCTTGACTCCGCGCATCGGCGGGGGCCGCTCCTGTCCGGGAGGGCAATTCAGCTGGCCTTCTCTTCCGGCCAGTCGCGGATATAGGCCTTCAGCATGCGGTTCTCGAAGCTCTGCTCCTCGACCACGGCCTTGGCCACGTCGTAGAACGAAATCACGCCCATCAGCGTGCGGCTGTCGAGCACCGGCATATAGCGGGCATGGCGCTCGAGCATCATGCGGCGGACCTCGTTGACGTCGGTCTCGGGCGTGCAGGTCAGCGGCGCGTCGTCCATCACCCGACGGATCGTCGCGTTGCCGACATTGCCGTTGTTCGAGGCCAGGGTCTGGATGATCTCGCGGAAGGTCAGCATGCCGACCAGTTCGCCGTACTCCATCACCACCAGCGAGCCGATGTCGTGCTCGGCCATCGTGGTGACCGCCTCCAGCAGTGACGTATCCGGCTTGACGGTATAGAGCGTGTTGCCCTTGATCTGCAGGATGTCGCTGACTTTCATAATGGTCTCCCCTCGATGATGCCGGTGCGGCGGGCGGCGGGGCATCGCCCCACCCGCTCCATGCGATCCGCCCGAACCGCGTGGCCGCGCAGGGTTGCGCGCCATCCGCGATAGATGGGCCGATGCTAGCCGAAAGCGGCCGCCCAAGTAAAGCCGGGGCCCTTCGGGCATGCGCGGTCCGGCGCCTACGGCCAATGCTACGATGCAGGCCGGCACATCCGCATGCCGCCGCACGCCCCGCCCGCGGGACCGTGCCGGAACCGGCCGCCGTCAGACCGCTTCGCTGGAACCACGATTAAAGAGAGACATGTCCGATACCCGTTTCGATACCCTCGCGCTGCACGCCGGCGCCGCGCCCGACCCCGCCACCGGGGCCCGCGCCACGCCGATCCACCTGACCACCTCCTTCGTGTTCCGCGACAGCGAGCACGCGGCCTCGCTGTTCAATATGGAACGCGCCGGCCACGTGTACTCGCGCATCTCGAATCCGACCGTGGCCGTGTTCGAGGAGCGCGTCGCCGCACTGGAAAACGGCGTCGGCGCGATCGCCACGGCCTCGGGCCAGGCTGCGCTGCATCTGGCGATCGCCACGCTGATGGGTGCCGGCTCGCACATCGTCGCCTCGTCCGCGCTGTACGGCGGCTCGCACAACCTGCTGCACTACACGCTGCGCCGCTTCGGCATCGAGACCACCTTCGTGCAGGCGCGCGATATCGACGCCTGGCGCGCCGCGATCCGTCCCGAGACCCGGCTGCTGTTCGGCGAGACGCTGGGCAATCCGGGCCTGGACGTGCTGGACATCCCGACGCTGGCGCAACTGGGCGACGAACATGGCATTCCGCTGCTGGTCGACTCGACCTTCACCACGCCCTATCTGATCCAGCCGTTCGCGCATGGCGCGGCGCTGCTCTACCACTCGGCGACCAAGTTCCTCGGCGGCCACGGCACCACCATCGGCGGCGTGCTGGCCGAGGGCGGCAACTTCGATTTCGAGGCCTCGGGGCGCTTTCCCGAGCTGTCGGAGCCGTATGCGGGCTTCCACAACATGGTCTTCACCGAGGAAAGCACCGTCGCCCCCTTCCTGCTGCGCGCGCGCCGCGAGGGCCTGCGCGACTTCGGCGCCTGCATGAATCCGATGGCCGCGTGGCAGCTGCTGCAAGGGATCGAGACGCTGCCGCTGCGGATGGCGCGCCATGTCGACAACGCGCGCCGCGTGGTGCAGTTTTTGGTCTCGCATCCGATGGTCGAGTCGGTGGCCTACCCCGAACTCGAATCGCACCCCGACCACGCGCTCGCCAGGCGGCTGCTTCCGCGCGGCTGCGGCGCGGTGTTCAGCTTCAACCTGAAGGGCGATCGCGCCGCGGGCCAGCGCTTCATCGAGAGCCTGACGCTGTTCTCGCATCTGGCCAATGTGGGCGACGCGCGCTCGCTGGTGATCCATCCCGCCTCGACCACGCACTTCCGCATGGATGCCGCGGCGCTGCGCTCGGCTGGCATCGCCGAGGGCACGATCCGCTTGTCGATCGGCCTGGAGGACCCGGACGACCTGATCGACGACCTGAAGCGCGGGCTGAAGGCGGCGCAGAAGTCGATGGACAAGGGCGGTGGCAGCAGCGGTGGCAGCGCCGCCGGCAACAAGACCAACGGAGGGAAAGCCTGATGTACCTGAACATCGATGGCCAGCGGGCCTACGCCTATACGGGCGGCAAACCCTTCGATCCCGCCCTGCCCTGCGCGGTGTTCGTGCACGGCGCGCAGAACGACCACAGCGTCTGGGGTCTGCAGACGCGCTGGTTCGCGCATCACGGCTTTTCCGTGCTGGCGGTGGACCTGCCCGGCCACAACCGCAGCGAGGGGCCGCCGCTGGCCACGGTCGAGCAGATGGCCGACTGGGTCGTCGCGCTGCTGCGCGCGGCCGGCGTCAAGGCGCCGGCGCTGGTGTTCGGCCACAGCATGGGCTCGCTGATCGCGCTCGAATGCGCGACGCGCCATGCCGACGCCGTGCGCGCGATCGGCATGCTGGCGACCGCCTATCCGATGAAGGTTTCCGACGCCCTGCTCGATGCCGCGCAGAACCGCGAGCACGAGGCGATCGCCATGGTCAATGCGTGGTCGCATTCGAGCCTGGCCAACAAGCCCTCGGCGCCCGGTCCGGGCTTCTGGATGCATGGCGTCGGCCAGCGGCTGATGGAACGGGTCGGCCGCCGCAATCCGCAGGCGCAGGTGTTCCATACCGACTTCGCCGCCTGCAACGCCTACGCCAACGGCGAGCGCGCCGCGGCGGGCCTGCCATGCCCGGCGCTGGTGGTGGTCGGCAGCAAGGACATGATGACGCCGGCCCGCTCGGCCCGCGCACTGGCGGCGAGCATGCCGCGCGCCAGCGTGGTTGACGTGCCCTGCGGCCACAACATCATGGGGGAGAAGCCCGACGAGGTGCTGGACGCGCTGGCCGGCTTTGCGCGACGCGTGGTGGCCGAGGTCCGCTGATGTCGCCGTTCCGATAAAAAACGGCGCGGTCCACACCGCGCCGTTTTTGTTTGCCGCTCAAACCTGCCCGTGCCAGCCTGGCGGCACCACCTCGAGCGTGCGCCGCTGCCCCTCGCCCGTCGGCGTCTGCGGTGGCGACATCGCGCCCGTGTCGAAGATCTCCTGCAGCGTCTTGTCGAGCATCGGATTCTCGAGCACGCCGCGCAACGCCTCCGCGCCGCTGAGCAGCTGCGCCACCGCGGTGCGCGGCAGGCGCGGCAGGTTCAGCACCAGCCGGTCGTGCAGCAGGCGCAGCGGCACGCGCGCCGGGTCGCACAGCAGCGCCCAGTGCGCCTGGCCGCGATGGTGCTGCAGCTTGCCGACCAGATGCATCGCATTGAGCTTGCCCAGCAGCACGGCAAGGTAATCGGCCTCGACCCGCAGCTTGCGGCCAAGATCGAGCTCGCCGACGCTGCGCGGCGCCTGTTCGCGCGCGCGGTACAGCACGTAGAGGACGCCGAGCGCATCGTAGAACTCGCTGCCGGCAAAGGTGCGGCGGCGCCAGTAGCCCTGGCGCACCACCGGCAAATTGGCGGCGATGGTCGCGCCCAGCAGCGTCACCAGCCAGCTCAGGTAGATCCACAGCAGGAAAATCGGCAGCGCGGCAAAGGCGCCGTAGACCGCGGTATAGGTCGGAAAACGCGTGACGAAATAGCCGAAGCCGCGCTTCGATAGTTCGAACGCCAGCGCCGCCACCAGGCCCGCCAGAATGGCATCGCGCCATTCGACGTAGGCGTTGGGCACCGCCGTATAGAGCAAGGCAAAGGCGATCGCCGACAGCAGCACCGGCGCGAGACTGACCGCAAAGCCGACGCCGAACGGCATCGTGCCGACATAGCCGGCGGAGATCGAGATCAGATACGAGCTGATCGACAGGCTGCCACCGATCAGCACCGGGCCGCAGGTCAGCACGGCCCAGAACACCAGCACCCGCTGCGCGAAGCGCCGCTTCTGCTTGACGCGCCAGATCGCATTGAGCGCGTCCTCGACCGTCAGCATGGTCAGCACCGCGGTGACCATCAGGCCGACCAGGCCGACCGCCGTCAGGCCCTTGGCATTGCGCGCGAACTGGCCCAGATAGCCCGTGATCGAATCGGTCAGGTTGCCGGGAATCAGGTTCTGGAACAGGAAGCCTTCGATCGCGTTGCGGAAGTTCGCGAACATCGGAAAGGCGGCGAGCAGCGCGAACGCGACCGTCAGCACCGGCACCACCGACAGCACGGTGGTGAAGGTGAGGCTGGCCGCGACCTGCGGCAGGCGGTCCTCGCCGGCGCGCCGCGCGGCATAGCGCAGCAGTGCACGCAGCTTCTGCCAATTCCATTCGCGCCGCAGGCGGGCGATACGGTTGGTGCAGCGGCGGATACAGCGAGACACAAGGCTGGGATCGGACATGCGGGGCAAACTCCATGGCGGCGGGCGCCGAGCCCGCCACTATAATACGCCGGTTGCATCGCACGCGATGCTTGTGCCGCCAGGCCGAAGTCGCGGCGCAAGGCGATGCCCTTCCTGCTCCCTTGTTGCTCCTTTCGTGCACACTGCGCGCCCACGCGCGCCACCTGCCCCGCCCCTATGTCCGACATCCTGGTCCTTTACTACAGCCGCCACGGCAGCACCCGCAAGCTCGCCGAGCTGATCGCGACCGGCATCGACAGCGTGCCCGGCGCCCACGCGCGGCTGCGCACGGTGCCGCCGGTCTCGACGGTCTGCGAGGCCACCGCGCCGGATATCCCCGCCGACGGTCCGCCGTACGTCGAACTGCGCGACCTGCACGAGTGCATCGGCCTGGCGCTCGGCAGCCCGACCCGTTTCGGCAATATGGCCGCGCCGATGAAGTATTTCCTCGACGGCACCATCGCCGAGTGGCTGTCGGGCACGCTGACGGGCAAGCCGGCCTGCGTATTCACCTCGACCGGCAGCCTGCATGGCGGCCAGGAAACCACGCTGCTGTCGATGATGCTGCCGCTGCTGCATCACGGCATGCTGTTGATGGGACTGCCCTACAGCGAGCGCGGCCTGATGACGACCGTGGGCGGCGGCACGCCCTATGGTCCCAGCCATCACGCGCTTGGCGACAACAGCCGGCCGGTCAGCGAAGACGAATCGGCGCTGGCGATCGCGATGGGCAAGCGGCTGGCGCAGACCGCGCTGCGGCTGGCGGACAACGCCCCCGCCAACGGAGCCGCGCGATGAGCGCCGTCGACACCCGCGACGATGCCGCGCTGCACAGCCCGCTGCTCTACCGCCTGAGCATCGCCAGCCTGCTGGCGCTGATCGTGCTGTCGATCGCCTGGGAGTGGTTTCTGGCGCCGCTGCGGCCCGGCGGCTCCTGGCTGATCGTCAAGTTCCTGCCGCTGCTGCTGCCGCTGCGCGGCATGCTGACGCGCAACCGCTATACGATGCAGTGGTCGTCGATGCTGATCCTGCTGTATTTCACCGAAGGGGTCGTGCGCGCGACCAGCGACCGCGCGCCCTCGTCGTGGCTGGCGTGGTGCGAGGTGGCGCTGACCGTGCTGTTCTTCTTCGCGACCATCTTCTATCTGCGCCCGTACAAGCGCCGTGCGCGTGCGCAAACCAGGACCCAGGCCGACGCAGCGGCATCCACGCAAGCGCGGCACTGAACCGCCGCGCCCGCGCCCATCGACGCTCCCCTCGACGCTTCCTCCGACTCGACCGCACACGCCATGACGCAAGCCCCGACCGATGCCCGCCTCCACTCCTTCCTGTCGCTGTGCCGCGCCGCGCTGGGGCCGACGCATGTGCTGACCGAAGCGGAGGACACGGCGCCCTATCTGACCGATTGGCGCCGCCGCTATACCGGCGATGCGCTGGCCGTGCTGCTGCCGGGGACCACCGAGGAAGTGGCCGCCGCGGTGCGCGCCTGCCACGCGCACCAGATCGCGATCGTGCCGCAGGGCGGCAACACCGGCCTGTGCGGCGGCGCCACGCCCGACGCCTCGCAGCCCTCGGTGGTGCTGTCGCTCAAGCGCCTGAACCGCATCCGCCAGGTCGATCCGCTGAACAACACGATCACCGTCGAGGCCGGCGTCATCCTGCAGCAGGTCCAGCAGGCGGCCAGCGAGCACGACCGCCTGTTCCCGCTGAGCCTCGCCGCGGAAGGCAGCTGCACCATCGGCGGCAATCTGGCCACCAATGCCGGCGGCACCGGCGTGCTGCGCTATGGCAATACGCGCGAGCTGTGCCTGGGGCTCGAAGTCGTGACCGCCAGCGGCGAGGTTTGGAATGGGCTGCGCGGCCTGCGCAAGGACAACACCGGCTACGATCTGCGCGACTTGTTCATCGGTGCCGAAGGCACGCTCGGCGTGATCACCGCGGCCGTGATGAAGCTGTACCCGGCGCCCCGTGCACGGGTGACCGCACTTGCCGCCGTGGAGGACCCGCGTGCCGCGCTGGCGCTGCTGGCCCTCGCGCAAAGCCAGGCCGGGGCGATGCTGACCGGCTTCGAACTGATGTCGGCGATGTGCCTGGAGCTGGTGACGCGCCACTATCCGCAGCTGCGCTATCCGTTCGACCGGCCGCATCCGCAGGTGGTGCTGCTGGAGCTGTCCGACAGCGAAAGCGCCGAGCATGCGCGCGCCACCTTCGAGACGCTGATGGAAGCGGCCTTCGACGCCGGCATCGTGGCCGATGCCGTAGTGGCCGAATCGGTACAGCAGTCGCGTGACTTCTGGAATTTGCGCGAGCACATTCCGCTGGCGCAGGTCGAGGAAGGCAAGAACATCAAGCATGACATCGCGGTGCCGATCTCGCGCATCGGCGACTTCATCGCCAGCACCGACGCGCAGCTGCAGGCAGCATTTCCGGGCGTGCGCATGGTCACCTTCGGCCATCTGGGCGATGGCAACCTGCACTACAACGTGTCGCCCCCGGCGGGACAGGACCACGACGCCTTCCTCGCCAATCAGGACGCGATCAACCGCATCGTGCACGACAGCGTGCATGCGCACGGCGGCTCGATCTCGGCCGAACATGGCCTGGGCCAGCTCAAGCGCGAGGAAAATCGCCGCTACAAGAGCGAGGTCGAACTGGCCATGATGCGCGCGGTCAAGCAGGCGCTGGACCCGCTCGGGCTGATGAACCCCGGCAAGGTGGTGTGAGGCCCGCGGCGATGCGCCTGCGGTCCTGGTGCGGGTGCGGCCAAGGCGCATAAGCTCATTCGATATTGATCGTAGCGCCAGGCCCCGGTTTCGTTGACGCCCCTTTTGCCGCGACCTAGTGTAGATAGGTTCGCGCGGCATATCCGCGGCAAGGAGGGGCCTTCCATGAGCCTGCGGCCAGATCCCACATTCCACGCGTCGCCGGCACTGGCGATGCGAGCGCCGGCCGAGGAGTACGCCTACACGGTGATGCTCAGCCCGGATGCCTCGCAGCCCGATGCGCTGGCCGTCATCGACGTCAAACCGGGCTCGCCAACCTACAGCCAGGTGGTGCATACGGTGCCGATGACGCAACGCGGCGACGAACTGCACCACTTCGGCTGGAATGCCTGCTCATCCGCCCTGTCCCCACTGACGGGACACGCGTTTCTCGAACGGCGCTTCCTGATCATTCCCGGCATGCGCTCGTCGCGCATCTACATCGTCGATACCCGGCCGCATCCGACGCAGGCAACGATCCACCGCGTGATCGAGCCCGACGAGATCTTCCGCAAGACCGGGTATTCGCGGCCGCACACCGTGCACTGCGGTCCCGAAGGCATCTACGTCAGCACGCTCGGCGGCGGAGGCCAGGACGGGATGGACGGCGCGCCCGGCATCTTCATCATGGACTGCGAGACGTTCGACGTGCTCGGGCGCTGGGAGATCGACCGCGGTCCGCAGGACAAGCACTACGACTTCTGGTGGAACCTGCCGCGCGACTACATGGTGTCGAGCGAATGGGCGCTGCCGCCGCAATTCGAGAATGGCCTGGTGCCCGAAGACCTGCTGGCCAATCGCTACGGCCACCGCCTGCACTTCTGGAACCTGCGCGCGCGGCGCAATGTGCAAACCATCGACCTGGGCGCGCAGCATCAGATGGCGCTGGAAGTGCGCCCCGCCCACGACCCGGTGCGCGAATACGGCTTCGTCGGCGTGGTGGTCGACACCACCAACCTGGAGGGATCGATCTGGACTTGGTGGCGCGAGGACGGGCAATTCCACGTCGAGAAGACGGCCACGATTCCAGCCGAACCGGCCGCCGCCGACGTGCTGCCGCCGATGCTGCAGGCCTTTGGCGCCGTGCCGCCGCTGGTGACCGACATCGACCTGTCGCTCGACGATCGCTTTCTCTACGTCTCGTGCTGGGGCACCGGCGAGATGCGCCAGTACGACGTCACCGATCCGCGCAAGCCAAAGCTGACCGGGTCCGTTCATCTGGGCGGCATCGCGCGCCGCACGCCGCATCCGAACGGCAAGTCGTTCGCGGCGGGACCGCAGATGGTCGAGATCAGCCGCGACGGCCGCCGCGTCTACTGGTCCAATTCGCTCTACTCCAGCTGGGACAACCAGTTCTATCCCGACGGCGTGCCCGCGGCCCAGGTCATGGCGCATGCCGATCCGGACGGCGGCCTGACGCTGGCCGACGACTTCTGGGTCGACTTTCCCGCGGGCTACCGCGCCCATCAGATCCGCCTCGAAGGCGGCGACTGCTCGACCGATTCGTTCTGCTATCCGTCCGTCGGACCGCAATGACGTGGGAACAGGCCGGCCTGTGGACCGGCGTGCTGGTCAGCGGCCTGTACCACGGCCTGAGCCCCGCGATGGGCTGGCCGCTGGCGGTGTCCAACGGCCTGATGGCGCGGCGCGACGATGCGGTGTTCGCCGCGCTCGGCTGTCTCGGCCTTGGTCATGCCGGGGCGGTGATGGCCCTGACGCTGCCGTTCGGCCTGCTGGCGTCGCTGGCCGCCTGGCAGCGCGAGATCCGCTTCGTTGCCGCCGCCCTCGTGATCGGCTATGGCATCGCGCTGCTGGCGCGACGCCGCCATGCACGCGCGCTCGCCCGCATCCCGCCGTCGCGGCTGACGCTGTGGTCCTTTGCGATCGCGCTGGCCCATGGCGCGGGCCTGATGCTGGTGCCCCTCTATCTGGGCCTTTGCGGTACCGCGGCCGAGACGGGACACGAGGCCGCGGCCGCGCTGGCCTTCGGCAACGCCGGCATGGCGGTGCTCGTCGCATTGGTGCACACCGCGGCCATGATCGCGGGCGGCGGTGCGATGGCGTGGGTCGCCTATCGCCACGTCGGCCTCGCGCTGGTATCGCGCAGCTGGCTCAATACCGATGCCGCCTGGGCCTTGAGTCTGGTACTGGTCGGCGGGATGTCGCTGATGGCAGCCACGGCGCGCTGAAGCGCAGGACGCCAGGCAAGTCGATCGCCGCGATGCCCAGCGCCGCAGCGTGGAAAACGAGCGGACAAAAAAGCCCCGGAGATTTCCGGGGCTTCTCGTTTGCAAGCCGGCAGGACGCTATCGCATTCGCGATGCGTCCGTCCAATCAGACATAGGAACGCGTCGCTTGCCGGATCGACCTGGCGGCCTCTGCCTGCAGATCGATCTTCGATGCGAGCGCGCCCGGCGTCGGCGGAAACAGGCCCTTCAGATCCTCGGTCAGGCTGGTGCCGTTCACATCATTGGCCAGCTTGCCCGGCAACATGCCGGGGAGATGCGCCATCGGCTGCGTCTGGGTGGCCAGGCGGCCGGGCAACGTCATGAACGACTTCAGCGACGAAATGAAGCTCATATTGGTCCTCGATAAGGGCTAGGGGTTGACGGCGAAATGACTGCAGTGCCGCGGGGGCCATCGTATCCGTCCACATCGCGCGGCGACTATGTCGAAAAGGCGCTGAACCTTAGCAATTCGGCACTGCAGGGGGAACCGTGAGCTTGACGGGATTCCGGACTCAGGGCCCGGCCGCTTCACGCGCGGAAATTTTCATCCAATGAAAATCTCGCCCCTTCGTTTGACGCTGCTTTCGACGGCGCCCTACCCTGTGCCGCACAGAGTTTCCATTGACGAAACCAGCGTGCGCCTTCGCGCCGAGGAGACAACCCGATGAAGCGTCATTTCCATGCGCGGCGCGCCCTGCTTGCCGCGATCGCGGTGCTGTGCAGCGCGACCGTTCCCGCGCTGTCCGCGAACGCCGCCGAGGCCTTCCCCAGCCGGCCCATTCGCCTGATCGTCCCGTTCACGCCGGGCGGCACCACCGACATCCTGGCGCGGCTCGTCGCGCAGAAGGCCGGCGAGGTGCTGGGCCAGCCGATGGTGGTCGAGAATCGCCCGGGTGCGGGCGGCAACATCGGTGCGGAGGCGGCCGCGCGCAGCGCCCCCGACGGCTACACGCTGCTGATGGGCACGCTTGGCACGCAGGTCACCAACCAGTTCATCTATCCGCGCATGCCGTATGACAGCGCGAAGGACTTCGCGCCGGTGACGCTGGTGGCCAATTCGCCCAACGTGCTGCTGGTCAACAGCACGCTGGCGGCGAACTCCATCGGCGAGCTGATCGGTCTGGCCAGGCGCGAGCCGGGCAAGATCAATTACGCGTCCACCAGCACCGGCGGCTCGCCGCATCTGTCCGGCGAGCTGCTGAACATGATGGCCGGCATCAAGATGCAGCACGTGCCCTACAAGGGCGCGGCGCCCGCGATGACCGACCTGCTTGCCGGCCAGGTCAACCTGATGTTCGACAACCTGCCGTCCGCGCTCGCGCAGATCCAGGGCGGCAAGATCAAGGCGCTCGCCGTCACCGGCATCAAGCGTGCCTCGGTGCTGCCCTCGGTGCCGACGGTGCGCGAAGCGGGGCTGCCGGACTACGAGGTCAATTCCTGGTTCGGCCTGCTGGCGCCGGCCGGCACGCCGCCCGAGCGCCTGCGACAGTTGCAGCAGGCCGTCGACAAGGTGCTGGCGATGCCCGACGTGCGCAAGCGCATCCAGGAACTGGGCGCGGAGCCCGGGGGCGAAGGCTCGGCGGCCTTCGCCGCGCAGATCAAGGCGGACACCGACAAGTGGTCGCGCGTGATCCGGTCCGCGGGCATCCAGGCGCAATGAGCGCGCCGCACCGACGAAGGACGGACGAACGATGGACGCAAGCATGACCGATACCAGCACTCGCAGCACCCTTCGCATCGGCTCGGGATCGGGCTGGTGGGGCGATCGCGTGGAACCGGCCGAACGCTCGGCGCGCCTGGGCAAGCTCGATTATCTGTGCTTCGAGACCATGGCCGAGGCCACGGTATCGGCCGCACAGGTCCGCAAGCGGCGCGATCCGGCCTTCGCCGGCTACGACACCTATCTCGACGAGCGCATGCGCGCGGTGCTGCCGCACTGCATCGCCAACGGCACGCGCATCGTCAGCAATCAGGGGTGGATTCATCCGCTGGGTGCCGCCAGGCGCGTGGCCGAGCTGTGCGATGAGCTGGGCCTGCCGGGCGTCAGGATCGCGGCGATCACGACCACCGACCTGACCGGCAGCATCTGCGAGCTCGACCTGACGCTGCTGGAAAGCGGCGCGCCGGTGTCGTCGCTGCGCGGCACGCTGATCAGCGCCGAGCCGTACGAGGGCGCGGCGCCGATCGTGGAGGCGCTGCGCGCCGGCGCGCAGATCGTGATCACGGGGCGCGTGGCCGACCCCTCGCTGTTCCTGGCGCCGATGATCGCGCATTTCGGCTGGTCGCCCGATGACGTGACCCGTCTCGCGCGCGGCAGCGCCATCGGCCATCTGCTCGAGTGCGGTGCGCAGGTGACCGGCGGCTACTTCGGCGATCCGGGCTACAAGGACGTGCCAGAGCCGTGGAATCTGGCCTTCCCGATCGCGGAGGTCGAGGCCGACGGCAGCGCCGTGATCGCCAAGGTCGAAGGCAGCGGCGGGCGCATCGACCTGCAGACCATCAAGGAGCAGATGTTCTACGAGGTCCACGATCCGCGCCGCTATATCACGCCGGACGTGATCGTCGACTTCTCGACCGCGGTGCTGGAGCAGGTCGGCCCCGACCGCGTGCGCATCGGCGGGGTCTCCGGCCTGCCGGCCACCGACACGCTGAAGGTCTCGCTGGGCTGCACCGAGGGCCATATCGGCGAGGACATGTTCTTCTACGCGGGACCCGGCTGCCTGGAGAAGGCGAAGCTGGCCAGGCGCATCCTCGAGGAGCGCTTCGCCATCGCCAAGCTGCGGGCCGACGAGCTGCGCATCGACTTTCTCGGCGTCAACGCCGTGCATGGGGCCGCGTCGCCCGAACCCGCGTGCGAGCCGAACGAAATCGCGGTGCGCGTAGCGGCGCGCACGCGCACGCGCGAAGAAGCGGCCAAGGTCGGCCGCGAGATCGACAGCATGGCGGTCTGCGGGCTGGCGTCTACCGGCAAGCGCGTACCGCATCAGGACCGGACCCGCGAGATCATCGGCGTCTGGTCGGCGCTGGTGCCCCGCGCGCTGATCCGGTCCGAGATCCACTATCTGTGAGGAAGCGTCATGCGTGTACCACTGCGCCGTCTCGCCCATAGCCGCTCCGGCGACAAGGGCAACACCTCGAACACGGCCGTGATCGCCTACGCCGCCGCGTTCTATCCGCATATCAAGGCGCAACTGACCGCGGCCGCGTTCAAGTCGCTATACGGCACGCTGATCGCCGGCCAAGTGACCCGCTACGAGGTCGATGGGCTGCAGGTGCTCAACTTCGTCGCCGAGGGCGCGCTCGGCGGCGGCGTGTCGCGCAGCCTGGCGATCGACAACTATGGCAAGGCGCTGGCCAGCGCGGTGCTGCGCTTCGAGGTCGAGATTCCGGACGAACTAGCGCCGCTGCTGCGCGGGCCGGCGCGATAGGCGCACCGCCGTCACGCGCGCCGTCACGCGACCTGGGTCGCCCTGCGGCGTCAACACCGAGCCGGTCCACGCGCTGGCAATGTGGCTGGCCTCTGCCTTCAGCCGCCGCGCCAGCACACCTTCGCGCGCACGCAACCGCACGCTCTGCGCCGCCACGCTGAGCGCGCCGATCGGCCGAGCCTGGTCGTCGAGAATCGGCACGGCGATGCCGCCCATGCCCTCCACCACCCAGTCGAGAAACAGCACGTGCCCGCGCTGGCGGGCCGCCTCGATCTGCGCGGCGATCGCGACGGCGTCGAGCCGGGGATAGTTCGCGAGCTTGCGCGAGGTCTGCTGCAAGCGGCGCGCCCGTTCCGCGGCGGGCAGCCAGGCCAGCACGGCCAGACTGCCCGCCCCCACGCCAAGCGGCCGGCGCGTGCCCACCGACACGTAGTTGGCGCTGAGCGCGACCGTGCCCGGTTCGACATCGGAGCACACCGCCTCGCCGCGACTGGCCTCGGTCAGCACCGCGGTGTCCCCGAATTCCTCGACCAGCCGCTGCAAGGCGGGGCGTGCCAGCTTGCGCAGCTCGGCCCGGCGCTGCGCCACGTCGGCGAGCTGGAAAATCTCCGGGCCGATGCCGTAGCGGCGCATCTCGTCCCGCGTGGCAAAGCCTTCCTGCACCAGCAGGTCCAGCATGCGCGACGCGGTGGCGGGATCGAGCCCCGTCGCCCGCGCGACATCGCTCATGCGGCGAACTTCCGGATCGGACAGCGCGCGCAGCACGGCAAGGGCGCGCTGGACCGGTGAAGGACGCGACGGCATGGCGCGCGGCTCAAAGGGCTGGCGTGCCGGCCAACGTATCGCGCTTGATCTTCCTGGCCAGCGACCACTTGTGGACCTCGGTGGGACCATCGTAGATGCGGAAGGCCCGCACCTCGCGCAGGATCTGCTCGACGATGGTGTCACGCGACACGCCCATGCCGCCCAGGATCTGCACGCAACGATCGGCTTCATACGGAACGACGACATCGCGGACAAAGCGCTCGACGCGGTCGGCGATGACGCGGCTGCGTTCGGTGGGACACGGGGCGAACATCGTGGCTGTCTCCTTGGGGTCGGTTGCATTGGCAGGTCGCCCTGCATCCTGCATGCCCGCCGCCGATTGTGCTGGATTGCGTGACGAGATTGTAGGGGATTGCCCCTCCGCACCGCTGGCGGCGTCGGACCATGTCAGCATTGCCCTCGTTTGAATTTTCGAAGGCCCACTGCCCGCCGCCATCCCGATGCGCAAGCCCCTGCGCCACGCACGATCGCGCCGCCATCCGTTGAAATAGACCCATTCCGCGCCCTGAGTTGCCCCGAGCCGCCATGGCCGGGATCCCGGGCCGCGCAGTGGCACCAATCCTGCAAGCCCCTCCCCCATGCGTCCGTCTCGGCACTGGAGGTAAGGCATGAAGGAATGGCTCGATCTGAACGTCTTCCTGGGCATCCCGGCCCTGAACTGGCTGCATGCCGGCATCGCGGCCGTCGTCAGCTATCTGGTGTTGATCACGCTGCTGCGCTTCACCGGCGCACGGCTGGACCGGCTCGCGGCCCGGACACGGCCGGTGATCATCGACCGGATGGCGGACATGCTGCGGCATACGTCGCGCTTCGTGCTGCTGCTGGCCGCGCTGCTGATCGCCGTCGACTTCCTCGACCTGCCGCCGAAATGGGCCAGCCGCATCGGCCATCTGTGGTTCCTGCTGATCGGGCTGCAGATCGCGATCTGGATCAATCATGCCGTGACGCTATGGACGTACGACCGGCTGACCGGCACCGGACCCACCGCACACAATCCGGTGTTCACCACGGTGATGGCGTGGGGCATGCGGGTGATGCTGTGGTCGGTGCTGCTGCTGGCGGTGCTGGCGAATATGGGCGTCAATATCACTGCCTTCGTCGCGAGCCTCGGCGTCGGCGGCGTGGCGGTGGCGCTGGCCGTGCAGAACATCCTCAGCGACCTGTTCGCGTCGCTGGCCATCGGTCTGGACAAGCCCTTCGAGAACGGCGATTTCATCGTGTTCGGCGATATTGCCGGCACCGTCGAGCGCATCGGCCTGAAGACCACGCGGCTGCGCGCATTGAGCGGCGAGCAGATCGTCTGCAGCAATACCGAGCTGCTGAAGACGACGATCCACAACTACAAGCGCATGGCGGAACGCCGCATCCAGTTCAATTTCCGCGTGACATACCAGACGCCGCCGGAAACGCTGCGGCGCATCCCGGAGATCGTCAAATCGGCCGTCGTCGCAGCAGGCCGCACGCGCTTTGACCGCGCCCATTTCAAGGGCTTCGGCGAAAGCGCGCTGGAATTCGAGGTCGTCTACTTCGTCACCGAACCGGACTACAACCTGTACATGGATATTCAGCAGTCGATCAATCTGGCGATGGTGACGGAGCTGGAGAAGCTGGGGGTGGAGTTTGGGGTGCCGGTGCGGAAGGTGCAGCTGGTGCAAGCTGAAGGCGATGCGGAGGCGAATGCCGGCAGCGGGCCGCGCGATGGCGGCGAGGGCGAGCGAGCGTGGGCGGAACAGCAGCGCAGCCGGCGCACCGCCGCGCTGTCGCAGGCTCGGTAACGCTGCGCCGTCCCGCCGGCCGGCGCCCAAAAAACAAAACCCCGGAAGACCGCGATCTTCCGGGGTTCCGCCGCCATGTACCGATGTACTGGCGGAGACGGAGGGATTCGAACCCTCGATCCAGGTTTTGGCCCGGATGCTCCCTTAGCAGGGGA
>JAPSLC010000115.1 GCA_031181345.1 Cupriavidus sp. | reverse complement strand
TCCTGCGCCAGCGACAGCGCGGTCCAGTCTCCCTGCAACTGCACGGCGGCGGTGCCGTCCTGTTGCGTGACAGCGATGTCCGGCTTCGTATAGCGTTCCAATGGCTGACCGATGTAAGGTGCGAAAGCCGATTCTAAGCCACGCGCCGGCAGGCGCCAAAGTGGACGCGGCTACAATGCGCATGGCCCGATATCCGTCGGCCGCCGCCGATTCCAGCTCCCCGCCGCCTGCATGCCCGCCGCCTCGAACCATTCCCCCGCGCCTTCGTCCTCCTTGCCGCCTGCCTGGCGCATCGATCCGGTGCGGCTGCGGGCCGCACTCGTCGACGACGCCAGGCAGTGGCAGCTCGAGATCGTCGAGGAGACGGGCTCGACCAATGCCGATCTGGTCCAGGCCTGCCGGCGGACGCCGTGGGCCGAGGGCGACATGCTGCAGGCCGGCATGCTGCGGCTCGCCTACCGGCAGACCGCCGGACGCGGACGCCAGGGGCGGCCGTGGCAGGGCCAGGCCGGCATGACGTTCTCGGTAGCGATGCCGCTGGCGCTGCCGCCGGCGCGGCTGGCCGGGCTGAGCCTCGCGGTCGGGCTGGCGCTGGCCGACGCGCTCGACGACGTCGACGCAAGGCTGGGCAAGGTGGTGGGGCTCAAATGGCCGAACGATCTGCAGATCGACGGCCGCAAGCTGGCAGGCATCCTGATCGAGTCGGTGCCCGCGGGTCCGCAGCGGGTCTGGGCGGTGGTCGGCATCGGCCTGAACCTTGTGCGCGACGCCGCGATGGAGGCCGCGCTCGGCCGCTCGCTGGCCGGCGTCACCGAGTGCCTGGACGGATTCGATCCGCTGCATGGGCCGACCGATCTGCTCGCCGCGGTGCTGAACCGGCTGGCGGGGATGCGCACCGCCTTTCTCGCCGATGGCTTCGCGCCGATGGCGCGGCGCTGGTCCGCGCGCGATGCCTATCGCGACCAGCCGGTGCGGCTGCTGCACGACGGCGCGGTGCAGGCCGAAGGCATGGCCCGCGGCGTGGACGACGAGGGCCATCTGCTGCTGGAAACGGCAAGCGGCCTGCAGCGGATCGCCTCGGGCGAACTGTCGCTGCGGCCGGCCGGCGAGGGGGCATGATGAGCCCGAACGCGAGCCCGAACGCGAACCCCAACCCGAACGCCAATGCGAACGGCGCTGTGCTGCTGATCGATATCGGCAATACCCGCCTGAAGTGGGCCTGGTGCGAGGCGGCCTCGCTCGAGGCCCCGCCGACCGGCGCGCTGCCGGTGCCGTGGGGCGCCGGCGGTGCCTGCGGCCATGAAGCCCTGCCCACGCTGGCCGCGGACTGGCGCGCGCTGGCCGATGTGGGCGGCGTGCCGCGCGGTGTATGGATCAGCAATGTGGCCGGCCCCGTCATCGCGGCCGAGGTCGATGCCTTGCTGGCCGATGCCTTCGGCGGGCCGCCCGCGGTCCACTGGGCCCGCGCCACCGCGTCGCACGGCACGCTGGACAACGGCTACCGGGAACCGAGCCAGCTTGGCGTCGACCGCTGGGTCGGCGGCATCGGTGCGCGCCACCATCTGCCCGAGGGCCATCTGCTGATCGTCACGGCGGGCACCGCGACCACGATCGACGTGGTGCTGGCCCCGGAGAGCAGCAACGGCAGCAACGGCACGCCGGCGCGCGCGCGTTTCGCCGGCGGCATGATCCTGCCCGGACTGGCGCTGATGATGGGATCGCTGGCGCGCAATACCGCGCAACTGCCGGCGGTCGAGATCGGCGAGGCCCATGCCGCGACGGCGTGGGCCGACAACACCCGCGACGCGATCGCCGCCGGCTGCCTGGCGGCCCAGGTCGGTGCCATCGAACGCGCGTGGGACGCGCTGAACCGGCGCGGTCCGACCCGCTGCCTGCTGTCGGGCGGCGCGCGCGAGGCGCTGGCCGGCGCGCTGACGCTGCCGTTCGAGCGGCACGAAAATCTGGTGTTGCTGGGTTTGTCGGTGATGGCGGCGCAGCAGCGCGCGGGCTGAACGCCGGCGCCGGGCCATGGAACCGCGGCCTCAGCCGCCTTGCCGGACCTTGTGCAGCAGCTTGGTGGTCGAGCGGTCGTGCAGGAAGGGGATCGCGTGGGCCTGGCCGCCCCAGCTGCGCACCAGCCGCGTCTCTTCCAGCGTATCGATCTCGTAGTCGCCGCCCTTGACGTAGATGTCGGGGCGGACCAGCTCGATCAGTTGGACCGGCGTCTTCTCGCCGAACATCAGCACCAGGTCGACCGCTTCGAGCGCGGCCAGCAGCGCCATGCGGTCGGCTTCGCCATTGAGCGGGCGATCGTCGCCCTTGCCCAGCATGCGCACCGAGGCGTCGCTGTTGACCCCGACCACCAGGCAGGCGCCCAGCTGGCGCGCCTGCGCCAGATAGGTGGCATGGCCGCGATGCAGGATGTCGAACACGCCGTTGGTAAATACCATCGGGCGCGGCAATGCCGCCAGGCGCCGTTGCAGCGCCTGGGGATCGTCGGTCGAAGCGAGCTTGGCCTCGAAGGCCGGAGGGGACAGCGTCATCGCAAGGACGGCGCCGGCGTCAGGCTTCGGCGGCGTTGCCGCCGCCATTGGCCTGCAGCCGCGCGTTCAGTTCCTTGCGATAGCGGTTCAGGTCCTGCACGGTCTCGAAGGTGCGCTCGAACAGCAGCGACATGTTGTGCAGGATGCGTTCGATGACCTTCTTCTCCCAGCCTTCGTCGAACCGGATCTGCTTGTCCAGCCAGTGCTCGAGCCAGTCCGGATCGGGCAGGCGCGACTGCACCGTGTCGTTCGGGAACAGCGCCTTGTTCACGTGCAGGTTGGTCGGATGCAGCGGCTTCTCGGTGCGGCGCGCCGAGGCCATCAGCACGCCGATCTTGGCGAAGGCCGAGCGCGCATTGTCGCCGAACTGGTTCAGGTACTTCTTCATGTAGCGCAGGTAGGCGCCGCCATGGCGCGCCTCGTCCTGCGACAGCGTGCGGTAGATATGCTTGATCACCGGCTCGGTGTGCCATTCGGCGGCACGGCGATACCAGTGGTTCAGGCGGATCTCGCCGCAGAAATGCAGCATCAGCGTTTCGAGCGGCGGTGCCGGATCGAATTCGAAGCGCACCGCGTGCAGTTCTTCCTCGGTCGGAACCATATCCGGGCGGAAGCGGCGCAGGTACTCCATCAGCACCAGCGAATGCTTCTGCTCCTCAAAGAACCACACGCTCATGAACGCCGAAAAGTCGGAGTCGTGGCGGTTGTCGCGCAGGAACATTTCGGTGGCCGGCA
>JAPSLC010000060.1 GCA_031181345.1 Cupriavidus sp. | reverse complement strand
AGAACAAGCGCACCATGCCGGAAAAGATGTCGATCAAGAAATTTGATCCGGTCGCGCGCAAGCACGTCGAGTACAAGGAAACCAAGATCAAGTAATTGATCCTGCGTTCCAGCGAAGAACCCCGCCACGGCGGGGTTTTTTGTTGTCCGCTCGCCCCCGCTCCCGGCGCCGCCCAACATGGCGTCGCCGCACGCCGCGCCACCAGCAGGGGCAAGGCGCCGCCGCTTCATCGGCGGTGTACACTTTCGAGCTTTCCTGCACCACCGGCGCCCTCCGCGCGCCGCCACGCATCATGAACTTCGACGTCGCCATCGTCGGCAGCGGCCTGGCCGGCCTGACGGTCGCACTGCAACTGGCCGACAGCCACCGGGTTGTCATCGTGAGCAAGCGCGCCATGACGCAAGGCGCCAGCGACTGGGCCCAGGGCGGCATTGCGGCGGTGCTCGACTCCGGCGACAGTCACGACGAACACACTCAGGACACGCTGATCGCCGGTGCCGGGCTGTGCGATGAAGGTGCGACCCGCTTCATCGTGGAACACGGGCGCGAAGCGATCCAGTGGCTGATCGACCGCGGCGTGCCGTTCACGCGTGACGAACAGGCCGAGCTCGGCTATCACCTGACCCGCGAAGGCGGCCACAGCCATCGCCGCATCATTCACGCGGCCGACGCCACCGGCCATGCCGTGGTGACGACGCTGACCGAGCAGGTACGCCGCCATCCCAATATCACGATCCTGGAAGACCATTTCGCGATCGACCTGATCACCTCGCGCAAGATGGGGCTGGGCGGCAACCGCTGCCTCGGGCTCTACGTGCTCGACGACGCCAACGGCCGGGTACATACGCTGACCGCCAGCCATACCGTGCTGGCCACCGGCGGCGCTGGCAAGGTCTATCTCTACACGACCAATCCCGACACGGCCACCGGCGACGGCATCGCGATGGCCTGGCGCGCGGGCTGCCGGGTCGCCAACATGGAATTCATCCAGTTCCATCCGACCTGCCTGTACCACCCGTATGCCAAGTCCTTCCTGATTTCCGAGGCGGTGCGCGGGGAAGGCGGCCGGCTGGTGTTGCCCGACGGCACCCGCTTCATGCCCGAGCACGATGCGCGCGCCGAACTGGCGCCGCGCGACGTGGTGGCACGTGCGATCGACTTCGAGATGAAGAAGCGCGGCCTGGATTGCGTGTATCTCGACATCACCCATCAACCCGCCCCCTTTCTGCGTGAACACTTCCCGACCATCCACGCGCGCTGCCTGGAGCTGGGCATCGACATCACGCGAGAGCCGATCCCGGTGGTGCCGGCCGCGCACTACACCTGCGGCGGCGTGGTCACCGACACCGCGGGACGCACCGATCTGGACAACCTGTACGCCGTCGGCGAGACGGCGTACACCGGCCTGCACGGGGCCAACCGGCTGGCATCGAACTCGCTGCTCGAATGCATGGTGATCGGCCGCGCGGCGGCCAACGACATCGCGTCGCAGGCCAAGGCCGGCAAACCCGACCTGATGCTGCCGCCGTGGGACGAGAGCCGCGTGTCCGACGCCGACGAGGAGGTCGTGGTCTCGCACAACTGGGACGAGCTGCGCAGGATGATGTGGAACTACGTCGGCATCGTCCGCACCAGCAAGCGGCTGGAGCGCGCCCAGCACCGGATCGCGCTGCTGCGCGAGGAAATCACCGAGTACTACGCGAATTTCCGGGTCACGCGCGATTTGCTGGAACTGCGCAATCTGGTCGAAGTAGCGGCGATGATCGTCGACAGCGCCTATGCCCGCCACGAAAGCCGGGGCCTGCATTTCAGCCGCGACTATCCGGGGACCTTGCCGAAGGCGCTGCCGACCGTGCTGCAGCCGCCGAACGGGCGCCGTCGCGGCAACTGAGCCGCAGCGCGGCGTTGAACCTCGATCGGGCTCGAGCCCGATGGAAGCCGGGCTCGCTCAGCCGATGATGCGCAACGAATAGTCGGTCGCGCGCACGTCCTTGGTCAGCGCGCCCACCGAGATGCGGTCGACACCGGTTTCGGCGAAACGGCGAATCGTGTTCGCGTTGACGCCGCCGGACACTTCGAGCACCGCCCGCCCGCCATTGACCCGCACCGCTTCCCGCATCATCGGCTCGGTAAAGTTATCGAGCAGGATCGACACGGCACCGGCGGCCAGCGCCTCCTCCAGCTCGACCAGCGACTCGACCTCGACCTGGACCGGCACGCCGGCCTTCAGCGCGGCCGCGGCCTGCAGCGCCGCGGTGACGCCGCCGGCCGCCGCGATATGGTTTTCCTTGATCAGGATGCCGTCATAGAGCGCGAGCCGCTGGTTGTCGCCGCCGCCGACCTTGACCGCGTACTTCTGCGCGAGGCGCAGCCCCGGCAGCGTCTTGCGCGTGTCCAGCACGCGGGCGCGGGTACCGACGACCAGGTCGGCGTAGCGCCGCGTCGCTGTGGCCACACCCGACAGCAGCTGCAGGAAATTCAGCGATGGCCGCTCGGCGGTCAGCAGCGAACGGGCGGGGCCGTCGATTTCGCAGACCACCGAATCGGCCGCCATGCGCGCGCCTTCCTGCTGCAGCCAGCGGACCTGCAGGCGCGGATCGATGGCTTCCATGCAGGCATCGAACCACGGCTGTCCGCACAGCACCGCGTCCTCGCGCACGATCACGCGCGCGTGCGCCGGCTTGTCGGCCGGCACCAGCTGGCCAGTCCAGTCGCCCGAGCCGACGTCCTCGGCGATCGCCGCCCGGACGTTCTCGCGCAGCGCCTCGGCGAGCGCGGGTCCGTATCCATCGAAGATGGGGTTCACGGCGCCGTTCATGGAGGAATCGCTCATGCCGGACCGATCCCCTGGAACAGCGCTTGTTCCTTGGCCAGATCGGCAGCCGGCCGTACGTTGGCCTTCTGCTGCGCCGCGAAGTCCAGCATGCGGTCGATGCAGGTATAGGCGCGACGGCTGATCTCGGCATCGACATGGATCTCGTTGCGGCCCGTCTCCAGCACTTCGGCCAGATTGGTCAGCGCATTCATCGCCATCCACGGGCAATGCGCGCAGCTCTTGCACGTCGCGCTGTTGCCGGCGGTCGGCGCCTCGATGAAATGCTTGCCCGGCGCGGCCATCCGCATCTTGTGCAGGATGCCGTTGTCGGTGGCGACGATGAATTCGTTGGCGTCGAGCTGCTGGGCGGCGGCGATCAGCTGCGAGGTCGAGCCGACCACGTCCGCCTGCGCCACCACGTTGGCCGGCGATTCCGGATGCACCAGGATCCTGGCCTTCGGATATTCCTTGCGCAACAGATCGAGCTCGATGCCCTTGAACTCGTCGTGCACCAGGCAAGAGCCCTGCCACAGCAGCATGTCGGCGCCGGTCTGGCTCTGGATATAGCCGCCCAGGTGCTTGTCGGGGGCCCACAGGATCTTCTCGCCGCGCGCGTGCAGATGCTCGACGATCTTCAGCCCGATGCTCGAGGTGACCATCCAGTCGGCGCGCGCCTTGACCGCGGCGCTGGTGTTCGCATAGACCACCACGGTGCGATCCGGATGCGCGTCGCAGAACGCCGCAAACTCGTCGGCCGGGCAGCCCAGGTCCAGCGAGCAGGTCGCGTCCAGGTCCGGCATCAGGATGGTCTTTTCGGGGCTGAGGATCTTGGCGGTCTCGCCCATGAAGCGAACGCCCGCCACCACCAGCGTCTGCGCCGGATGATCGCGGCCGAAGCGGGCCATCTCCAGCGAATCGGACACGCAGCCGCCGGTTTCCTCGGCGAGGTCCTGCAGGTCGGCGTCCACATAGTAGTGCGCGACCAGCACCGCATTGCGCGCCTTCAGCAGGGCGCGGATGCGATCCTTCAACGCGGCGCGCTCGTCCGGCGTCAGCGCGGGCGGCACCTTGGCCCAGGCGTGGGCGACGCAGCTCGCGCCACCTTCGGCCTGCATCTGCGTCGGTTTCTCGAACTCGACGGTCTTGATCGTTTGGGGGGTCATCGGCTGTACTCCTCGGGGCACCCGTGCTCGCGCTCGCATCGCATCTTCATCGTGGCCGGGACCGGCCTGCAGATGGGGCGGCGTCGCCAAAAGAAAAGCCCCGCCAGCGACAGCATGGCGGGGCTTCGGGCGCGCCTGGCATTGTAGCAGGCGCTGTCCTTCTTATCAGGCGTTACGCGTAGCGGCGCAGCCGCAGCGAGAACTCCTGCAGTGCCTGGATGCCGCTGGCTTCGGCGCGGTGGCACCAGGCCTGCAGCTGTTGCAGCAGCTGTTCGCGCGTCAGGTTCGAGCGGCCCCAGATCGCGGCCAGCTCCCGGCGCATTTCGACGAAGGTCTGCAGCGCCTTGTTGTGCTCGACGATGCTGGCCAGCTGCTCGCGCTGCGGCTCGGCCAGCTTGGTCTCGTCGCGGTGGACCCACTTGCGGGCCAGCTTGAAGCGGCGATAGTCGGCAACCCGCTTGGCCTTGAGCTGGGCCAGTTCCTCGCGGTACGCGTTCTTGACGGCCTTGGCATAGCGGGCCATCACGTCATAGCGGTTGGCGATGATCGCCTCCAGCGTGTTGTGATCGACCGGACGGGCCTCGACCAGACGTGCCTTGGGCGGCGTCTTCTTGACCTTGGCCAGGCCCACCGCCTGCATCGCGCGGATGTAGCACCAGCCGATATCGAACTCGTACCACTTGATCGAGAACTTGGCCGAGGTCGGATAGGTATGGTGGTTGTTGTGCAGTTCCTCGCCGCCGATGATGATGCCCCACGGCGACACATTGGTCGACGCATCCTCGCACTCGTAGTTGCGATAGCCCCACCAGTGACCCAGGCCGTTGATGATGCCGGCGGCATGGATCGGGATCCACAGCATCTGCACGCCCCAGACCGACAGGCCGACCACGCCGAACAGCGCCAGATCGATGATCAGCATCAGGCCGACGCCCTGCCAGGTGAAGCGCGAATACAGATTGCGTTCGATCCAGTCGTTGGGCGTGCCGTGGCCAAACTTGGCCACAGTTTCCTTGTTCTTGGCTTCCGCCCGATACAGCTCGGCGCCTTCGAGCAGCACCTTGCGGATGCCGCGCGTTTGCGGGCTGTGCGGATCGTCTTCGGTCTCGCACTTGGCGTGGTGCTTGCGGTGGATCGCGGTCCACTCCTTGGTGACCATGCCCGTGGTCAACCACAGCCAGAAACGGAAGAAGTGCGAGGCGATCGGGTGCAGATCGAGCGACCGGTGCGCCATGCACCGATGCAGGAAAATCGTGACGCCGGCGATGGTGATATGAGTCATGACCAACGTAAAGATCACGATCTTCCACCAGGACCAGTCGAGAAGGCCGTTGGCGGCCCACTGAAGAATTGTGTCGAACAAACTGTTCTCCGTGCTAGATAGAGGCTGGCTGCGACCCGCGGGGGTGTCGCAGCAACGCGCAGAAAAATGACTGCAAATCCAGTGATTGCGTCTTATGGCGTCAGCCAAGGCGCCTTGCGCCTTCGCGGGACCCCGGCACGCGCCGCTGCAATCTGGCGGCTGGCCCTCGGGCACGGATCGGTAGTCCGGCCGGGAGAATTCCCGGGACGACCCGCGATTTTACCGGAACGCTACCGTTCCAGCATCCGCTTTTACCCGTGCATATGCTTTTCGTTTGCCGAGTTGGACGTCGAAAACGATACATCGTTCCTTCAATGGCAAACGCATCACATATGCGCCGAACAGCGTTGCAGTTATGCCGATTCCGCCGCATTGGCCGCCACCATCGATACCGGCGTGACCGTCTGCGCCCCGTTCTGGGGCAGCACGCGCAACTCGCGCTGCGGATAGGGAATCGAAATGCCGCTGGCGCGAAATGCCTTCCAGATCGCGCGGTTCATCTCCGACTGCACGCCAAGCTTGCCGTTCTGCGGATCGGCGATCCAGCCGGCGACCTCGTACTCGATGCCGCTGTCGGCAAACGCCACCAGGAAGGCCGACGGCGCCGGGGCGGCGAGCAGGCGCGGCACGCCGCGCACCGCCTCGGTCAGCAGTGCCAGCACCATTTCCGGGTCGGCGTCGTAGTCGGCCTGCACGCGGGTCGCCACACGTACATTGGTGTCGGAAAACGAATGGTTCTGCACCGACTGCGCGACCAGCTGCTCGTTCGGCACCAGCGTTTCGCCGTCGCCGTTGCGCACCACGGTGTAGCGGGTGCGGATCTGCGCGACGATGCCGGTGTACTTGTCGACCGTGATCTGGTCGCCGAGCTTGACCGAGCGATCCAGCAGGATGATGAAGCCGGACACGTAGTTGCTGGCGATCTTCTGCAGGCCCAGGCCCAGACCCACGCCCAGCGCGCCGCCGAACACGGACAGCACGGTCAGGTCGATGCCGACCAGCGACAGGCTGAACAGCAGCGAGACCAGCAGCAGCAGCGCCTTGGACAGCCGCGTCAGCACCACGCGCAGGCTGGTATCGATCGTGGCCGAGCGCATCAGCCGCTCCTCCAGCCACGAACCGAACCACAGCGCGGCCAGCACCGTCAGCAGAATCCACACGCCGGCCATCAGCAGACTGGCCACGCTGATGCGCTGCTGCCCCAGGGAGAACTGAATCGACTGCAGCCACTGCACCACCTCGGGCAGCACGCCGAGCACGAACAGCGCCATGCCGACCCAGACGACCGTGGTCAGCACCTTCTCCACCAGCGTCAGCATGCCGTGCAGCTGGCCGTTGCCGGACAGCACGCGGCGCAGCACGTAGAAGGCGAAATAGAGGAAGGTGATGCCGAACAGCGGCACCAGCGCCAGCCGCAGCATGCTGACCGGAATCAGCGGCGCCAGCGCGAAGCGCGCCGCCAGCACCAGCAGCCAGCCGAACAGCGGGAACATCGCGCGCTCCAGGCTCGCGGCGGCAAAGCGCAGCGCGAAGCTCGAACCCGCGTAGCGGGCCTCGAGGCGTCCGGCGACATGGCGCGCCAGCGGCCAGGCCAGCAGCACGCAGCCGGCCAGCACGGCCAGTTGCCACAGAAAGCCCGGGTCGCCGGCGTCTTGCATCAGATCGCCGAGCATCTTGCCGAACACGGCGTGGGATTGCGACAGATCGGTCAGGGAATTGGAGGCCATCGATCGACGAGGTCAACAAGTGAAGAAAGCCAGGAACAAAAAAATACCGGGCCGTGACTGCCCGGTATCCGCGAAACGACAGGGGCCGGTGCCCCCATGATCATTGACGCGTCCGCTCCAGCACCGCCGCGAAGAAGCCATCGGTCTGGTGCAGATGGGGATAGAGCGCCAGCGTCTGCGCGTCCTCCGGCAGGTCGGCGATCGCGATCTTCTGCTCGGCCAGCACCTGTGCGACCGGCACCAGCTGGAAGTCCGCATGGCGGCTCAGGAAGTCGCGCACGATCGCCTCGTTCTCGGCCTCCAGCACGCTGCAGGTGGCATAGACCACGCGGCCGCCCGGCTTGACCAGCCGCGCCGCCGATTCGAGGATGGCCGCCTGCTTGGCGGTCAGCTCCAGCACCGACTGCGGGTTCTGCCGCCATTTGAGGTCCGGATTGCGCCGCAGCGTGCCTAGGCCGCTGCACGGCGCGTCGACCAGCACGCGGTCGATCTTGCCGGCCAGCCGCTTGACCTTGGCGTCCTGCTCGGAGTCGATCAGCACCGGATGGACGTTCGACAGGCCGCTGCGTGCCAGGCGCGGCTTCAGGTTCGCCAGGCGCTTGTCGGACACGTCGAAGGCGTAGAGCCGCCCGGTCGAGCGCATCAGCGCGCCCAGCGCCAGCGTCTTGCCGCCGGCGCCGGCGCAAAAGTCGACCACCATCTCGCCGCGCCGCGGCGCGACCAGATGGCACAGCAGCTGACTGCCCTCGTCCTGCACCTCGACCAGCCCGTTGATGAACAGCGGCAGCTGGTTCAGCGCGGGCTTGCCGGCCAGCCGGATGCCGGTCGGCGCGATCGGCGTCGGCTCCGCAGCCAGTCCGGCCTCTTCCAGTTCCGCCAGCACGGCCTCGCGCGAGGTCTTGATCAGATTGGCGCGCAGATCCAGCGGCGCCGGCCGCAGCCAGGCATCGCCGAGCGCGGCGGTAAAGGCCTCGCCGTGGCGGGCGACCAGCTGCTCGTACAGCCACTCAGGCAGATTGGCGCGCACGCGCGGCGCCAGGCTGGCGCGCTCGATCGTCATCAGCCGGTCCAGCCACTGCGCCTCGTCGGGGTACAGGAATGGCGTCAGCGCGTCGCGGCCCAGCGTCGCCGCCAAACCCAGCAGGGCCAGCCGGCGCGGCGCGGCGCCCGAGCCGGACTCGGCGAACTGGGCGAATTCGACGCGCCGGCGCAGCACGGCAAACACCGCCTCGGCGATGATCCCGCGCTCGCGATGGCCCAGCTTGGGGTTCTCGCGGAAGTAGTAGCTGACCACGGCGTCGGCGGGCCGCGCGAACAGCATCACCTTGCCGAGCAGCCGGTCGATATGCTGGATATGCGTGGCATGCAAGGCGCCGTGCGGACGAGCCTGGCCATCGTTGGCGCTCTCGCGCGGCGAGGTGGCCTTGCGCAGCGGGGTCGGCTTGCGCTTGGTGCGCGTGGACGGACGCGCGCCGCCGCGCGGTGCCTGGGCGGGACGGGTCATTGACGGGCTCCGGTGGGTTCGACAGGGGTGGCGGAGTCCGACGGGGAGTCCGGTGTGGAATCGGGTGCCGCGGGGGGCTCCGACGGCGCGGCATCGGCCGCCGAAGCGGCCAGCGCGATCAGCAATTGCGGCTCGGGCGGGTCGACATGGACCGCGCCATCCTTGACGCGCAGCCGCCCTTCGACGAACCAGCGCACCGCGCGGGGATAGATCTGGTGCTCGCAGGGCAGCAGCCGTGCCGCCAGCGTCTGCGGCGTGTCCTCGGGGCCGACCTCGATCACCGCCTGCAGCACGATGGGACCGTGGTCCAGCGCGGCGGTGACGAAATGCACGCTGGCGCCGTGCACCTTGACACCGGCCTCCAGCGCCTGCTGATGGGTATGCAGGCCGGGGAAGCTGGGCAGCAGCGAGGGATGGATGTTCATCATGCGGCCGGCATAGTGCTCGACGAATTCCGGCGTCAGGATCCGCATGAAGCCGGCCAAGACCACCAGGTCGGGCACGTGGGCGTCGATCGCGTTGGCCAGCGCCTTGTCGAAGCTGGCCCGGTCCGGATATTGGCGATGATCGACCACGCCGACCGGAATGCCTTGCCCCGCGGCGAACTTGAGGCCGGGCGCGTCGGGACGGTTCGACAGCACGGCGGCGATCCGTGCCGGCCAGGCCTGCTCGGCGCAGGCCCGGATGATCGCTTCCATGTTGGAACCGCGCCCCGAGATGAGGATGACGATGTTTTTCATCGCGCAATTCTACCAAGCGGCGCCGCGCCACAGCGCCGTGGAGACCCCTGCGGCGCAAACTAACCGGCCGGCGCCTCCCCCGATTGCGGATTGTGACGCCCCGCTCGCTCTGCTAGAGTCGCCCTATCGCCAATCCGCCCGCTCGACGGGACGGGACCATACAACAAGGGCGAAGCTGTTTTAGACGGGAAATCGCATGTCGAATGTTGCACCGACCTTGCTGGTGGTCGACGACCACCCCATGGCGCTGTCCGGCACCACCCTGTTCCTGGCGCAGGTGATGCCCGATGTTGCAGTCCATGCCGCCGGGAGCGCCTCCGAGGCGCTGGATACCCTCCAACGCGGGCTGCGGCCCGACATCGTGCTGCTCGATATCTGGCTGAACGACGGCACCGGCTTCGATGCGATGCAGACGCTCAAGTCGATCGTGCCGGCCGCGCGCTTCATCTTCATGTCGGCCGAGGCCACGCCCGAGATCGTCGAGCGGGCTCGCGCGTTGTCCGCCTTCGGCTTCGTCGGCAAGCACCTGGACGCGCCGGCCTTTGCCGCGGTGGTACGCCGCGTGCTGGCCGGCGATACCGCCTTCCCTTCCGACGAGGCCCTGAACGGCCAGCCGCGCGCCTTCGGCCCGACGCACAGCATTCCGGTCACGCCGGCCGAGCTCGGCCTGACGCCGCGCCAGGGTTCGGTACTGGCGCTGGTGCTCGAAGGCCTGCCCAACAAGGTGATCGCGCGCGAGCTCGGGCTGACGGAGAACACCGTCAAGGAGCATGTGTCGGCGATCCTGCAGCGGCTGGGCGTGCGCACGCGGATGCAGGTGATGTCGCGCATGGAGCGGTTCCGGCTGCGGCAGTAGGCCCCAGGCCGGCACGACCGAGGCCTGGAGCGGCTCAGGCATGTTCCCGCAGGTTCAGGCGGTTTCGGCTGTCCGCAGCCAGCGCCGCAGCAGCATCCGCAACGCACCCGGGTCGACCGGCTTGGGCAGCACGAAGTAACCCGCCTCCTCGGCCTCGGCCAGCGCGGCGGACTTCAGGTCGCCGGTCAGCAGCGCGCTGCGCGCTTGCGGCTGGGTCTGCTGCCAGCGTTCGAGCAGCGCCAGGCCGTTCTCCTCTCCCGGCAGCCGCAGGTCGCAGAAGATGATGTCGGGCCGCAGGCCTTGGGAAAACATCCGATCGGCCTCGACGCCATCGGCGGCGCATGACACCCGCACGCCCCAGGCCTCCATCAGCGCGATCCAGGCGTTGCGCACGTGGCTGTCGTCGTCGACCACCAGCACCTCGCCGCGCAGCCGGTCCGGCATCGCATGCTGCGCCACCGCGTCGCGGCGCGTCGCGCGGATCGTCGCCACCGACTCGGCCGGCGCCGGATTGAGCGTGAACCAGAACATCGAGCCCTTGCCCGGCACCGAGCGCACGCCGTAGGTCCCGCGCATCAGCCGCACGCACTCCTTGAAGATCGCTAGCCCGAGGCCGAGCCCGTGCGAACGATCGCGCTGCGGGTTGTGGACCTGGAAGTACGGGCCAAAGATCTCGGGCAAGTGCTCGGCCGGGATGCCGGCGCCGGTGTCCCAGACCTCGATGCGCACCTGCGTGCCGCGCACGCGCGCGCCGACCAGCACCCGGCCCTGGCGCGTGTAGCGCAGCGCGTTCTGCACCAGATTGAACAGCGCCCGGCGCAGCAGCACCGGCTCGGCCATTGCGTGCAGCTCGCCGGCCACGCGCGGCGACAGCCGCAGCCCGGCGGCCTGCGCGTCGCCGGCGAACTGGTCGCAAACCTCTCTTACCAGCTGGCCGACATCGCATGGCTCGAGCGTCGGCAAGACCTTGCGGCCTTCGAGCTTGGACAGGTCCAGCAGCGAGCGGAACAGCAGGTCGATGGTCTGCGTGCCGGCCGCCACCTGCTCGACCAGCGGCCGCAGCGCCGGCGAATCGTTGCGCGCGCGCAGTGCCTCGACCAGCATCACCAGCGCGTGCACCGGCTGGCGCAGATCGTGGCTCGCCGCGGCCAGGAAGCGGGATTTCTCCTCGCTGGCGTGCAGGGCGCGCTCTTTCTCCTGCTGGAACTGCCGCGCCAGCCGCCGGCTCTCGCCCTCCAGCCGGATCGCCCGTACCAGCGAGCCGTGCAGGTTCAGCGCATGGCGCGCCAGCATCAGCGCATAGATCATCAGCAGCAGCCGGATATAGCCGCCGTGGCCGGGAAACGCGTAGTCGGCCAGCAACAGATTGGGTACCAGGATCGGAATGCCGACATAGAGCAGGTTGACCGGCGCCGGCGCCTGCGAGCTCGCCCCGCCGGCCAGCGCACCGAGCGTCAGCACCAGCAGCACGCCCGAAAACACCGCGGACGAGGACACCAGGTGCAGCAGCGCCGCGCTGCCCCAGCTCAGGCCCACCAGCACCGCCACGCCACGCATCGGGTCGCGCCACTTGCGGGTATGGGCCGAACGGCTCAGCGTCGGGATATCGCGCAGGTAGCCCAGGTAGAACCAGGCGCAAGCGCCCGCCTGCAGCAGCATCGCCGCGCACCAGGCGAGCAGCGCGCCGCGGCTGGCCTCGTGCCAGAAGGCGACTGCCGTCAGCCCGGGCAGCAGCAGCGCCGCCACGATGCCGCTTGGCATCACCCGATGCACCGCGGCCAGCAGCTTGGCCTCGGTATCGGCGTCCAGCGGCGGCGCGGGCGGCGGAAGGATGCGCTTGAGCAGCGCGATCAGATTGGCGGTCGGCACCGGAAAGCGGCGTGAGTGACGGCGAGAATGTGGACGCGGCATATCATGCCGACTTTCGCCGTCGTGCGCCACCGGGCCTCGAGGAGGGGCAACGGTGGCGCCGCCGCGGCCACCCGGCATGCGCGCAGCGGTGTTGTGCCGCAAGGCGGGGGGAAAGCGCCCGTTCCCTTTATAATCCTGCCTTTACCCAACCGATCGTCGCCGTCCTTGTGAAAGTCTTCCGCGGCCTGCCCAATGCCGAGAGCCGGGCACCCTGCGCACTCACCATCGGCAATTTCGACGGAGTGCACCGGGGCCATCAGTCCCTGCTCGCGCGCGCGCGCGCGGCCGCCGACGCGCGCGGGCTGCCGCTGTGCGTGATGACCTTCGAGCCGCACCCGCGCGAATTCTTCACGCCGGACCGCGCGCCGACCCGCATCGCGCTGCTGCGCGACAAGCTCGAAAGCCTGCGCCGCAACGGCGTCGATCGCGTGGTGGTCGAGCACTTCAACGCCCACTTTGCCGCCCAGTCCCCCGAAGCCTTCGTCGAGAACGTGCTGTGGCACGGGCTGCATGCGCGCTGGGTGCTGGTCGGCGACGACTTCCGTTTCGGCGCCAAGCGGGCCGGCGACTTCGCCTATCTGCAGCAGGCCGGCAAGCGCTACGGCTTCGATGTCGAGCAGATGGGCTCGGTCTCGGAAGGCGGCGTGCGTATTTCGAGCTCGGCGGTCCGCGAGGCGCTGGCCGCCGGCGACCTCGAGCATGCGCGCCGGCTGCTCGGCCACAGCTATGCGATCAGCGGCCATGTGGTCCACGGCCGCAAGCTGGGCCGCGACCTGGGCTTTCCGACGCTGAACCTGCGCATTCCGCACAAGCGCCCGGCGGTCAACGGGATCTTCGTGGTACAGGTGCACGGCCTGGCCGATACCCCGCTGCCGGGCGTGGCCAGCATCGGCGTGCGCCCGACCGTCGAGGACGCCGGACGGGTGCTGCTGGAAGTCCATCTGTTCGATTTCGACCGCAGCGTCTACGGCCAGCTGGTGCGCGTCGAGTTCATCAAGAAGCTGCGCGACGAAGCGCGTTTCGATTCGCTGGAGACGCTGACCGCGGCGATCGCCAAGGACTGCGCCGACGCACGCGCCTTCTTCGGCATGACCGAGCCCGACGCACAAGCCGCCGCGGGCACTGCGGGCACGCCGGCGGTGCGCACCACCTCGGCCACGGACCGAATTAGCTAGCGGCCGGCTTTCGCCGCGCACGCGCGCGCAGCCGGGTCACCGCCGACCCAGCCCCAATTTTCGCGCCGGCCCCGCACCGCCCGGGCCGGGCGCTCACCGAATCGCCCTGAGAATCGTCATGTCCGACACCAAGCAAGCCAAGGCCGGCGCCAAGCCGGAGAACAAGAGCGCCGAGAAGAGCAAATACCCGGTTAACCTGCTCGACACCCCGTTCCCGATGCGGGGCGACCTGCCCAAGCGCGAACCGCTGTGGGTCAAGCAGTGGCAGGAAAAGAAGATCTACCAGGCGATCCGCGCGGCGCGCCGCGGCGCGAAGAAGTTCGTGCTGCATGACGGCCCCCCGTATGCCAACGGCGACATCCACATCGGCCACGCCGTCAACAAGGTCCTGAAGGACATGATCATCAAGGCGCGCGGCCTGAGCGGGCTCGACGCCGTCTACGTGCCGGGCTGGGACTGCCACGGCATGCCGATCGAGATCCAGATCGAGAAGCAGTACGGCAAGGGCCTGCCGGTGCAGGAGGTCCAGGCCAAGGCGCGCGCCTACGCGACCGAGCAGATCGCCCGCCAGCGCAAGGACTTCGAACGGCTGGGCGTGCTCGGCGACTGGGACGACCCCTACCTGACGATGAACTTCAGCAACGAGGCGGACGAGATCCGGGCCTTGGGCAAGATCCTCGAGAAGGGCTATGTCTTCCGCGGCCTGAAGCCGGTCAACTGGTGCTTCGACTGCGGCTCGGCGCTGGCCGAGGCCGAGGTCGAGTACAAGGACAAGGTCGACCTGTCGATCGATGTCGGCTTCCCGTTCGCCGAGACCGACAAGCTGGCGCGCGCCTTCCACGTGCCGCTGGAAACGCTGAGCGCCAAGCCGGGCTGGATCGTGATCTGGACCACCACGCCGTGGACGATCCCGTCGAACCAGGCGCTGAACCTGCATCCCGAGGTCGAATACGCGCTGGTCGACACGCCGCGCGGCTTCCTGATCCTGGCCACCGAGCGCGTCGAGGAACAGCTCAAGACCTACGAGCTCGAAGGCAAGGTGGTTGCCACCTGCAGCGGCGCGGCGCTGACCGAGGTGCACTTCCACCATCCGCTGGCCAAGATGGATCCGGGCTACGAGCGCACCTCGCCGGTCTACCTCGGCGACTACGTGACCACCGACACCGGCACCGGCATCGTCCACTCGGCGCCCGCCTACGGTATCGAGGACTTCCAGTCCTGCAAGGCGCACGGCATGCGCGACGAGGACATCCTGAGCCCCGTGATGGGCGACGGCGTCTACGCCAGCTGGCTGCCGCTGTTCGGCGGCCTGTCGATCTGGGACGCCAATCCGCGCATCGTCGAGACGCTGAAGGCATCGGGCAACCTGTTCAACTCGCACCGCTACGAGCACAGCTACATGCACTGCTGGCGGCACAAGACGCCGATCATCTACCGCGCCACCTCGCAATGGTTCGCCGGCATGGATGTGGAGCCTGCCGACAACGGTCCGACGCTGCGCGAAACCGCGCTGGCCGGCATCGAGGCGACCGCCTTCTACCCGTCGTGGGGCAAGCAGCGCCTGCACAACATGATCGCCAACCGGCCGGACTGGACGCTGTCGCGCCAGCGTCAGTGGGGCGTGCCGATGGCCTTCTTCGTCCACAAGGAAACCGGCGCGCTGCATCCGCGCACGCCGCAGCTGCTCGAAGCCGTGGCCAAGCGGGTCGAGCAGCACGGCATCGAGGCCTGGCAGACGCTGGACGTCACCGCGTTCCTGACGGAACTCGGCGAGACCGACGCGCAGATGTACGAGAAGAACCGCGACACGCTGGACGTCTGGTTCGACTCGGGCACCACGCACTGGACCGTGATCCGGGGCTCGCACCGCGAGGACCTGTACGATGCCGCCGCCGATACGCCGGACGGTCGCCTGGCCGACCTCTATCTGGAAGGCTCGGACCAGCACCGCGGCTGGTTCCACTCGTCGCTGCTGACCGCCTCGATGCTGTACGGCAAGCCGCCCTACAAGGCGCTGCTGACGCACGGCTTCACCGTTGACGGCGAAGGCCGCAAGATGTCGAAGTCGATCGGCAACACCGTGTCGCCGCAGGACATCGCCAACAAGATGGGCGCGGAGATCATCCGCCTGTGGGTGGCCTCGACCGACTACTCCGGCGAGCTGTCGATCTCCGACGAGATCCTGAAGCGCGTGGTCGAGGGCTACCGCCGCATCCGCAATACGCTGCGCTTCCTGCTGGCCAACCTGACCGACTACGACCACGCGCGCGACGCCCTGCCGCCGTCGGAATGGCTGGAGATCGACCGCTACGCCGTGGCGCTGACCGCGCAGCTGCAAAAGGAAGTGCTGTCGCACTACGACGTCTACGAGTTCCACCCGGTGGTGGCCAAGCTGCAGACCTTCTGCTCGGAGGATCTGGGCGGCTTCTACCTGGACGTGCTGAAGGACCGCCTCTATACCACCGCGCCGGACTCGAAGGCGCGCCGCGCCGCGCAGAACGCGCTGTTCCACATCACGCAGGCGATGCTGCACTGGATGGCGCCGTTCCTGTCGTTCACCGCCGAGGAAGCCTGGCAGGTGTTCGCGCACGGCACCGCGCATGCCGACACGATCTTCACCAGCACCTACTACACGGTGCCGGAGGTCGACCAGGCCGACGACCTGCTGCAGAAATGGCACACGGTGCGCGCGGTGCGCGCCGAGGTCACCAGGCAGCTCGAGGCGGTGCGGACCGAGGGCGGCATCGGCTCGTCGCTGCAGGCCGAGGTCTCGGTCCAGGCCGGCGGTCCGGCGCTGGAGGCGCTCTCCAGCCTCGGCGACGATCTGCGCTTCGTGCTGCTGACGTCGGCGGCGACGGTGTCGCCGGCGCCCGAGGCGGGCGACCTGCTGGTGACCGTGCATCCGTCCAACCATGCCAAGTGCGAACGCTGCTGGCACTATCGCGAGGACGTCGGCCATGACGCCGCGCATCCGACCCTGTGCGGCCGCTGCACCAGCAATCTGTTCGGCGCCGGCGAACCGAGGAGCCACGCCTGATGGCCGCGACCACCCGTACCGCCCGCGGCCGCGCCGCGAGCAACAAGAGCCGCAGCGGTACGCCGCTGCTGTGGCTGGCCTTCGCCGCGCTGGTCGTGGTGCTGGACCAGTTCTTCAAGATCGTGATCGTGCGCAGCTTCGAGTATGGGGAATCGCGCCCGGTCACCGGCTTCTTCAACCTGGTGCTGGTCTACAACAAGGGCGCCGCGTTCAGCTTCCTGGCCGACGCCGGCGGCTGGCAGCGCTGGTTCTTTACCGGGCTGGGGCTGACGGTCGGCGCCTTCATCGTCTGGCTGCTGTTCCGCCATGCCGGCCAGAGGCTGTTCAGCCTGGCGGTGTCGCTGGTGCTGGGCGGCGCAATCGGCAACGTGATCGACCGCATCGTCTACGGCCATGTGGTCGACTTCCTCGACTTCCATCTGCGCGGCTACCACTGGCCGGCGTTCAACGTCGCCGACTGCGCGATCACGGTCGGCGCGGTGCTGCTGATCGTCGACGAATTCCGGCGGGTGCGCCGGCACTGAGGCTGCGCCGAAGCACGCGCCGTGCGCTGAGGCGGCGCGAGCTTCGACGCATGCTTCGGCGCGCCGGTATCATCGACTTCCTCTTCCTCGCATCGAAGGCCCTTCCATGGATCTGCGCGGCAAACATCTCGTACTCGGGCTGACCGGCGGCATCGCCTGCTACAAGTCGGCCGAGCTGGTCCGGCTGCTGACCAAGGCCGGCGCCACTGTCCAGGTGGTGATGACCGACGCGGCGACGCAATTCATCACGCCGGTCACGTTGCAGGCGCTGTCCGGGCGGCCGGTGTTCACCTCGCAGTGGGATGGCCGCATCGCCAACAACATGGCGCATATCGACCTGTCGCGCGAGGCCGACGCGATCGTGATCGCGCCCGCCTCGACCGACTTCCTCGCGCGGCTGGCGCATGGCCTGTGCGATGACCTGCTGTCGACGCTGTGCATCGCGCGCGATTGCCCGCTGCTGGTGGCGCCGGCGATGAACCGGCAGATGTGGATGGCGCCGGCGACCCAGCGCAATATCGCGCAGCTGCGCGCCGACGGCGTCGCGGTGCTCGGCCCCGGCAGCGGCGACCAGGCCTGCGGCGAGGTCGGCGATGGACGCATGCTGGAGCCCGAGGAGCTGCTCGACGATATCGTGGCCCACTTCCAGCCCAAGGTGATGGCGGGCCGCCGGATGCTGATCACGGCCGGTCCGACGTTCGAGGCGATCGATCCGGTGCGCGGCATCACCAATCGCTCGTCAGGCAAGATGGGCTTCGCGCTGGCGCGCGCGGCGCGCGAGGCCGGCGCCGACGTGCTGCTGGTGGCCGGCCCGACCGGGCTGCCCACCCCGCGCGGGGTCGCCCGCATCGACGTGCAGAGCGCGCAGCAGATGCACGAGGCGGTGCTGTCGCAACTGCGCGGCACCGATATCTTCGTCGCGGTCGCGGCGGTGGCGGACTGGCGCCCGGCCGAGGTGTCCGAGCAGAAGCTGAAGAAGGCCAACGACACCGACACGCCGACGCTGCGCTTCGTGCAGAACCCGGACATCTTGGCCACGGTGGCGGCGCGGCCCGACGCGCCTTATTGCGTGGGCTTCGCCGCGGAGAGCGAGAATCTCGAACAGTACGGCGAGCAGAAGCGCCGCCGCAAGGGCGTGCCGCTGCTGGTCGGCAATATCGGCCACCATACCTTCGGCCTGGACGAGAACGAGATCGTGCTGTTCGACGAGCGCGGCGCGACGCGGCTGCCGCGGGCGGACAAGCTGGCGCTGGCGCGGCAGCTGGTGGCGGCGATCGCCGAGCGGCTGCCGGTCGAACGGCCTTGATTGGACTTGGTCGGCTTGATCGGGCTTGATGGCGCTTGATTGCGCTTGATTGCGCTTGATTGCGCTGGTCAGCCTCCCGAATCTCGCCGCCCCCCGGTTTTCTCCCCTCTCCCGCTTGCGGGAGGGGGGCTGGGGGAGAGGGAAACCGGGCGGTGACATTACCGCTGTGGTTTGAAACCACCCCCTCTCCCCAACCCTCTCCCCCTGAGGGGGAGAGGGAGAACACAATCTCCCTTCCGACCCGACTCCGATGACCCCTTCCCCCAATCCCACCGTCGAAATCAAGATCCTGGACCCGCGCCTGCACGAGTGGGGCCTGCCCAGCTATCAGAGCGACATGGCCGCCGCGATCGACCTGCACGCCTGCCTGGACGCCCCGCTGACGATCGAGCCGGGCACGCCGGCGCAGCTGGTGCCGGCCGGCATCGCGGTGCATATGGGCAATCCGTATATGGCGGCGACGATCGCGCCGCGCTCGGGCCTGGGCCACAAGAAGGGCCTGGTGCTGGGCAATTCGATCGGCGTGATCGACGCCGACTACCAGGGCCCGATCATGGTCAGCGTCTGGAACCGCAACGCGCCGGGCTCCGAGCCGATCGTGATCCAGCCGGGCGAGCGGATCGCGCAGATGATGTTCGTGCCGGTGCTGCGCCCGGTCTTCACCACGGTGGAGGCGTTCTCGAGCGAGTCGGCACGCGGCGCCGGCGGCTTCGGCTCGACCGGCGTCCATCACGGCGGCGCAGCGGGGTGACTGCCGGCAGCAACGCCGCCGGGCCTCAGCGCTGCTCGAACAGCAGCGCCACGCCCGCGGCCGCGTGGGCCGGGATCAGCGTCTCCGTCGCGCTCAGATCGAGACTGGGCACGCCGGCCTCGCGCCATAGCGCGCGCGCCTGGTCGAGCGACGCGGTGCGCAGCCGGATCGCGGCATAGCCAGGCACCGCCTGGCGAATATGGCTTGTGCCCGTTGCCGCGGCAAGGGCCTGGGGGGTCGACAGCACCAGCGTCGCATCGCCGACGGCCAGGCTGCAGACGTGTTCGCTCAGCTGGGTCAACTCGGCGCCCATCAGTTCGGCATAGGCCCGCGCGGCGGCATCGACCAGCGACGGCGCCACCACCAGGAACATCGTCCCGATCGCCTGCGCGCCGTTCGCATGCGTCATCCATTCCGGCCGCCACAGCAGCTCGGGCGTGCGGTGCTCGCAAAGGAAGAAGCGCGCGCCGGGCGCGTCGTCCATCGCGGTAACGCGGAAGGTGGCCGGGTGTTCGGAACCATCGTCCAGCCGCACCGGACGCGAGAACTCGACCGGCTCGGCGGTATGCCAGCCGCCGCCGCGCAGCGCCGCGGCATCGGCCACCGCATCGTCGCTGCGGCACGATAGCGCGGCACAGCCCCCGCCGTGCTGCTGGCTGTGCCAGTAGTACTGCAGCGCCTGGCTGGGGCCGTCGACATGCATCAGCTCGAGATAGTCGCTAGCCAGCATCACGCAATGGTTGCGCGAGCCCAGCGTATGGAAGCCCCGCGGCGTCAGCGTGAAGCCGAGCCGCTGCCAGGTCTGCGCGGCGGCATCCAGGTCGGGGCAGATCACGACGGCATGGTCGAACTGGCGCTGCGCTGCGATGGTCGCTGTCATTGCCGCTGTCCTTGCGTCACGTTGGGTCGATGTTCGGATCGATCTCGGATCGATTATTCGAACTGAAGATTGGCATGGCGGGCAACCGCCTGCCACCTGTCGTGCTCGCGCCGGACCAGCTGGCCCAGCGCTTCCGGTGTGCCGGCCACCGGCTCGAGGCCATGCGCGGCCAGCGTCGATGCGACCCGCGGTGCGCGAATCGCGTTCGACAAGGCACCATGCAGACGGCCGACCACGGCTGCCGGCAGTCCGGCCGGACCGAACACGCCGATCCAGCCATAGGCTTCGAAGCCCGTCATGCCCTGCTCCGCGACCGTCGGCACCTGCGGCAATTGCGCCAGGCGCCGCTCGCCGGTCACGGCCAGCGCCTTGAGCGTGCGCGTCTGCAGGTGAGCCTGCACGGCCGCGTAGCTTGCCAGCACCAGGTCGGCCTGGTCCGACAGCACGGCCTGCACCGCCGGCCCCGTGCCCTTGAAGGGGATGTGCCGCCATGACGCCCCGCCCTCGCTCGCCAGCGCTTGCGCGGCCAGCTGATTCAGGCTGCCGGCGCCAGGCGATGCGACCCGGATCGCTTCGTCCCGCTGCCGGGCCAGGCCGATCAGCGCACGGATATTGTCGACGGGCAGCGAAGGATGGACGGCCACCACCAGCGGATGACGCGCCAGTTGGGAGATCGGCGTGAAGTCGCGGAAGGTGTCGTACGGCAGCTGCTTGTACGCGATGGGCTGCAGGGCCAGGCTGTCGAAGGCCATCAAGAGCGTCTGCCCATCCGGCCTGGCCCGGGCCACCGCAGCCGCGGCCTGCAGGCCGGCGGCGCCGGGACGGTGATCGACCACCACCGGCTGGCCGAGCGCCTGCTTCAGCCCCGGCTGCAACTGGCGCGCCACCACGTCGCCGCTGCCGCCCGGCGGGATCGGCAGCACCATCGCCACGTGGCCGCTGTACGTGCTCGCAGACTCGCCCGGCAGAGCGTGGGCGATCAACGGGATCGGGGACGTCGCCGCCAGCGGCAGCGACTTCAGCATCAGACGACGCAGGCGAAACATCAGTGGCTCGTTCAGCTTGCCGGCAGGCATCGGCGCCGCACCAGGCGGCGGCCCGCACCGTGCGCGGCCAAATGAATAGGGGCGGCATCGCTGCCGCCCCGTACTATTTTGCCGAAGGATAGCATGGAACGCGAGTGACGGGCCTGTCCGGCCCGCCGCCCGCTCCTTCCCTACGTTCCCTACGTCCCTACCTTCTCGACGAATCAGGCCTCCGCGCGTTGCTCGCTTTCCGGCGCCTCCGGCGGCTCGGTATCGATCTCCGCGAACTCCAGCTTGATCTGGTCCTTCTCGTCCAGGTCGACCACGACCTTGCCGCCCGAGGCCAGTTGGCCGAACAGCAACTCGTCGGCCAGGGCCTTGCGGATCATGTCCTGGATCAACCGTTGCATCGGACGCGCGCCCATCAGCGGATCGAAGCCCTTGCGCGCCAGGAACTTGCGCAGCTTCTCGGTGAAGCTGGCCTCGACCTTCTTCTCGTGCAGTTGCTCTTCCAGCTGCATCAGGAACTTGTCGACCACACGCAGGATGATTTCCTCGTCCAGCGAACGGAAGCTGATGATCGCGTCGAGCCGGTTGCGGAACTCGGGCGTGAACATCCGCTTGATGTCGGCCATCTCGTCGCCCTGCTCGCGCGAGGACGTGAAGCCGATCGCCGCGCGATTCATGGTTTCCGCGCCGGCGTTGGTCGTCATGATGATGATCACGTTGCGGAAGTCCGCGCGCCGGCCGTTGTTGTCGGTCAGCGCACCGTGGTCCATCACCTGCAGCAGGATGTTGAAGATGTCCGGATGCGCCTTTTCGATCTCGTCCAGCAGCAGCACGCAATGCGGCTTCTTCGTCACTGCCTCGGTCAGCAGACCGCCCTGGTCGAAGCCCACGTAGCCCGGTGGCGCGCCGATCAGGCGGCTGACCGCGTGACGTTCCATGTACTCCGACATATCGAAGCGGAGCAGCTCGATGCCCATGATGAAGGCCAGCTGCTTCGCCACTTCGGTCTTGCCGACACCGGTCGGGCCCGAGAACAGGAAGGAGCCGATCGGCTTGTCGGTCTTGCCCAGGCCGGCGCGCGACATCTTGATCGCCGAGGCAAGCGCCTCGATCGCCGGATCCTGGCCGAACACCACCGACTTCAGATCGCGGTCCAGCGTCTGCAGCTTGCTGCGGTCGTCCTGGTTGACGCTCTGCGGCGGGATGCGGGCGATGCGCGAGACGATGTCCTCGATTTCGCCCTTGCCGATGGTCTTCTTCTGCTTCGACTTCGGCAGGATCCGCTGCGCGGCCCCTGCTTCATCGATCACATCGATCGCCTTGTCGGGCAGATGACGGTCGGTGATGAAGCGCGCCGACAGCTCGGCCGCCGCGGTCAGCGCCGCCGACGCGTACTTGACGCCGTGGTGCTCCTCGAAGCGCGACTTCAGGCCGCGCAGGATCTGCACGGTCTGGTCAACCGAGGGCTCGACCACGTCGATCTTCTGGAAGCGCCGCGAAAGCGCCGCATCCTTCTCGAAGATGCCACGATATTCGGTGAACGTCGTTGCGCCGATGCACTTGAGCTGGCCCGACGACAGCGCCGGCTTCAGCAGGTTGCTGGCGTCCAGCGTGCCGCCCGACGCAGCGCCCGCGCCGATCAGCGTGTGGATCTCGTCGATGAACAGGATCGCGTTCGGGTTGTCCTTCAGCGATTTGAGCACGCCCTTGAGCCGCTGCTCGAAGTCGCCGCGATACTTGGTGCCGGCCAGCAGCGCGCCCATGTCCAGCGAGTAGACGACCGCCTTCTCGAGGATGTCGGGCACCTCGTTCTTGGTGATCCGCCAGGCCAGGCCTTCGGCGATCGCGGTCTTGCCGACGCCGGCCTCGCCGACCAGCAGCGGATTGTTCTTGCGCCGGCGGCACAGGACCTGCACCACGCGCTCGACTTCGCTCTCGCGGCCGATCAGCGGATCGATCTTGCCGGCCTTGGCCAGCACGTTCATGTTCTGGGTGTACTGCTCCAGCGGGCTTTCCTTGCCGTCGCCGCCCTCGCCCTCGGCTCCGGCCTCGCCATGCTTGGCCGGCTCGGACTGATCCTTGCGGATGCCGTGGCTGATGAAGTTGACGACGTCCAGGCGCGTCACGCCCTGCTGCTGCAGGTAGTAGACCGCGTGCGAATCCTTCTCGCCGAAGATGGCCACCAGCACGTTGGCGCCGGTGACTTCCTTCTTGCCGTTGGAGGTCGACTGGACATGCATGATCGCGCGCTGAATCACGCGCTGAAAGCCGAGCGTCGGCTGCGTGTCCACCTCGTCGGTACCAGGCACGACGGGGGTGTTGTCGACAATGAAATTCTTCAGGCTGGTGCGCAGGTCCTCGATATTGGCCGCGCAGGCGCGCAGAACTTCCGCTGCGGTCGGGTTGTCCAGCAACGCCAACAGCAGGTGCTCCACGGTGATGAATTCGTGGCGTG